>JBAUYT010000213.1:0-34205 GCA_049584935.1 Steroidobacteraceae bacterium
GGTTGATGCTCATCTTGACCCCCTCGGTGACCACGCCTGAACCATCGGGCTTGACGCGCACACGCACGCTGTAATCGATGACGCGCTTGATGCCCACCAGAATCGTGCTCATGCAACCACTCCATCATCAGCCAGAAATTTGCCCACCTCCGTCATGAACGCTTCCCGCTGATCGTGATGCAGCCAGTGACCGGCGCCGGCAAAGGTCGCGACGCGTGCGTTGCGAAAGTGAGACGCACGACCGTCCTTCGCAGGGTTCGAGGCCCAGCTGTCCTCGCCGTAGCACAGCAGGGTCGGACATTCAATCGAATGCCAGAGCCGATGCAGCTCATCAGGGTGCAAATCCACGGGCGGCTGAATTCTGACGTAGGGATCGTACTTCCAGCTCCAGGTTCCATCGTCGCGGCGCCGGGCCCCGTGTGTCGTTAGATGCAGCACCTGTTCCTCGCTGAGATGAGCGTTCGCGTCGCGCATGCGCTTCAGCATGTCATCGAAGCTCGAACCCGGCCGCGACGGCTCGACGTCGATGCGGCGCAGCTGGTCGAGCCATAGACTCCAGCGCTGTTGCAGGCTTTGCGCTTGACGGGCCGCAAGCATCTTTGGTGACGGCCCCAGTCCCTCGATTGCCGCAATTCTGGCAACCCGCCGCGGGAACAGTCCTGAATATCTGAGCGCGATGTTGCCACCGAGCGAATGACCGACGAGCCTGAGCTCTGCCAGGTCCAAATGCTGAATAAGCTGTGCCAAGTCATAGATGTACCCCGGCATCGTGTAATCGCCACCGGGGGACCACTCACTGTCTCCATGACCGCGCAGATCCGGCGCGATCACTCGCCAGTCCCGGCTCAGCCGTTCCGCGACCCAATCCCAACTGCGACAGTGATCGCGCCAGCCATGCAACAGCAGCAACGGCCTGGCAGCGGAATTTCCCCATTCGACGAAATGCAGCGTCAGCCGCTGCGAACGACACCTGTGTGACGAGGGGCAATGATTACGATTTATCGCTGAACCTCTCGTCCTCGTTCTACTATCCGAACAACGTTCATTGTATCACGTGGGGGGCTACCGGGCGCCACGGGACGCCCGCGTGCGCACCAGGTCCCTTGTGCGGCACGCAAACCCCCGGCACGATGAGCGGCATGTCAGACTCGAAGAATGGCGCGGATCCCATGCGGGAGCTGCTGAAGATCCTCAATGTCGAGCGCATCGACAAGGATCTGTTCCGAGGCACCAACGCCCGGAACTCATGGACGCGGGTCTATGGGGGGCAGGTGCTCGGTCAAGCCTTGATGGCCGCCTCCATGACGATAGACGATGCACGGCCGGTACATTCGTTGCACGCTTATTTCATGCGGCCGGGGGACCCCCAGAACAACATCATCTACCAAGTGGAGCGGGACCGGGACGGCAGCAGCTTCACGTCGCGGCGCGTGGTGGCAATCCAGCATGGGCAACCTATCCTGAACCTTGCCGCGTCTTTTCACATCGCCGAGTCGGGCTTGCACCACCAGATCGCCATGCCCGACGTGCCTGCGCCCGAGAAGCTACGTGCTGAGGCAGAACTGTGGGAGGAATGGAGCGACGAAGTCCCTGCGGACGTGCGCTCGCTTTTCAAGGCGCCTCGGGCCATCGAGTATCGGCCCGTGGCGCCGCAGAGACCATCCGCCGCTCACGCGACCGAACCCCGTCAGACCATCTGGTTCCGGGCCACTGCACCCGTCCCAAAGGATCCGGCGCTGCAACGGGCCATGCTGACCTACGCCACCGATGCCCACCTGCTCGGCACTGCGCTGCTGCCGCACGGCGCACACTGGCTGTCGCCGCGAATACAGGTCGCGAGCCTCGACCACGCCGTCTGGTTCCACGACGACGTCGACATGGAGCAGTGGTTGCTGTACGCACAGGACAGCCCGTGGAGCGGTGGCGCCCGGGGGATCAATCGCGGGCTGGTGTTCGCGCGCTCCGGTGAACTCCTGGCAAGTGTGGCCCAGGAAGGCCTGATCAGGGTGCGCACCCGATAGCGCGAAGCCCATAACGGCACCGGGCGGCGTGAAGCCGCCCGGTGCCGGAGTCTTGTGAGGACTTGGCCGTCAGTCCAGCATCGGGTCGATGGCCACTGATACTTCTTCGAGTCGAATCATCTGTCCGCGGGCGTCGAGCCGGCAAATCGCGCGCGCCACGGTATGATTGTCATGCGCATCGGATGCGGTCAGCACCAGATCAGCGGCAGCCGGCGTCCGCAGACTCGGCGAGCTTGGGGGACCCAGCAAGCGGGATTGCCGCAGCTTGACGTTCATCGAGTGCTGCGCCATCGATTGCATAAATGCGCTGACGCAGCGGTTCATGGCCAGGGAGGCCTGGGATTGCGTCGCCGCAGCGCCCACGTCCGGGAGCGCAGCGATTCCGCCCATAAGCAGAAGCGACAGTACTGGGGATCGTTTCATTGTCAGCTCTCCAAAAGCGAGGGTGTCTCGTCATCGAAGAACCTAGCGCCGGCGAAGCAGCGCAACAAACGATCAAATAGCGCTCAAGCGTAAACTCAGCTCAGCCATCCGCGCTTCACGCCGCACTGGAAAGCTCGGCTGGCGCCGGCAGCCAGTTCTCGGCACCGAATTGCTGCAACATCCAGCCGATCAGCGCGCGGACGCCCAGGCGCTGTGCATCTTCGGGCCGCGTCACCAGGTAGTACGCGTCGCCGGTGACGAGCTCCTGCTCGAACACCCGGACGAGCGAGCCATTGGCGAGCCGCTGCGCCGCCACCGGCGCGGACACCAGCGCGACCCCCACGCCCTGCTCGGCCGCATGCACGATCGAAGCCATGGAGTTGAACTCGATGATCTGCTTCGGACGCAGCGCCTCGACGCCCATCATCGTGGCCCAGCGATCCCACAGATCGCGGCGGCGATTGTGCGCAATCAACGGCTGGCTGACGAGATCGGTAACGCTGTGAATGCGTGCCTGGCGGGCCCGTTCCGGCGAACAGGCCACGACGTAGGTCTGCGGGAACAACCGCGTGGCCTGCACATCGGGCCATTGTCCCGTGCCTACGACGACCGAGACGTCCGCGTCCGACGCGTGCTCCTTGTTTGGCGCAATGTCGGTCTCGATCTGGATGTCGATGTCATTGTGAAGCGCCCCGAAGGTACTGAGCCGCGGCACCAGCAGCTCACTGGCGAAGAACGGTGGCACCTGCAAGCGCACGACGGCGCGGCTGAAGCGACGCTTGATCTGCTCCGTCACCAGCTCCAACCGCGAGAACACCGCGTCGATGTTCTCGAGGTACAGCGCCCCGGCCGCACTCAGTGACAGCGAGCGCGCGCCGCGATTGAACAAGGTGACGCCGAGCTGCTGCTCGAGCGCCTTGATCTGGTGGCTCACGGCGGAAGCGGTCACACACAGTTCCTCCGCGGCAGCCTTGAAGCTGCCGCGTTTGGCGGCAATGTGGAACGTCTTCAGAAACCGGAGCGACGGCGTTTGCATGGAGTAAGTGAAGCAACCTGCGTGCCAACAGTGGTGACAGGCACTGTACGCGATAATTATTGCGGTCGCATGAGCTATTGCACTGCAAACGTGCGGGGTTAGACGCATTTCCTTATGAGCGCATCACCATATGACGTCCACCACCGATCTTTCTGGCGCAGGCCGGTGGCGCACGCACTTAGCGGGGGCGGATGTCACGATCATCCTGGACCGCCGAGAGGGCAACATGTTAATTTACCTTCGAGTTAATTAACCAATGGGTAAATTTAAGTGCCGATCGATCGCCTCAGTACCACTTTCGCTGCGCTCGCCGATCCCACGCGGCGCGCCATTCTGGCGCGACTGGTGCACGGTGAAACCACGGTTACCGAGCTGGCGCAGCCCTTTCGAATGACGCTGCCGGCCGTTACCAAGCACCTCAAGGTGCTCGAACGGGCCGGACTCATCACGCGCGGGCGACAGGCGCAGTGGCGCCCGTGCCGCCTGAAGGCCGCTCCTCTCAAGGGCGTGGCGGACTGGGTCGGAGACTTCCGCCAGTTCTGGGAACAGAGCCTCGATCGTCTGGACAGCTACCTGCAAACCATCAACGCAAAGGAGACCGACCATGGCCGCAAAAGGCGCTGATGCCACGCGAAGCTCAAGTGCCACGCACCCGGATTTCGATCGGCGGATTCTGATAGAGCGCACCCTCCACGCACCGCGTGCGCTGGTGTGGCAGGCCTGGACCGATCCCAAGCAGATCATCCGATGGTGGGGACCAAATGGGTTTTCCACCACCGTCGAGGTCATGGACGTGCGTCCGGGCGGTGTGTGGCAGTACGTCATGCATGGACCGGACGGCACCGACTACCCGAATCGGAGCGTGTTTCGCGAAGTGATTGCGCCGGAGCGCATCATATTCACCCACGGTGGCGGTGCGGCCGACCGGCCGCGGGCGCAATTCGAATCCACCTGGACATTCACGGCGCTGGGCGAGGACACGACGCGCGTGCTCATCGACATGGTGTTTCCGACTGCCGCCGAGCGCGACGCCATCGCCAGGCACTACGGCGCCATCGAGGGCGGTCATCAGACGCTGGCGCGGCTCGCCGACTTGCTCGAGCCGCGGGGACCCCGATCATGACCAGCGACAACCGCCGGCTGCGCGCCGGCATCGTCGGCGGCGGCCGCGGCGCTTTCATCGGCAGCGTGCATCGCATGGCGGCGGAACTGGACGGGCAGGCGACGATCATCGCCGGCGCCCTGTCCGCTGATCCCGAGACCGCCCGGCAAAGTGCCGCGGTCTGGAACCTCGAGAGAAGTTATGACAGCTATGCCCACATGGCCGAAGCCGAAGCGCAGCGGAACGATGGCATCGATTTCGTCATCGTGGCGACGCCCAATCACCTGCATTACCCGGTGGCGCGCTGCTTTCTCGAGGCCGGCATTCACGTCGTCTGCGACAAACCGCTGGCACATTCTCTCGAGGAAGGCCTGGCGCTCGCGGCCCTGGTTGACCGCCGCCAGCGCCTGTTCGCGCTGACGCACAATTACACCGGCTATCCGGCCATCCGCCAGGCGCGCGCCCTGATGCTCGATGGCGCACTCGGAGAACTGCGCAAGGTGATGGTGGAATACACCCAGGACTGGCTCATGGAGCGCGTCGAGGACAGAGGCTCCAAGCAGGCTGGCTGGCGTACCGATCCGGCGCGCGCTGGTCTCGCCGGCTGTGTCGGCGACATCGGCACCCACGCCGAAAACCTGCTCCAGTTCGTCACTGGCCGCAAGATAAGCGAGCTGTGTGCGGACCTCAGCACTTTCGTGGCCGGTCGCAGGCTGGACGATGACGCCAACATGCTGCTACGGCTGGAAGGGGGTGCTAAGGGCACGCTGGTCTGCTCGCAGATAGCGTGTGGCGAGGAAAATCACATGGCCTTGCGCATTTACGGCACGCAGGCCGGACTCGAATGGTGTCAGGCCGATCCCGGTACGCTGATTTACAAGCCCAAGGCTGAACCCTGGAGCCGGCAGCGCGCCGGCCACGGCTACCTGGCCGAGGCAGCGCGCCGCGCCTCGCGGCTGCCGCCCGGCCATCCGGAAGGGTACCTGGAGGCCTTCGCGAACCTGTATGGCGCCTTTATCGAGGACGTGCGTCGAGTCGCCGCGGGCCTGGAGCCCTACCGCAACTATCCAACCGTTGACGATGGCGTACGCGGTTTGCGCTTCATCGCCGCCGCTGTCGAGAGCAGTCGTGGCGGCGGCCGCTGGGTATCCATCGCCGCTTCCGGCTAGAACAGGCTGGCAGCGATGTTGATCAGCATCGCCAGCACGGTGGTGTTGAACAGGTACGCCAGAATGCAATGCAGTGTGCCGACGCGTCGCATTGGCTTGCTGGCGAATGACACGTCGGCGGTCTGCCCGGAGGTTCCGATAATGGCGGAAAAGTAAAAAAAATCGCCGTAGTCTGGCTCGGGGTCGTCGGGAAAGCGCAGCCCCGGCGGACGATCGTGGCAGGCGGCGGCATAGTAGTCGTGCGCATAATGCAGCGCGAACATCATCTGGATGAAGGCCCACGAGGACAGCACCGTGACACCGGCGAGTGCAATGTGCGCGCCCTTGAGAAAACCGTGGATGTCCTTCGACACGACCAGCTCGCCCGCCATCGCTACCAGGCTCGCCATGGCCGTCAGCGTCGTCAGCACCAGCAGCGTGACCCGCCCGTCATCCTGCAACTGGGCGCGATAGCGCATCCGCTGCGGGTCCGAGCGCGCCATCATGATGGCCGCCAGAGCCACGTACAGCACCGTGCCGGTATTCCACGCGATCAGCGCGCGCGTCACCAGGTGCGCGGCCGTCGACTTTGGCAACAGCAGGCCGACCATCACCGCCACCGCGGTGGCGATCACCAGGCGTGGCCGCGCATGCAGGGCCCGGAGCAATCGGTTGCGTGGCCGATGCTTCATGGGACCTGCGATCGTCAGTGTGCCAGCAGCAGCCGATGGAAATGATGCACGCCGGTCTCGCGCACCGGCGAGTAGGGTCCGGAGCGATACGCGCTTGACTGGAAATTGCCCTGCACAACCTCGCAGATGCCGGCATCCTCTGCCTGCACGACTTCGGTGAGCCCGAGCAGTTTCTGAAAGTGCGCGTCGTGCGCGAACTCCGGCCCCGCATCGAGCGCGAACCATTCGAAGCGCACCACGGTGTGGCCGACGCCGTCCGGCAGCACGACATTGACCTGCAGCTGCCGCTCGTAAAGATTGAGCATGATGTTGGGGAACAACCAGTAGTAGCTGGCGTCGGGCTCGCCCGGCGCCTGGGCGTAGAGGCTCGCGGTTTCCGGCCGTATCGGCGCGTGCTGCAGAACACGGTTGGGAGCCAGTACGGTTGCGTAGGACTTGTAATCGATCTCCCGGTTAAGCGCCGGGTGCACCAGTGGGACGTGATAGCCCTCGAGATAGTTGTCGACGTAGACCTTCCAGTTGGCGGCAACCGGATAATCCCGGGTCATCACATGCTGCATGCGCTCCAACCGGAACGGTACGCACTCGCCGGCAAGCTGCGGATGAAAGCGCTCGAACGGCGGTGTCTGCGGATCCAGCGCCGCGAAGATCATCGGGCCCCAGACATGGACCTGCACGGGTTCGAGGCGGATATTGAGAGTGTCGAACGGCTCAGCGCCTTCCATTTCCGGCGCACGCATGAGCTGCCCCTGCAGGCTGTAGCTCCAACCGTGGTAGCGGCAGACGATGCGGGGCGAATGACCGCAGCCCTGTGCCAGCGGCCCGGCACGGTGACGGCAGACATTGAAGAAGCCCCGAATGGCGTCCCCGTCCCGCACGAACAGCAGCGGTTCGCGCGCGATGCGCGTGGTGAAATAGTCGCCGTGCGCACGCAGCTGCTCGGTGCGGCCGACGTATTGCCAGGAGCGCGCCAGCACCATCCTGAATTCGCGCGTCAGCCGCGAAACATCGGTATAGAAACCGGCGGGCGGCGTGCGCGCATGGTTGACGTCAGCATGCGGTGGGTCGAATTCGCGTCGGCGTAGACCTATTTTCATAGTGCGTCGGAGATCATAGCCTATCGGAAATCGTGGCGTAGTCGCGGATAACCGGTAATGTATGCCGATGGCGCGCCGGACCATTCACGCGGGGCTGATGACGCTTGCTAGCGGCGCGCTGTTATCCGCCTGCGCGTCACTTCGGCCGGTGCTGCCGGAGGTGTTCTACAAGGCCACTGTGGCCTCGGCAGCCGACACACTCTGTGCCGAGCTGGCGACTGGTCTCATGAACGAGGAGAACCTGGCGCGGGACGCCTCTTATGAGATCTCGCTCGGCGGCAGCCGCTGCCACGAGATACTGTACGCTCAGGACGGCAACGAGATCTGGCTGCAGCTTCGCGGCGACGAGTTCACGATCGCCGTGCGCTACTACCCCCACCCGGGAGACCTGGAGGAACCGACCGCCAGCACGCAGTCGCTGGCCGATGCCGCGGTCGAGCTTCTGAAATCCGCGCACACGAACGTGCTGGTCGAACGCGCTACGGAACGACCGTAAGTTGTTCGTGTCGCGGACGGCTCAGCGTCGGTCGGCGGCGCCGCTCCACCTGCGCATCAGACCTTGACGGGTGGCTTTGCCCGAGCCTGCCCCTGGAAGCTCAGCATCCAGCCCGGATACTCGGGCGGCAGGGCACTGGCTTCGTCCAGCCGCTTGAGCTCCTCGTCGCGCAGCTGCACCTGCGTCGAGGCGATATTGTCGTCGAGCTGCTCGACGGTTTTTGCACCAATGATGACCGTGGTCACGTAGGACTTCGCCAGCAACCATGCCAGCGCGATGCGCGCCACCGACACTCCGTGCGCCTGGGCCACGCCGCGCATCACTTCCAGACAGCGGGCCGTGCGCGCCTTGTCGACCACCGGAAAGTCGAAACTCGTGCGCCGCGCGCCTTCCGGGCCCTTGCCTTCCGCGTCGTATTTGCCACTGAGCAGGCCGCCCGCCAGTGGGCTCCAGACCATCAGCCCGAGCTTCTGGTCCTGCATCAGCGGTACGATCTCGCGCTCTAGATCCCGGCCGGCGATGGTGTAATAGGCCTGCACACTCTCGAACCGCGCCCAGCCGCGGCGGTCCGAGATCGCGAGCGCCTTCATGATGTGCCAGGCGGACATGTTGCAGAGCCCGATGTAGCGCACCTTGCCGGACCTCACCATGTCGTTCAGCGCCGCCAGCACTTCCTCGATCGGGGTCAGCGTGTCGTAGCCGTGCAGCTGGTACAGGTCGATGTGATCGAGCTGCAATCGCTTCAGGCTGGCATCCAAAGCGCTCATCAGGTGGTAGCGCGACTGGCCGCGACCGTTGGGTGCCTCGCTCATGCTGCCCGTGGCCTTGGTGGCAATGACGATCTCATCCCGCGGCAGACCCAGCCGACGCAGCGCCTCACCGGTCAAGCTCTCGGATTGGCCCAGTGAATAGACGTTGGCGGTATCGATGAAATTGATGCCGGCGTCGAAGGACTTGCGCACCAGCGTGCAGACCGCGTCGATCTGCAGGGCGCCGATGGCCTGCCAGATGCCGGTACTGCCGCCGAACGTCATGGTACCCAGGCACAGCTCCGAAACATAAAGACCCGTCTGACCCAATAGGTTGTAGCGCATGGGCACCTCCGCCGCAGGTGGATCCCGTGAAATCGCGCTGACGACTGCTGCAGCCCTCGCGTCACGGGGAAACCGCAAGAATAGCCCGGAAACGTGACTTACGTCACGGCCCGCGAACTAGTGCATCACAGCGAGCCCGGTGAGCATGCGTCATATTTTGGCGCTGTAGTCCGTGGGAGTGGCTCCTGAACATACGCGCCAAAGTGATCGTGCTGCTGTCGGCAGTGTTTCTGGTATTTGCACTGGTCGAGTGGTGCGTGGGCGAGATGCTGCTGCTGCCGCGCTTCGAGCAGATCGAGCGCGACAACGCGGCCACGGCCATGAAGCGCATGGAAGCGGGTCTGGCGCTGGCACTGGATGGCCTGCAAGTGTCGGTCAACGATTGGGGCAACTGGGCCGACACCTATCGATTCATGCAGGACCATAATAAGGAGTACTCGCAGGAAAACCTGAATCCCATCGCGATGAAGCAGCTGCACATCACGGCGCTGGCATTCGTCGACATGAACGGCAAATTCAGCTGGTCCTCCGCCCAGGACGCGGTCAGCCCGGAAGCCATATCACTGGACCTGTTTGCCGGCGGCTCGCTGCCCAGCGATTCACCGTGGAACCAGAACCTGCACGATGCCACCCCGAGCCACGCGCTCATTGCCACCAATCATGGCGTGCTGCTGGCGGCGGTGGCACCCATCCTGGACGGTTACGGTCATGGGCCGGCGCGCGGCCTGGTGATCATGGGCCGCCTGCTGACCCCACGCGAAATAACGCAGATTGGTGCCAGGGCGCAGACGACGGTCTCGCTGGTAACGTGGCGGACGGTCGGTCGGCCGACTGGCTCGTTCCTGCCGGATGGCGCGGCACCCGGCCAGCGCCAGCGCATCGTGGCGGATCTGCAGAACACGCAGGTCTACCACGTGTTCGACGACATCTACGGAAAGCCGGTCATGACCTTGCGCGTGGACGTACCTCGCACCATTACAGCCAATGCCCGCACCACGGTCGATGCCGCCATGGCATTTACCATCGGCGCCGCGGTGGCGGTGCTGCTGCTGACGCTGCTCGCGCTCAACAACACCGTGTTTGCGCCACTGGCGCAGGTGACCCAGCACGCGACCGCCATCGGTTCGGGCGACGATCTGACGACACGGCTCAATCTCCGCCGACGCGACGAGATCGGCACGCTGGCACAGGAATTCGATCGCATGGTGGGCAAGGTGGCCGAGTCTCGGCGCCAGCTCATCGACAACAGCTTCCAGGCCGGCATGGCCGAGTTCTCGCGCGGCGTACTACACAATATCGGCAATGCGATGACGCCCTTGGGTGTGCGCATCACCAAGCTGAAGCAACAATTGCAGCGCGCGCCGACCGAGGATGTGGAGCGCGCCCTGGCCGAATGCGGCGCGGGCGGCAGCCCCGAGCGACAGGCCGATCTGGACGAGTTCCTGCGCCTGGCGTGCGGCGAACTCGCCGGCATCATCAAGGCCGCCGAGGTCGACGTGGACATGATGGCGCGGCAGGCGGGCATGGTGCAGACCGCTCTCTCCGAGCGACTGCCCTCCTCGCACGCACGCACGGTCATGGAGTCGGTCGAGCTGCCTGCCATCGTGCACCAGAGCCTCGAGATCGTCCCCGACGATCGGCGCGAACTCATCGACATCGAACTGGACCGGTCGCTGCAGACAGTGGGCCCGGTCTGGACCGCGCGCACCGTGCTGCGGCTCGTCATTCAGAACCTGATCATCAACGCCGCCGAGGCGGTCCGCGCCGCCAATTGCGGCCGCGGCACCGTGCGCTTTACCGCGGCGATACGGGCCGAGAACCGCCAGCGCCAACTGCTGCTGGAGTGCCAGGACACGGGCTGTGGCATCGAGCCCAATAACATCGAGCGCATCTTCGAGCGCGGCTTCAGCACCAAGGAGGGCAAGCGCAACAGCGGCATCGGGCTGCATTGGTGCGCCACGGCCATCAATGCACTCGGCGGACGCATGTGGGCCAGCAGCGACGGACCCGGGCATGGCGCCACCATGCACCTGGTCGTTCCCATAGCAACACCGACGGAGGCAGCCGACACCAAGGCGGCCTGAGGATGACCATGTCTGACACTGTCAATCTCCCGATACGAGTGCTGGTCGTCGATGACGAGCCCTCCATCATCGATGCTTATCGACAGATATTCACCGGCCCGTCGGAAGACGCGGCGGTGGCGCGCCGCAGCCTCGGCGCCAAACTGTTCGGCGCCGGCGGTCCACAGGCCTCGCGCCCGCGGCTGCCGAGCAACGCGCTGAGTTTCGACGCCGTATTCTGCAAGGGCGCGGAGGCGGCGGTGGCCGCGGTACACGAATCGCTGGCGGCCGAGCGCCCCTTCGCGGTGGCTTTTCTCGACATGCGCATGTCGCCCGGGCCGGACGGCATCTGGTGCGCATCGCACATCCGCGAGCTCGACCCGGCGATCGAAATCGCGGTCTGCACCGCCTATTCGGACATCGACCCGACCGAGATCGGCGGTCGCGTGCCGCCGGAAGACAAGCTGTCCTACCTGCAGAAGCCGTTCCATCCGCACGAGGTGCGGCAGATGGCGATCGCACTCGCCAGCAAGTGGCGCGCCGAACGGCGCATCGCGCGCCTGGCGTATTTCGATTCACTCACCGGCCTGCCCAACCGCGAGCAGGCGCACACCCGGCTGCGGGGAGCAGTGGCGGCGGCCCAGCAGCACGGGCGCACGCTGGCGCTCATGTATGTGGACCTCGACAACTTCAAGCGCATCAACGACACCCTCGGGCATGCTATTGGCGATGAGGTGCTGGTCACAGCGGCCGACCGGCTGCGCAAGGCATTGCGCTCAGGTGATGGCCGCCCAAGCGACGCGGTGGCGGTCGACCGACCCGGCGATCTGGGGCGCCTGGGCGGGGATGAGTTCATGGTGGTGCTGCCCGACATCGGCAGCAGTGAGAATGCCGGACAGGTGGCCGACCGCTTGATCGCCGCGCTGCAGGAGCCGATGAAACTGTCGAAGCATTCGGTGGTGATCACTCCCAGCATCGGCATCGCGATCTTCCCGACCGACGGCAACGATGCCGAGGTCCTGCTGCGCCACGCCGACCTGGCGATGTACTTCGCCAAGCGCCGCTCGCCCGGTACCTATGCCTACTTCGATGCTTCGATGAACGAGGGCGCACTGCACCGCTACACCATCGAGGGCAAGCTGCGCGGTGCGCTCGAGCGCGGTGAACTGACGTTGCACTACCAGCCGCAGATCGACATGTCCACGGGCAAGGTTACCGGCATGGAAGCCCTGCTGCGCTGGACCAACGACGAACTGGGCGTCGTGCCGCCGACCGACTTCATACCGGTGGCGGAAGATGCCGGACTCATCATCCCGATTGGTGAATGGGTGCTGCGGACCGCCTGCGCGCAGGCCAAGAAATGGTTCGACGAAAAACTCGCCATCGAGCGCATCGCGGTCAATGTCGCCAATGCGCAGTTTGGCATGCACAACTTCGCTTCGCAGGTGGCTACCATCCTGGCCGAAACCGGGCTGCCGACCGGCATGCTCGAACTCGAGGTCACCGAATCGATGGTCATGATGGACGAGAAGCGTGCCACGCGCGTGCTCGAGGAGCTGCACGCCATCGGCGTGTCGGTGGCGATCGACGACTTTGGCACCGGCTACTCGAACTTCCAGCGCCTGCATCACCTGGCCATCGATCGCCTCAAGATGGATCGCTCGTTCGTGCGCGACCTGGGGGACGACAGTGACGATCGTGCCATCGCGGTCGCGATCATATCGATGGCCAAGGCTCTCAAGGTCGACGTCGTTGCCGAAGGTGTCGAATCCTTCGCCCAGTTCCGTTTCCTGCAGGAACACCAATGCGCGCAGTCACAGGGCTTCCTGCTGAGCCGCGCGTTGCCGGCGGGTGAGGCACGGCTGCTGCTGCAGCGGGCCAGCGAGATGGCTGAAGGCAGCCCGACACAGCGCGTGCGCAACCTCACAGTGCGCAACGACGCCTGACCTGCCGCCGCTGCGCCGCTGCGCGGCCGCAAACGCCGGCGCAGTTCCGACCACGCCGACGGCCCACGGCGCCGCCGCCGCAACAAGCCTGACTTTAGTGCAACATTCTCCTTTAAAATGACGCGCGCGTTACTGCCCTGAGACTCCGGCGCGAGATGTTTGGTGACCATTCATAATCCCATCGCCGATGCACTGTCGCAGAAACCGTACCTGGTTCTCGACGGTGCGCTGGCCACGGAACTGGAGCGCCGCGGCGCGGATCTCGACGATCCATTGTGGTCGGCCCGGGTGCTGCTGGATCAGCCCGAGCTGATCCGGCAGGTGCACGCCGACTATTTCGGCGCCGGTGCGGATGTGGCGACCACCGCCAGCTACCAGGCGCATGCCGCCGGATTCGCGCGCCGCGGCATTCCTGCCGAACGAGTGCCGCAGCTACTGGCGCTGACGGTGCAGCTGGCGCGCGCCGCGCGCGAGGATTATCTACGCACGGCACCTGCCTCGGCACCGCGGCCGCTGGTGGCGGCCTCGGTGGGTCCCTATGGCGCCGCGCTGGCCGATGGCTCGGAGTATGTCGGGAACTACGCGCTCACTGATCAGGAGCTCGCGGCATTTCATCGCCCCCGCATGGCGGCCTTGCTGGCGGCGGGCCCCGATCTGCTGGCATGCGAAACCTTGCCCAGCCTGCGGGAAGCGCTGGTGCTGGCGCAGCTGCTGAACGAGTTCCCGCAGAGCAGTGCCTGGATCAGCTTCTCCTGCCAGGATGGCAGCCACACCTGCGAGGGCCAGGACATCGCCGAATGCGCAAACGCCCTGGCCGGCTTCGCGCAGGTGGTCGCGCTCGGCGTCAACTGCACCGCGCCCGAGCATGTGCCGTCATTGCTGCGGCGGCTGCACGCGAACAGCGCCAAACCGCTGCTGGCCTACCCCAATTCTGGCGAACGCTACGACGCAGTCGCCAAGTGCTGGCATGCGCAGGCGGCCAATCTCGTGCCGGAGTTTGCGGCACAGGCTTGCACCTGGCACACCGCCGGCGCGCGCCTCATTGGTGGCTGCTGCCGGACGACGCCGGCGGATATACGGGCCATCCGGGAGCAGCTCGCCGCATGTGCCTGATCCTGACAGCCTGGCAGGTGCACCCGGATTACCCGATCGTGATCGCCGCCAATCGCGATGAGTTCCATCGGCGTCCGACGGCGGCGGCGGACTGGTGGCGGGACCGACCCGATGTTCTCGCCGGGCGGGATCTCGAAGCCGGCGGCACCTGGCTCGGAGTGACGCGCACGGGGATCATCGCCGCATTGACCAATTACCGCGATCCGGATCAGCACAAGCCGCAGGCCCCCAGCCGCGGCGGTCTGGTGCTGGAAATGCTCGGGTCGGAAGCTCCCATGAAAGCGCGCCTGGCGCATTTGCAGTCCGTCAGCGCGCGCTACGCCGGATTCAACATGCTCATGACCAACGGCCGCGAACTCGGCGTCTTCGAGAGCGTTCCTGCCACGAGCCGGCTGCTGGATCCAGGAATCTATGGCCTGTCGAACCACCTGCTCGACACGCCGTGGCCGAAGGTTGAGCGTGCCAAGTCGCAGCTTGCCAACGCGCTCAAGAGCGTGCCGGACGATTCCGCACTGCTCGAACTGCTGCGGGATGATCGCGTGCCGAGCGATGCGGATCTGCCCAGAACCGGCGTCAGCCTGCAGTGGGAGCGACTGCTCTCCAGTGCCTTCATCGTCGGCGACGGTTATGGCACGCGCAGCTCCACCATCCTCATCGTCGACCGGGATGGCGAGGTGAGCTTTCGCGAGTGGACCTGGCACGCGGACGGTACGCCGGGCAACGAGGTGCGCTACCAGTTCCAGATCCGTCCTCGAGGTTGAGTCATGCATTCGATCGCACCGTCCCTGATCGCCTTCATAGTCGCGTCCGGAATCGTCACGATTGCACCCGGGCTCGACTCCATGCTCGTGCTCCGCACGGCTGCCAGCGATGGGCCGCGTGCGGCAGTAATTACCGGGCTTGGCATCGGATTGGGTTGCCTGGCATGGGCCCTGGTGGTGGCGCTCGGGCTCGGCGCGCTGCTCGAAGCGTCCCGCCTGGCCTATGAACTGCTGCGCTGGGCCGGTGCGGCCTATCTCGTCTGGCTCGGAGTGAAGCTGCTGCGCCGGCCGCGGCACAAACTCCCGACCGAGCTGTCGCCGCCGCGCGCCGGTCACGCGGCCTTCGCGCGCGGAGCGCTGACCAATCTGTTGAATCCCAAAGTTGGCGTGTTCTATGTGTCGTTCCTACCGCAGTTCGTGCCGGCGGATGTGGCGGTCGGGCCGTATGTACTGATGCTGGCCGCCATCCACGTACTCGAGGGTCTGGCATGGTTTGCCTGCCTGATCCTCGCGACGCGATCCTTAGGCCGCTGGTTGCAACGCTCAGCGGTCGTAACCTGGCTGGACCGTATCACCGGCGGGGTGTTCGTAGCTTTCGGTGTCGGACTGGCGCTCGAATCGCGACGCGTCTAGCTCACTGGCAATCGCCAGACGCACGATCTGCGCCACCGGGGCACGATGCTGTTCGCCGCGCAGATCACTGGAGAACTCGAGCTGCACGCCCGCACGTCGACGCCCGCGATTGCAGATGTTCTGCGGATGCACTGCCGGAAACGGATGACCTTCCAGCCGGGCCGGATAGCCGGCGGCGGCAAACGCGGCCGCAAGCGACATACCGAGCGGCCGGTCGAGGCCGCCGACGTGAATCGCCGATACGCCGCGGCAACCATGAATGCTGACGACGATCGCGCAGCGCGCCGCGAGTTCGAGTGCCAGCGGCTCATCGAACCGGTGGCTGGTCACATGCAGCACTCGATTGCCGCTGGTCCGGAGTCCCTCGAAGCAATACAGATTGTGATCCTCGCCGGCAATCGTGGCCGCTAGTTCGCTGGTACCGTTTTCAATGCCGCCGCCGTGCGGCGCGATGATCAGCACCTCGGATCCCGGTATTTCGCGCGGCACGATGCGCCACCATTCGCGCGGCGCGTCGCGTTCGAGGGCCAGAACACTGTCGTAGCGGTCCGGCATCAGGGCTGTGGAGCAAGCGAATGCCCGGAATGCGCCGGCGAATCCGGCCAGCGCGGCTGCGGAAACGCCAGCAGGTCGCGCTGATAGACTTCGTGTACTTCGGCAATGGCGACATGCCCGGCCGTGTAGAGCACCGCGCGGTGCTCGAACAGCGCGGCGGGCAGCTGCAGTCGGCCCTCACTCGCTGGCTGAACCGCCGTGCCAACCTCCCAGCCCGCCGGCAGCGGCGACCAGAGAAGCTGCGCGGCAATGGTTTCCCGGTGGGGCCGCAATGGCAGCACCACTTTGCCAAACGGTGTCTGGCCATCGAGCTGCCGATTCATGTCGGCTGTCAGGCGCTGCGGCACGTACCAGTTTTCTGCAACCGAAAGGATGTGCCGGCCACAAGTGAGCTCGACACGGCGATAGCGCACCTGGTCTTGGGCACCCAACTGCAGATCCGCCCTGGTCGCGGCCGTCGGCGGCTCGGGAGCGGTATCGGTGCGGCGGGCCAGAATCAGCGGCGGATCGGCCAGTCCATGCTGCCGGCACCACTGCTCGAGCATCAGCGTTGCGCTGCTGCTCGAGAGGATCTGGGCGTCGAGGGTCTGAATGAGCGCCAGCGCTTCCAGGCGGGCCACTGGCGTGTCGTCCCATGCGGATGCGCCGATGGCCCCCGCCGCCAGCACCCCTGCAGCGTGCACCAGCGCCGCCACACCGCCTGCGAACCACGCGCGACTCGAACCACGATGCATCCAGAGGATTATAGACAGGACACTATGGATGCGCCTGCAGCAGCAACAGCGACGCCAGCGCCAGCATCGTTACGCCGATCAGCGTATCCAGCGCACGCCACGCCTGCGGCCGCGCGAACACCGGTGCCAGCAGCCGGGCACCGAACCCGAGTGAGGTGAACCACACACCGCTCGCCGCCGCCGCACCACCCACGAACCACACGCGTACGTCGGCCGGCTGGCGTGCGCCGACCGACCCCACCAGCAGCAGCGTGTCCAGATAGACGTGCGGATTGAGCAGGGTGAAGCCGGCAGCCTGCGTAACGGCGGCGCGCAGCGACAGAGGGTCACGGCCATTGGCGGCATCGAGCACCTGCGGGCGTAGTGCGCGCCATAACGATCTGAATCCGTACCAGCCCAGGAAGGCGGCACCGAACAGGGACAGCACCGAGGTCAGTTGCGGCAGGTCCCGCAGCACGATGGCAAGGCCGCCGACACCGGCGGTGATCAGCAGCAGGTCGGCCAGCGCACAGAAGCCGACGATGGCGCCCACGTGCTCCCGCCGGATGCCCTGCCGCAGCACAAAGGCGTTCTGGGCGCCAATGGCTACGATCAGCGTGGCACTGAGGATGAAGCCGGTGCTGAAGGCTGGCCAGAACATGAGCAGAAATATGCCTAACTCTTTGGGATTAGTGCAGTTAAACTTTCAGAATCATATTAAGCAGAACTAATCGTGCTCGATTATGCGTCTCTGACTGCCGTCAGCACCGTGCTCCGGGAGGGCTCGTTCGAGCGCGCCGCACGCGTGCTGAACGTCACGCCGTCGGCAATCTCGCAGCGGATCAAGCAGCTCGAGGAGCGGCTTGGCTGCGTGCTGATCGTTCGCGGCCAGCCTTGCTACCCCACCCCCGTGGGACAGCTCCTCAACCGTCACGTTGATCGGGTCAGGCTGCTGGAGCAGGACCTGGGACTGGCGTTGCCGCGGCTTCAGACCGGAACCAACCGCGCCACGCTGCGCGTGGCAGTCAACTCCGACAGCATGGGCACCTGGTTCGTCATTGCAATATCGGCGTTCGCCGAACTCTCGCCGTCGCTGCTCGACATCGTACTGGATGACGAAGAACACACCTTCGAGTGGCTGAAATCGGGCGCGGTGGTTGCTGCCGTCACGGCTAACAGGCAGCCTGCGCCAGGCAGCAACTGCACGGCATTGGGCCGGCTGCGCTATGTGGCTGTGGCCAGCCCGTCCTTCGTCCGCAAATACTTTGCCGACGGCGTATCGGCCGCAACCCTGGGGCGCGCGCCGGTGCTTCGATTCAATCCCAAGGACATGCTGCAGATGACCTGGATGTATCGGCATACGCGCCGCCCAGTTGATGCGCCGACACATTGGCTGCCGTCAACCCAGGGCTTCGTCGACGCAACGCTCGCCGGTGTCGGCTGGTCGATGAACCCCGCCAGCCTGGTCGAGCGCCACCTGGCCGAGGGCTCCCTGGTGGAGCTGGTGCCGGGGCGCGACGTGCACGTGCCCCTTTACTGGCAGGTGGCAAGGCTCGAAGTGCCGACGCTGAAGCAGCTGACAAAAGTCGTGGTGACCGCGGCGCACATGAGTCTCGGTCCGGCGCCACGCTGAGCGTACGGCTTTCTGGTCTATCGGCGCATCTTGCCGTAGCCGCTCGTTCACCGGTTGGCTCGGCGTCGCAACTCGGAGCCGCATGCGCCATGGCGATGCCGCGCGCCGTTGACCTTTTCTCCATTTTGATGGTAATTGCCGAGCGGCTGTATGCGCGTCGGGGCTGGCAGTACTCGGGAGAAATTCCGGCCTACGCGCTCTGGCCTGCCGGCGGCGCCTGTGCCACCCGGATCTTTTACAAGTTCCTCGGGATCTGACTGACCGGCGTCAGCCTGCGCGCAGCGCCGATAGGTCGCCTCGCTCGTGCCCGGCAGGTCCGCCTAGTCGGACCGATCCCGGGCGCCGATCCGCATACGATCCAAGTACTGCCGTACCGCTTCGCGGTAACCTTCGCTGCTGGTGACGGTCGCGCCGCCCGCCAGCATCAGAATCGCATCACCGCGCGGAGTCTGACTGATCTCCCGCACGTAGTTCATGTTGACCAGACACGACCGACTGATCTTCAACATTGGCTGGGATTGTAGCCACTGCTCTGCCTGTTGAAGTGTGCTGCGAGTCGAATACTGCGCACGACCTACGGCAATCTTTACGTAATTTCTGTCGGACTCGATCAGCTCGATCTGCGCCGCGTCGAGCACATGCATGCGGCCGTTGGCCTCGGCAATCACGCGTGGGCGGGCGTCGTAGTTCGAACGCACACTGCTTTCGAGCTGCGCCAGCAGGCCCGCGAGGGCCGTGTGCTGCTGGGCGCGATTGCCAGCGTGATGGCGGCTGCGCACACGCGCCAGCGTCGTCTGGAAGCGGTCGTCGTCGAATGGCTTGAGCAGGTAGTCAATGGCACTGACCTCGAAGGCCTCGAGCGCGTATTGGTCGTACGCGGTCACGAATACGATCTGCGGCAGCGTCGCCGGATCGAGCGCGCGCGCTATTTCGATACCGGTCTGCGAATCGATCTGGATATCGAGAAACAGCAGAGCCGGCGGATGCGCGCGGAGCGCCGCGATGGCGCTGCGACTGTCGGCATATTCACCGATCACGCGCAGGTCAGGCTCGCGCTCGCAACACTCCTTGAGTGTGCGCCGCGAGGCCGGCTCGTCATCGACGATGACGACCTCGAGGACAGCTTCAGGTGCCATCGAACAGCAGCGGCATGCGGATCTCGGCGATCCAGTTCTGGTCGGGTCCGGTTGCAGCGCTGAAGCTGGCGCCACCCGCGAACTGAATGGCCAGGCGCTGGCGCAGATTGCGCAGGCCGATGCCACCCTGCGCCGCCGCGATCGCCGGGCGCTGCGGCGCCACGGTATTGACCACGCGCAGCTGCAGTGCGTCACCCTGAACCTGTGCGCCGACGTGCACGACCACGGCACCCTCGTGATGCGCCAATCCATGCACGACGGCGTTCTCGATCAACGGCTGCAACAGCAGACTCGGTACCCACACCGAGGGCAACGCCTCACGCGCCGGCACCTCCACCGTCAGCCGGTCGGCAAACCGCCGTTGCTGCAACTGCAGGTACAGACGAGCGCAATCGATCTCGTCGGATAGCCGCGCCAGGTCACGTTCGCCGGCACGCAGCAGCCGCCGCAGCAGGTCGCCAAGTTGCACGATCATCGACTGTGCCGCAGCCGGGTCCCAGATGATGTTGCCGCGAATCGTGTGCAGCAGGTTGAACAGCGTGTGCGGCGAGAGCTGCATGCGCAGTGCCGAGAGCTGCGCAGCACTCAACGAGTGTTCGAGCGCCTCGGAGCGAAGCTGCGAATCGCGCAGCCGCCGGTAGAAGTCGAAACCCGACAGCAGTGCCAGACAGAAGCCATAGTTGAACAGGAAGTTGGTGACGCTGGCGAGCCAGATAAAACCTTGCGGCATGCGGAACGAACCGGCCCGGCCGACCACCCAGTGGCCGAGATCCATCGCCGGACTGGCCAGTGAGGCGAACGCCAGGCCGCACACGATCTGCAGTGGAATGCTGCGCCAGGCCGGCCGCCATCCGATCAGCCGCGACAGCCACATGCACAGCAGCAGCGGCGGATACAGCAGTACGTGCTGCACCAGGCGCGCGCTCCAGGGCGCAAAGAAATGCGGCACGCCGGCCGAGGCCAGGCTCGCCTGCATGCTGGCGCCGTAGAGGACGTCGGAGAGCGTTACATACGCCCAGAAGCCGCTCAGCAGCGCAAGCTCGGGCCGGTAACGGCTGGTATTCATACGGCCGCTACTTTACTCCCGGCCTGCTGGCTGCGGCGCGCGGCCGGAATGGTCCGGGACCAATCCGTCGCACGTAGGGACGATCGCGCCGGCGACAGCCTTCGCAAACGCACGCGGCGGGCGCCTCATTGCGTCACCGCACAAACCGGCACCGAGGAGCCATGAACATGAATCGAATTGCCATCGTCCTGCTGAGCGGCGCACTGGCTACGGCAGCCCTGCACGCCGGCCGCGCCGAGCCGGCACAGAGCGCCGATGCCGCTGTAATCTCCGCCGCAATCGCCGATCAGGCGCGTCCCGAGAGCGACCGCGCGCGCGATGCCGATCGCAAACCCGCCGAGACCCTGGCGTTCGCCGGTGTCAAATCCGGTGATCGGGTGGCGGACTACGCCGCGGGCGGCGGCTATTTCACGCGACTGTTCGCCGCGGTGGTGTCGCCGACCGGCCACGTCTACGCCGTGGTTCCAAGCGCGTTGTTCCAGTATCCCAACATCGTCAAGGGCATCGGCGACATCGAATCCTACGCGGTCGATCATCCGAACGTCACCGTCAGCTTCGGCGCTGCGCTGGCAGAGTTGAAATTTCCGGAGCGCCTGGATCTGTTCTGGATCTCGCAGAACTACCACGACCTGCACGACCGCTTCATGGGGCCGGTCGACATCGGCGCCTTTAACCGCGCGGTATTCAGTGCGCTCAAGCCCGGCGGCTGCTACGTGGTGCTGGATCACGCCGCAGCGCCGGGTGCTCCGGCGGACGTCACCGAAACCCTGCATCGCATCGATGCGTCGACGGTACGCCGCGAAGTCGAGGCTGCGGGCTTCAAATTCGACGGCCAGAGCGATGCGCTCGCCAACGCAGCCGATCCGCGCACTGCGAGTGTGTTCGACGGCTCGATCCGCGGTCACACAGACCAGTTCATTCTCAAGTTCCGGAAGCCGCTGTAGCGGCGGCTGCGCCCTGCGGCGCGAGCAGATGTGCACCGAAGCGCGCGGCGAGCCCGGTCAGGATTGCCGCTGCGCCCACCAGTGCCGCATGCAGCCCCCAGAACTGAACACCCGAGAGACGCTCGACCAGGCCACCGAGCCAGCCGACCAGGTTGTTGCAGGCAAACAGGTTCAGGAAGTACACGCCCACCATGGTGCCTGCCAAGGCCTTGGGCGACGCGCGCGTGTAGAGGGCAAGCCCCACGGGCAGGACATTGGAGAATCCCAGGCTGTTGAGCACCTCGAATCCCATCACCCAGCCAAAGCTGGCTTTGCCGCCCTGTGCGCTGACCGCGGCTGCGGCCACCAGTGACAGCAGCGCGCCGATGCTGAGTACGAAGCCGATTACCAGCTTGACGATCTCACTGGGCTCGCGGAAATGCCGCGCCCACAGCCGCCAGAAGGCCAGCGCGGCGATCAGCCCCAGGATCGATACGGTAGCGTCGATGGTCACGAGCCATGTGGTTGGCAATCGGTGGTGAAAGAAGACCAGGTCGACGTGCCCCGGCACCCAAAGCAGGTAGGCATTGAAGATCTCCTGATTGCCGACCGTGCCGATGGCGAGCACCGGGATCAGAGCCACCAGCAGCAGCACGGATTTCCGCTCGGTGCGGGTCAATGGTGCAGGTGGCGTCGCTGCCACCGCGGCTGGTGCACCCGCTGCCCCCGCAGCCGCATCCGGCGGCAGCCAGCGCCTGCCGGCGCGATAGACACCTAAGCCGATCAGCATGCCAATGCCGGCGGCACCGAAACCGTAGTGCCAGCCGTAGAGCTCGCCGAGGGTGCCGCTCACCAGCGGCGCAGCGACGACGGCGGCGCTGATGAAGAGATAGTAGATCTGGTAGGCATCGGCACGCCGCAGATCTCCCGGCGCATACAGCGCGCCGACCTGGCTGGCGAGATTGCCCTTGAAACAACCGACGCCGGTCAACAGGCACAGCAGCGCCAGCAGGAAGGAAAAGTCGAATGCCATCAGGAAGTGACCGGCCGACATCAGCAGCGCGCCCAGCAGCACGGTGCGGGTCTTGCCGAGCCAGCGGTCGGCGAGCAGGCCGCCCGCAATAGGCGTCAGATACACCAGCCCGGTGTAGAGACCGAAGATGGCGGACGCCAGTGCCACGGTCGAGAGCTTGCCGCCGTACAGGTGCTCGATGGCGGCGCGAAACGGTCCGAAGCCCGCGATATGCTCGATGTGGCCGGGCAGCAGCAGCTGGTGCACCATGTAGAGCACCAGCAGCGTCTGCATGCCGTAATAAGAGAACCGCTCCCAGGCCTCGGTGAAACCCAGGAAGGCCAGGCCACGCGGATGGCCAAGAAAATCGCGGTCATGCGTGGCCTGGGGCAGCACCCCGAGAACCTCCGCGCTCATGACGCCAGGTGCGGTCCGATCAATGCCAGATCCGCAGCCGACAGCCGGTCAGACGCCGTGGCCTGCTGGTGCCAGTAGGGATACAGCAACGGCGGCCGGCTCACGCGCTCGAGCCGCTCGAGTTCTTCGGCCGAGAGCTGCAGGTCCGCCGCGCCCAGATTGTCGGCGAGCTGCTCATCGGTGCGCGCGCCAATGATGACCGAGGCGATGCCGGGCCGCGTCAGCAGCCATGCCAGCGCCACTTGCGAGGCCGATACCGCGTGCGCCTGTGCCACCGATACCAGTACCTCCACGATGTCGTACAGTGCTTCGCTGTCGCGCACCGGCGGCTCGTTCCATTGCGCCGCCTGGCGCGTGCCTTCGGGCTGAGGCCGGCCGCGGCGATACTTGCCCGACAGCAGCCCACCCGCCAGCGGCGACCACACCAGCACGCCCACACCCTGATCGATGCTGATGGGCAGCAGCTCGTACTCGGCTTCGCGCGCCTGCAGCGTGTAATGTATCTGCTGTGCCACGGGACGGACGCAGTGGCGTTGATCGGCAAGGCCGAGCGCCTTCATGAGGTGCCAGCCGGAAAAATTGGACACGCCCACATAGCGCACCTTGCCGTTGCGCTGCAGCTGATCGAGCGCCTCGAGCGTCTCCTCGAGCGGTGTCTGCCCATCCCATTCGTGCAGCTGGTACAGGTCGATATAATCTGTCTTCAGCCGCGCGAGCGATGCTTCGCAGGCGCGCACGAGGTGATGGCGGGAGCTACCGCGATCGTTGGGTCCCTGCCCCATCGGAAAACGCGCCTTGGTGGCAATCAGCGCCTCGTGACGGCGCGTACCGACGGCCTGACCCAGGATCTCTTCGGACACGCCGCTCGAATAGATATCGGCCGTGTCGAACATATTGACACCGGCCTCGATGCATCGATCCACCTGGCGGCGGGCACCGGCCAGATCGGTATCGCCGGCCTTGGCGAAGAAGCCCTTGCCACCGAATGTCATGGTGCCCAGCGTGAGCGCGGATACCTTGAGTCCGGACCGGCCCAGCAATCGATAGTCCATGTTTGGCTCTCCAGGTTGTAGACTTTGACGATAACCGATCGGGGGGTGCCGCATGTACCGGCTGCACATCGCCAACAAAAACTACTCGTCCTGGTCCCTGCGGCCCTGGGTGCTGATGACGGCGCTCGAGATCCCGTTCGAGGAGTGGATGCTGCGCTTCGGCGACACACGCGCCTGGGCTGACTACCGCCAGCGGGTATCGCGCGCCGGCCAGGTACCCTGCCTCGAGGATGGCAACATCGTCGTCTGGGATTCCCTGTCGATTGCCGAGTACCTTGCGGAACGCCACCGCGGCGTGTGGCCGGAGCAGGCGGCGGCGCGCGCCTGGGCGCGCAGCGCCGCGGCGGAGATGCACTCTGGCTTCAGCGAGCTGCGCAGCTGCTGTTCCATGACCTGCGGCCTGCGCATCCGTCTGCGCGAATTCCCCAATGCGCTCGAACGCGACCTGACCCAACTGGGCGCGCTCTGGAACGATGGACTGCGGCGCTTCGGCGGCCCGTTTCTGGCCGGTCCCGAATTCACCGCCGCCGATGCCTTCTTTGCACCGGTGGCGTTCCGCGTCCAAACCTACATGCTGCCGCTCGATCCCGCGTCGATGGCGTACGTGACACAGCTGCTGGAGCTGCCGGCGATGCGCGCTTGGTATGACGATGCGCTGCGGGAAACGTTCCGCGACGACCCGCACGAGCAGGAAACGCGGCGCATCGGCACGGTGCTGACGGATTTTCGCGCCCGGTAGCGGCTACTCCGCTGCGATCGAGCGACGGATCGCGCCGCGGCGCCGATCGCGTTCCAGCGCCAGGTCGATCAGCCGCGACACCAGTTCGGTCGGCTTTACTCCGGACAGCCCCCACAGCTTCGGATACATCGAGATGGCCGTGAAGCCCGGGATGGTGTTGATCTCATTGACGAGCAGCCCACCGTCGGGCTTCAGGAACAGGTCGACGCGGGCGAGTCCTTCGCACTCGAGCACCTCGAAAGCCTGCAGCGCCATAGCCTGCGCCCGCGCCAGTTCGTCGGCCGACAATTTGGCCGGCAGCTCGAGCCGCGCGCCCTTTTTGTCGATGTACTTGGCATCGTAGGAATAGAACCCGTCCGGGTGCTCGACGATGATTTCCCCAGCCACCGATACCGTGGCGGGATTGCCGCCCAGCACGGCCAGTTCGATTTCCCGTCCGGTAACGGCCGCTTCGACGATGACCTTGGTATCGAACTCGAATGCGTAGCGGATCGCATCGATGAGCGCAGGTGCATCCTTGACCTTGCGAATGCCGACTGACGAGCCGGCATTGGCGGGCTTGGTGAACATCGGGAATCCGAGCGACACGAGCTCGGCGCCGACTCGTTGCGGATCGGCATCGAACCGATCCCGACGCAGGGTGCGGAAGTCGGCGACTGCCATACCGGCATCCCGGAGCAGTCGCTTCATCACGTCCTTGTCCATGCCGATGGCCGAGCCGAGTACCCCGGCACCGACGTAGGGTATGCCGGCCACTTCGAACAATCCCTGCATGGCGCCGTCCTCGCCGAGCGTGCCGTGCAGTACCGGAAAGATCACGTCGATACCGCCCGCGCCCGCCGGGCCCGCCACCGCCGGTGTCAGCGGCGATGGTACCTGCGCCGGCGCGCCATCTTCGATGCGCACCAGCCGCGGATCGCGCGCGCTGGCAAGCAGCCGCGTCGAATCCTGCAACAGCCAGTGGCCGGCCTTGTCCACGCCGATGAGGATGGGCTCGAAGCGCGAGCGGTCCAGTGCCGCGAGCACATTGCGCGCCGAGAGAATGGAGATCTCGTGCTCGGCGGACTGGCCACCGAACACGATCGCAACGCGAATCTTCTGATCTGCTGGCATATACCAGCGAGCATATCAGTGTTCGGCGGGGGTCCAGCCATCGGGCAGCAGGTCGAATGTGACGGTGTCGCGAAACGCGAACTGGCTCTCGGGCTGCGTGGCAATTGGCGTCAGCATGTGCCAGATCCGATCGTCGTCGAAGACATAGCACTCGCCGGCCTCGCGCAGGGTGAAGCGATCCTGTTCGTGTTTGTCGTTGTCGGTGATGACGACCTCACCGCCGGTCGCGCCACAGCGCGCCAACAGGTGCGTGGCCAGGTACTTTTCGCCGTCCTTGTGCAGCCCGGAAGGACTGGTATCGCAGGGGCGCGCTGGGCTTGCGGCAAAACGGATCACGTGCAGGTTGACCGAGTACTGTTGCCCCGGCTGCGACAGCGGCAGGTACTTCAGGTGATAGGCAATCAGCTTCAGCACACCCCGCGACAGCGCCAGCGCATCCGGCAGCGGCGAATACCGGCGTGGCTGGCCGCCGAGCGTGGTGTTGTACTTCTCGAGTTGCAGATATGGACTGCCGTCGTCCGCGGCGGTTATCTCCACTCCGTCGTCCGACACTCTGGCGCGCAGCCGGTTGAGCGAACGATAGCGATCGCCGGCCTCATAGTACTGATCGCGCGGCAACGACCAGGCCGCGTGCGCGAGCTCGCCGATGGCGTGGGCGATATCCCGATCGAAAGGCAGTGGTCGGCGCGTGTAGCCCTGCGCAACGATCTGTTGGCGCGACTGCACGTCCATCGCCACCGGTATGAAATCCTGCATGAGTACCCTGCCCCCTGCTTCTTCGGCGCGCTACTCTCCGGCGCGGCGAAATTTCGCCTGCAGCGGACCCGGCACGATCCGGCCCGCCTCCCAGACCTCGACGATGTCATCGGCCGCCGCGATGTTCATCGAAGGATCCGACCCCAGCACACTGAAATCCGCACGCCGCCCCTTGCTCAGGGTCCCGCGATCCTGCCGCCCCAGCAATGCCGCGGCGTTGCGCGTCGCTACGGTCAGCGCCTGCATCGGCGACAATCCCGCCTGCACCATGAGCGCCAGCTCGCGGTGCTCGGCAATGCCGGGTACCCGCAATGCCACCGCGCCACTGTCGGTACCGAAGCCGATTTTGACACCGCCGTCGTACAGCAGCTTCAGATTGTGCAGATTCATCTCGAGCGAGTGCCGGGCCGCGGCAGTTGCCTTGGCCGCCTCGACCCCGGCACGCCAGGCCGGATCGTCGATCTGGCGCGCCAGCGCCGGTGACAGCGCGGCGCGCGCGAATTGCGTCCGCGTCCAGGGCGCCTGATCCGCCCAGGCAAAGGTCGATTCGTCCAGGTTGAGCGTGGCGATGTACCACACGCCGCGCCGCTTGAGCGTGGCAATGAAATCCGCCGGCACTTCCTGATCCCGCACACCGTGCGCCAGAATGTCGGCCCCCGCTGCGACGATGGCCTCGGCATCCGCTAGATCATGGATGTGGGCAGCGACGCGCAGGCCCAGCTGGTGCGACTCGTCGATAACAGCCCAATAGATGTCGGGAGTCATCTTGGGCGCGGTACCGCCGAAGTCATCCAGCCAGAGCTTGACCAGGTCGGTCTTGCGGGCCGCCATGCGACGCACGTCCTCGCGCGCCTCCTGCGGCGTCGCCGGCCGATAGAGCTGGTCCGGCCCTACCTTGAGCGTTGCCTGGGGCGGTCCGCCGGCGGGCACGCCGATGCCATGGTCGACGCCGAAAAGGTCCGCGCCGCCGATGACTCCAGCGTGCGCTTCTGCGCGGATGGTCTCGAAGATGGGACCGTTGAGCCCGAGTGCCACGACCGTGGTCACGCCGTAGCGCCGATATTGCTGCAGCTCGGCGATGATTTTGGAGCGCGTGTAATTCTCGGCGCCGTCCTGCGTGCCGCCGACCTGCCCCACGTGTGAGTGATCCGAGATCAGACCCGGGATGATGCTGCGCCCGGCATAATTACGGCGCTGTGCACCGCGCGGAATCGCCACCCCTGTGCCTGCGGCGGTTATGCGGCCGTTGTCGATGACGATGGTGGCATTGGGGACCGGCGGACCGCCGGCGCCGTCGATCAGCCGTACACCGGTGATGGCGACCGTCTCGGCCGCGACGCTGCTTGCCAGGACGACGCCGGTCAGCAGGACGAGCGCCTGTGTGGTGATCTTCGTGACAGGTCCCCAACGGTCGAACGCGCTGTCCAACCCGCGCGCAAAGGATACGGCCATCCCTGCCGGGCGCAAATAGGACAGCGGACTACTCGCGGCGGCGCAGGAACGCGGGCCACATCCCATCCCTGGAATACGGCGGATTGGCAATCGGATCGAGGTGATCCGGTATGACACGCAGCGCCGCTGCGCCATCGGGCCACGCATCGACGAACTTCTTCGCGAGCTGCTCGATGGCCTCGCGCGTCACGGCGGTCGGCGCAACTGCCCAGGCTGCGTCGAATGAGGATCGGAACTGTTCGGTAGCGAGGCCCCAGTCGAAATACGGTCCGGAGCGGTGGCCCTGGCGACGCGCCATGGTGTCGATGATCAACTCCGCCATCGTGTTGCGATCGAAACTGCGTACGCGCGCCGCACGGCCCTCGCGGCTGTGCCGGTCCGCCGTGGAATCGGCGGCTTGCGGCGGCTTGTGTTCTCCCGGCTGTCGTTGCCTGTCAACCATTGGCCTTGATCGGCTGCGGCTCGCGCGCCGGAGCGCCGAACAGCTGCCCCTGCAGCAGATCGCACCCCAGACGACGCAGGGTGCGAACCTGAACCTGTGTCTGCACACCCTTGGCGATGACGCGCAAACCCAGTTGATGCACGAAGTCGATGATGGCAGCCAGAGTCTGCCCGACCCGCTGCGACCGCTCCACGCCGGCGACGAGGCTGGCATCGAGCTTGATCAGATCGATCGGCAGGTGGCTCAGGTACGATAGGCTGCTGTGATGGCCGCCGAGGTCGTCGAGCGCCACCTGGAATCCGCTGTCCTTGAGCAGTTCGACGCAGAGATACACCAGGTCCGGATCGACCGGAGTGGCGCGCGCGGTGATTTCGATGATGATGCGCTTTGGATCGAGCTGCAGTTCCCTGACCCGATCGATCAACGCCGACACCGCGGAGGCGCGTAGGAACTGCCGCGGCGACCAGTTGATGCCGATGAAGGCTGCCGTCGGGATGGTGGCGTAGGCCATTGCCACGTCATCGAGCAGACGCTGCTGGATGCGCTGCATGGCGCCAATTTCCTCGGCTATGGGCAGAAACAGCGCCGGCGCCACGCTCTCGCCGCGGCGCTGCCAGCGCAATAGCGCCTCGTAACCCTCGACTGCACCGCTGCTACTCGAGACGATGGGCTGGTAGTGATAGCAAAAGCCGCGGCCGTCGATCGCCTCATGAATCTCGCCGATCAGCGCCCGGCTGAATTGGTCGAGGGCCTCGATATCCCCAACGCGTGACTTGAGGCGCAGCAGCTGCGCCGCCAGCGACACGATGTCAGCCGCCTGGTCCGGGGCCGGCAAGTCGACCTCGGTACCGCTACCATTCTCCGCCGCCGTTGCTCCGCCTTGCATGCTCATGACGCCCTCGGGTTACAGTGGCCAACCGCGGCAACGCGATCGGGCGGCGCACTCTAAAGAGGTCAATCGCCGGCCTCACCACCCGAACGGGTGGAATTGGGACAGTAGTGGGTGGGATCGGGGAGACTTGCGACTCAGTCCAGGTCGGTCAACTGGTATTGCCTTGCAACATGTACCGCCTGGGTTCGATTTTTGACTCCCAGCTTGGCGTAGATCTGACTCAAGTGCCATTTAACTGTATTGGGCGACAGGAACAGCTGCTGGCCCACCGCCAGATTCGAGTGCCCTTCGGCCAGACGCTTGATGATCTGCAGTTCGCGCGTCGAGAGGGGAATCGGTATCTCCGCCGCCGGATCAGCCTCGGCCTGCTCGAACCCGCTGCGTAGCCGCTCGAGGAAGTCACCGTGCTCGGGCTCAGGCGGAGATTCGCGCAACAGCTCGCGCAGCAAATCCCGGCAAGCCGCTCCCTCGTCGAGAAAGATCCGGACCGCACCGGTCGACTGGGCCAGGCCCAAGGCCGAGCGCAGCGCCGCCAGCGCCAGCGCCTGCTGCTGGCACAACTGCTGTGCCAGCGCCTCGAGCACGTGCAGCTTCACCAGCCGCAGGCGCCGCAGCTGCCGCTGGCAGGCACGAATGTGGATCGGCAGGTACTCGAGTGCGCGCCGGGCATCACCGCTGTATGTCAGCAGGCGCAGCGCACAGATGGAGGCACCGAACAGTTCCTCCCAGGGCGACAGCCACTCCGGCTCGGCATCGAGCTGTGCCTGTCCGAGCAGATCACCGGCCAGCGCCCGCGCGCGCTCGACGTCGCCACGGCAGATGTCCTGATCGACACGCTGCCATTGCAGCATGACCCGCATCCAGCCAATGCCGTGTCGGCCAGCATAGCCAGCCGCCGCCTGCATGGCGTCCTGGCAGGCATCCTCGTCAGCTCGCAGCGCCAGCAGCCGGATGCGCATCAGATGCCAGAGCGCGCGTCCCGAAGGCGAGAAAGTGGTGTTGAGGAAGGGCTCGTACCGCTCGAGACTGTCCTCCGCATCCTCGAGACGGTCGAACAGGTAGAGCACCAACGCGCGTGGCGCCGACAGCAGCGTCAACAGTTGACTGCGATTGCCGCGAAACTCCTCTTTCCGGGCCGCTTCCTGCATGCGCCGCTCCGGCAGCTCCACTTGCCGCCAGGCACCGCTGAGATTGCCAAGCGACATCTCCATCATGGTGGCGATGTAGGCGGCGTGAACGTAGCTCAGCCAGTTGGGCACGGACTCGACCGCCATGGCGAGTACGCACTCGGTGTCGCGCGCCACATCGCCGAAGCGAGCGCGCATCAGTTGCAGCAATGCGCGGATGTTGGTCAGCGCCGCCAGCATGCGCAGGTCCGCCGGTAACACCAGGGGCCAGGCCGTCCGGATGGCATCTTCGGCCTGCTGATAGCGGCCATACAGCAATGCCAGCAGCGCACGTAGGATTCCCGGCTCAGCCAGCGACTGGCTGGCCGTCAGACTGGCCAGTGCGTCGACCGCGGCCTGCGCCGCGGCGAATTCGTTGGTGTAGATGTCCACCCAGGCACGCCAGATCAACAGGTCGGCCTGCTGCTGCAGCAATTCAGGCGAGATCGCACGCAGCCAGCGCTTGGCCGTCTCGAATTGCGCTCGCATGATCAACCGTTCAATACAGCCACGCACGCAGGCAATCAGGTGCACCTGGTCAGCCGCGAGCAGTGCGTACTCGACCGCACTCTCAGCCCGAGCTGCGTGCAGACACCATTCGGAGGCGCGTCGGGCCAGTCTTGGCAGCAGCTCGGGGTGCCACTGGTGCAGTTGCTGGCGCAGAAACTCCGCGAACAGGGTGTGGTAACGATAGGTAGGTCGGCTGGCATCCACCGCCTGCAGCAGCAGATTCGATTGCTGCAGTTCCTGCAGCATGCCATCCCCGTCCGAGCGCAGCGTGATGGCATCGCACAGCGGCCCGGTCAGTTCGTCGATGAAGGCGGTCTGCAGCAGGAACTCGTGCTGCTCCGGGCGCAGGTGAATCATGACCTCATCGCTGAGGTACTGGAACACATTGGCCGAACCCGACGCGCCGTGCTCGAACAGCGTGCGCGCGGGCTTGCCCTGGCAGATGTCGGCTGCCGTCAGCTGCAATACCGCGGGCCATCCCTCGGAGCGTCGTGCCAGATAGGCTTCCGTCTCCGCGTCCAGCGTCACGTCGCAGCGCAAGCGGATGAACTGCGATATCTCTTCGGGCCGGAACGCCAGGTCACGTGTGCTGATCTCGAGGAAGTCGCTGCGCATCCGCAGGCGCGTCGACAGCCTCTGCGGTCGGGCACGCGAGCCGATAACCAGATGAAACGCCGGCGGTGAGAGCTTGAGCAGCACTTCGAACAAATGCTGCGCGTCGGTGGCCGTTAGCCACTCCTCGTCATCGAGGAACAGCGTGAATTGCGCATGCTCCTGCAGGCAGAGGTTGATGCAGTCGAACAGGTCCGCGCTGCCGTTGCTGGTGGGTGACAGCGCCAGGCTCAGCGCCGCCACCAGGCGCCCGGCGTCGTTGTCATCTTCATCCAGCCCGACCCATCCCACGCCCTGACCCTGCTCGATGAGGCGCGCGTACCACTGCGACATCAGCGTTGATTTGCCGTAGCCGGCGGGTGCATGCAGCATCACCAGCTTGGCATGACTGTTCTGCTCGAGCAGTTCCAGCAGACGCGTGCGCTCCAACGGCTTCGGTCCCAGCGGCCGCGGGCCGAACTTGGACGCAGGCAGTGGCAGCGAGTCGCTCACCGAGGAGATTCCCCCCGGCCGCGAATACTACTAGAGAAACCGCCGGCGCGACGCGAGGCCGCGCACGTCATTGATTTGAGAGGTCTTACCGCCGCCGGCGAATTACCGATGCACCGGACTGGCGCTAAAGCTCCGGCTGCAGCGGCAGTAGCGCCAGCAGGCGCACACGCAGCCGCTGCCACCACCCACGCGCGGGTTCCCGCCCGGTTTCGAACGGCAGATGATTGATCTCGGTATTCCACGTCAGCGCCGGCCTGTTTCCGGCCGTGGTCTTCAGCACCACGTGATAGGCCTCCTGCGGCCTGGTCATCTGCTCGAAGCGGCCCGCCACCTCCCCGGCCAGTTCGTCACTCTCTATGATCAGCCCGATCTCGGTATTGATTCGCAGCGAGCGCTGATCGTAGTTCCAGGATCCCACGAACAGCCGGGCGCGATCGAACACATAGAGTTTGGCGTGCAGCGCGTAGTTGCCGTAGCGTGAGACCCTGCGCCCCTGGCCACTGCCGCGCGTATCGTCGATCAGGGCGCGCACTTCGTAGAGCTCCACGCCCTCCTGCAGCAACGGCACGCGCACTTTCTGGTAGCCGGAGTACGCTGCCATATTGGGCGCCGACTCGAGCGAGTTGCTCAGTACCCGTATGCCGGCACCCTGTTGCCGCAGCTGCCGCAGCTGCGCCAGCTCGCCCTGCGATGGCACGAAGTAAGGCGATACCATCAGCAGCTCGCGCTGGACGGCAGCGATCTGCGTGTTGACCGCCGCGGACATCAGCCGTCCGTGTTGCCGGCGGCGTTCGACCCGCTTCTTGTCGGGACTGTCGTACACCACCCGCGCCGAGGTCCAAACCAACGGCGTGCGGCCGTCGAGCAACCCCGCCAGCGGTTCGCCGCTGTCGATGCGCACCTGGTAGCCACCTTCCGTGCCGCTTGCGACGTGCTCATCGGCCCCTTGTCCGGCTCTCGAGCCGGAGCCGGTCCGCAGCAGCACCGCAGCCCCGATGCTCATGTCGCTGTTCCAGAAATCGTCGAACGAACGCGACAGCGTCGGCACGATCCGACCCGCCACGAACACGTCGTCATCCGCGAATTGCGAGCCGGGATCTATCTGAAAATACTGATTGCCTATATTGCGGCCGCCGACCAGGGCGATGGCGTTGTCGCAGACCAATAGCTTGTTGTGCATGCGGTAGTCGAGACGGGCACGGTGCAGCAAGAAGTCCAGATTGCGCAGCAGGAGATTGTGAGTGCGGGAGTCGAACGGGTTGAATACGCGCACCTCGATATTGCGATACCCGTCCAGCAGCAGAATCTGCTCGTCGCCTGGCGCAGTGTCGCCGTCGTCCACCAGCAGCCGGATGCGCACGCCCCGATCCGCGGCGCGTCGCAGTTCCCGCGCCACCAGCAGACCGGCCTGATCGCCACGGAATATGTAGTACTGCAGATCGAGGGTGCGCTCGGCGGCGCGGATGATTTCGACGCGGGCTGCAAGGCCGTCGATGCCTGTCGAGAGCAAACGATAGCCGGACAACTCGCCATGTGCGTCCCGCTGCAGAAACCGGCCGCCGAGATGAGTGTCCTCCGGGTCCGGCAGCGCCCGCGACGCCGCCCTGTTGGCAACGGCGGGCGGAGCGGTGGCGCAGGCACTCAGCAACAGCAGGGAGGCGGCGACGATGAGCGAGCCGCGGCGGAGACCGGCATTCATTCGACCGCACCATAGGCCGCACGCTTTTTCTTTGCAACACAAAGGTAGGGGGGAGGATTCGCGAGAGCTGGACGGAGCTCGAGCCCAAGCCGCTGCAGTGATAGGGCTCAATTCTGCGTCACGAGCACCTGGTGCTTGATGAGCATGCGCACGCCGCTGGGCCAGCCGGTCTCATCGCCGGCGAAGTTGGCGCCCTGCTG
>JBAUYT010000214.1:0-4346 GCA_049584935.1 Steroidobacteraceae bacterium
GCTGCGCGCCCGGCTGATGGTGCGCCAGCGCCGGCCCTTCTGGCGGCGCTTCCGCCGCCAGCCCGACGCTGCGCGCGGAGTGTACCTTTACGGCCCGGTGGGCCGCGGCAAGACCCTGCTGATGGACCTGTGTTTCGACAGCCTGCCCTTTCCACAACGCCGCCGCAGCCACTTCCATCACTTCATGCGCGACGTGCACGAGCGCCTGCGCCGCTTCGCCCGCCAGCGCGAACCGCTGGCAGCGGTGGCCCGCCAGCTGGCCGCGGACCTGCGAGTGCTCTGCCTCGACGAACTGTTCGTCAGCGACATTGCCGATGCCATGATCCTCGGCGGCCTGTTCCAGGCGCTGCTCGACCGCGGCGTCACACTGGTGATCACCTCGAACGCGGCCCCGGCGGGGCTCTACCCAAACGGACTGCAGCGTAGCCGCTTCCTGCCCACGATCGCGCTGCTCGAGCGGGCGCTGGAACAATGTCCGCTGGACGGCGGCACCGACTATCGTCTGCAGCAGCTGCAGCGCGCGCCGATCTACCTCGACAGCCACGCTGCCGACAGTGCCGCGCGCATGCAGCAGTTGTTCCGCGAGCTCGCCGGCGAGCCCGGCATTCAGCGCAGCCTGCAGCTGCTAGGCCGCCCGGTGCCTGTGGTCGCGGCTCACGCCGACGTGGTGTGGTTCGAGTTCGCCGTCATCTGCGAAGGCGCCCGCAATCAGAACGATTACGTCGAGCTGGCCGAGGAGTTCCGCACCGTGCTGGTCGGCAACATTCCGCGCTTCGAGCTGCCCGAACAGGACGATGCCGCGCGGCGCCTGATCGCGCTGGTGGACGAGTTCTACGACCAGGGCACCAAGCTGATCGTGTCAGCCGCGGCTGCACCCTCCGAGCTCTACCGCCACGGACGCCTCCATGCCGAGTTCGAACGCACCGCCAGCCGGCTGGTCGAGATGCAGAGCACGGCGTACCTGGCGCGCGCGCGTCGCGGCTGAGCTTGGCAGGCGACGCCTCAGGCTACCGTCGCCACGCCCGCCGGCGCGCTGCCCAGGTGGGCGAGCTGCTGTCGGTGGCGCACCGCCGACTGCTGGTAGCCGGAAATATGTCGGCACAAAAAATTCGGCGATAAAATACCGCCCGTGAATTCCGAGCCATCCCCACGCGCCCACCGGCTCGAGCAACGCGCCGCCGAGATCGAAGCAGCCGGGACGCGCACGGCCGCACGCTGCAGCCAGCTGGCGGTAACCGAAACCGTGATCCTGCGGCTGCTGGTGATGCTCGGCCGGGAGATTTCGGCACTGCTCGAGCAGGCGTTGCGGCCGCACGGCCTGAACGAAACCGAATATCGCACGCTCATGACGCTGTTCTCGCAGCCCGACGGCGTGGCTCATCCGGGCGAACTGTGCGAGTCCGCGGCGCAGAGTCCGGCCAACATGACGCGGGTCGCGGACGGGTTGTGCCAACGTGGTCTGATCACGCGCGTGGCCTGCGAGCAGGATCGGCGCCGCACGATCCTGCGGATCACGGCCGCCGGCGAGGCGCTCGCGCGTGAGCTGCTGCCACAGACCGTGGCGCTGACCCAAAACCTGTTCGAGCCGTTGCAGCCGGCGGATCGCCAGGCACTGCACCTGCAGCTGCGTGCACTTGCAAGCTGCATCGATCAGCGGCTGCATCCGCCTCCGGCGGCCGAAGCCTAATGGCCCAGAGCGTTCAATGCTACGATTCCGCACATGAATTCCGGCAAGGTCGTGGCGGACTTCGAGATCACCTACCGGGGCTGCCTTGCGAGCGACGGCACGCTCTGCGGCCCACTGCCCAATTTCGCCGGCGACGAGGAGCTGCTGCGGCAGCTCTATCGTGCCATGGTGCGCGCGCGCGTGTTCGACACCAAGGCGGTCAACCTGCAGCGCACCGGCAAGCTCGGCACCTATCCGTCCTGCCTCGGCCACGAGGCCACGCACGTGGGCGTCGGCTCGGCCATGCAGCCGGAGGATGTGCTATTTACCGTCTACCGGGAAATCGGCACCAAATTCTGGCGCGGCGTCGAGATGCTCGACGTGCTGCTGTACTGGGGCGGCGACGAGCGCGGCACCAACTATCGGCACACGCCCCAGGATTTTCCGTTCTGCGTGCCGATTGCCTCGCAGATGCCGCAGGCGGCCGGAGCCGCGCTCGCCATGCAGATTCGCGGTGAGCCGCGCTGCGTGCTCGCGTTCATCGGCGACGGCGGCACTTCGCAGGGTGCGTTCTACGAGGCGCTGAACATGGCGGGCGCCAAGCGGCTACCGCTGGTATGCGTCATCGTCAACAACCGCTGGGCGATCTCCGTCCCCGTCAGCGCTCAGACCGCGGCCCAGACCCTGGCGCAGAAGGCGATCGCCGCGGGCATCCCGGCGCTGCAGATCGATGGCAACGATGTACTGATCGTCCGCCAGACTGTGTCCGAGGCACTTGCGCGGGCGCGCAACGGGGACGGCCCCAGCGTCATCGAGGCACTCACCTACCGGCTCAGCGACCATACGACCTCGGATGATGCCACGCGCTATCGGGATGCCGCCGAGGTCGAGGCGGCACAACGCATCGAGCCGCTGATCCGCACCCGCGCGTTCCTCGAGGCGCGCGGCCTCTGGAACGATGCGGCCGAAGCGGATTTGCGACGCGAATGCACCGAGGCGGTCGAGCTCGCAGTGAGGCAGTACCTGGCCACGCCGAAGCAATCGACCGACTCCATGTTCGACTATCTGTACGCGCAGTTGTCGCCGGAGCTGCGCGCCCAGCGCGAGGACGCGCGCCGCTACTCGGCGCTCAAAAGCTAAAACCCAAGCGGGCTTCCGTCCGAGCAACACCAAGGATCCGCCAATGGGGAAAATGACGATGGTCGAGGCCATCAACATGGCGCACGCCTTCGAGATGGCCCAGGACCCGTCGGTGGTCGTGCTGGGGGAGGATGTCGGTGTCAATGGCGGCGTATTTCGCGCCACCGCGGGTCTGCAGCAGCGATTCGGCAAGGATCGTGTACAGGACACGCCCCTGGCCGAGGGGCTCATCGCCGGGGCGGCCATCGGCATGGCCGCTTCGGGATTGAAGCCAGTGGCCGAAATTCAGTTCATGGGTTTCATCTATCCGGCGCTCGATCAGATCGCGAGCCACATGGCGCGGCTGCGCAACCGCTCGCGCGGCCGTCTGACCTGCCCGCTGGTGCTGCGCATGCCACACGGCGGCGGCATCCACGCGCCCGAGCACCATTCCGAGAGCCTGGAGGCGCTGCTCTGCCATCATCCGGGACTTCGGGTAGTGTGTCCGTCGTCGCCCGCGCGCGCTTACGGGCTGCTGCTGGCCGCGATTCGCGATCCCGACCCGGTGATGTTTCTCGAGCCCGTCAGGCTGTATCGGTTTGCCAGGCAGGATGTCGAGGATGACGGTCAGGCGCTGCCGCTCGGACAGTGCTTCGTATTGCGCGCTGGAACGGACCTCACCATCGTCACCTGGGGTGCCATGACCATCGATAGCCTCAAGGCGGCAGAACAAATGGCGGCCGAAGGCGTGAACTGCGAGGTCATCGACGTCAGCACGCTGGCACCGATCGACTTCGAGACCATCCTCGATTCGGTCGCGCGCACCGGCCGCCTGCTGATCGTGCACGAAGCCGTGCGCACCGCCGGGCTCGGCGCCGAAATCGCGGCCGTCGTAGCCGAGCGGGCGCTGTACGATCTGGAAGGACCGATCCGCCGCGTGACCGGCTACGACACCATCATGCCGCTGTACCGGCTCGAGCACGATTTCATACCTGGCGTCGCCCGCGTCCTGAATGGCATCCGGGCCACCCTCGCGGACTGAAGGCAGGCACGCAATGACGGTATTCAAGCTGCCCGACCTGGGCGAGGGACTGTCCGAGGCGGAAGTGCTGAACTGGCACGTGCAGGTGGGTGACCGTATCGAAGTCGATGCGCCCATGCTGTCGGTGGAGACCGCCAAAGCCGTGGTCGAGGTGCCCTCACCCGTCTCCGGCACCGTCACGGCCCTGCATGCGCAACCCGGCGATCGCATCGAAATCGGTGCGCCGCTGGTTGAATTCGCGATTGATGGCTCGATCGCTGCAAGCCCGGCGCAGCAGGCCGCTGCCGCGATCGATTCCGGTACGGTGGTCGGGCACATGCCCGCCGCTGCGGACGAGTTTCCGGAAGCGCAGATACCGCTTGCGCACGCTGCGGATGCGGCGCCACGGGCGCGCGCCGTCCCGGCCGCGCGAGCGCTGGCCCGCAGCCTCGGCGTCCAGCTCGACGCACTCTCCGGATCGGGCCCCGCGGGCCTGATCACGCTGGCGGACGTGCTGGTCGCCGGCGGACTGAGAGCCGC
>JBAUYT010000215.1:0-5841 GCA_049584935.1 Steroidobacteraceae bacterium
GTCCGGGGATACCCCGCCTGCAGCCGCGGCTGCTCCGGCCGCCGCGGCCGGGCCCGCGTCCGATACCGCTGCCAGTGCTCCGGCAGCCGGCACCGAACCCGGCGGCGAGGCCGGTGCCGGCACGCGCACGCTCGATGAGCAGATCCAGGGCTTGAAGAAGGACGTCGTCGATCTGAACAAGGATCTGTTCGTGCTGGAAGAGGAACTGCTGTTTCCTGCCAACACCCAGGTGGCGGTGTTCGTCTCCATGGACGTCGGCGACTTCTTCGCGCTCGACTCCATCAGCCTCAAGATCGACAACCACGACGTCAGCAACTATCTGTATACGCCGCGGGAGGTATCGGCACTGCTCAAGGGCGGGGTGCAGCGCCTCTATGTCGGCAACCTCAAGGCCGGCGAACACGAGCTGGTGGCTCTGTTCAACGGCAAGGGTCCGCACGAGCGCAATTACCGGCGCGCCGCGAATATCCGCTTCGAGAAGGGCGTCGGCGCCAAATACCTGGAACTCAAGATCACCGATTATCAGCGCGCGCAGGAACCCGAGTTCGAGATCAAGGACTGGGATTGAACCGCCCATGAGTCGTGCCCGTCATGGGATCGTCATCGCGCTGCTGGCGCTGAGCGCTCTGGCGCCGGCCGCTCAGGCGGCGCGCAAGCCCGATCCGGACAAGCTGCCGAGCGTGCGCGTACAGGATCTTCACTACGGCGAAGTACTGTTCCAGTTCTACTCGGGCGAGGAATTCCAGGCGCTGACGGAACTCGAGGCTTTCACACAGTGGCAGCGCATGCCGCACCACGCGCACGACGCCGACCTGCTGGCCGGTGGCCTGTACCTGGAACTCGGCATGCACAACGAGGCCGGGGTGCGCTTCGAGCGACTGTTGACCGACGATGTACCGGTGGGCGTGCGCAATCATGCCTGGTTCTACCTGGCCAAGATCTGGTACGAGCGCGGCTACTACGATCGCGCCGAACAAGCCGTTGCCCACATCCAGGGACAGTTACCCGAGGATCTCGAGGCGCAGCGGGTGCATCTGCTGGTCAACGCGCTGATGCGGCAGCAGCGCTATGACGACGCCATTGCGCTGCTGCGCGGCTACCACGGCTCATCGGTTTGGATGGCCTACGCCGGCTTCAACCTCGGCGTTGCACTGGTGCGCGCGAATCGGCTGGCCGAGGCGGACCCGATCCTGACGCGGGTCGGGACACTGACCTCGGGCAGCGACGAATTACTCAACCTGCGGGACAAGGCCAATCTCGCGCTCGGTTTTGCCTACCTGCAGGCCGACCAGCCGGCGCCGGCGCGCATCGCGCTCGAACGTGTGCGCCTCAGCGGGCCGTATTCGAGCCGTGCCTTGCTAGGCGCCGGCTGGGCGCGCGCCGCGCTCGGCGACTATCGTGGGGCGCTGGCGCCCTGGCTGGAGCTGCGCAAGCGCAACCTGCTGGATGCGGCTGTGCAGGAGTCCTATCTGGCGGTGCCTTATGCGTACGGCAAGCTCAACGCCGGCGAACAGGCGGCCGAGAATTACGAAAGTGCGCTGAGCTCCTATGCCGACGAGTCCGATCAGATCGACGGCGCCATTGCCCACATCCGCGACGGCCACATGCTCGATGACCTGCTGGGCGAAGACAAGGATGCGCGCTACGGCTGGTACTGGCAGCTCAAGGCATTGCCGGACTCGCCCCAGTCGCGATATCTCTACTCGATCCTGGCCGATAACGATTTCCAGTCCGGTCTCAAGAACTACCGGGATCTTGCCTATATGGCCGGAACCCTGCGCACCTGGGACAGCAGCATGGAGGCATTTGCAGCCATGATCGATACGCGACAGCGCGCTTATGCCGAGCACCTGCCGCAGGCCGAAGCGCTACTGGGCGCCAATGGCCTCGGCAAGATGCGGGAGTCGCGGGCAGCCGTTGGCGCGGAGCTCGAGGCCGTCATCACCGGGCACGATGTCGCGGCGCTCGGAACACCTGAAGAGCGCGAGCAATGGAGTCGCGCTACCGGCCTCGGGGATCAATTATCGGCAATGCCGGCGGGCCTGGAACGTGACGAGTCGCGCGACAAGCTGCGGCTGATTCAGGGTGTCCTCTATTGGCGCCTCGACGCGGACTTCAATGCGCGTGCATATCGCGAACAGCGCGCGTTGCGCGAAGTCGATGCAGGACTGGAGGAGCTGCAGAACCGCTGGACGCGCCTGGAGCAGGCGCGCGGCACTGTATTGGCCAACACCCAGGATTTCAGCGCCCGGATAGCCGCTCTTGCCGCGCGCGTCAAAGACATGCGCCAACGGCTGGCGCAGGCTTCCGACCAGCAAAACCAGTACCTCGAGAGTGTGGCCGAAGCCGAGCTCACGGAGCAGAAGCAGCGGCTCGATGCCTACGCGCTGCAGGCGCGGTTCGCCCTGGCCGACATCTACGACCGCAGCTCGGACGAAAGCCACAAGGGCTCACCGGGGCCCGCTCCCGCGGCACCGGGATCCGCAGTTCCGGCGGTGCCGTCGCCGCCTGCGCCTGAACCCGCACCCGGGACGCAGTGATGCGGCGATTCCGTCAGCGGCCAGCCTGGTTGAGCGCGGCATTGATCATGGCCGCGGCGCCGGTGATGGCGGCGAAGGCGCCGCCGCCATCCGCCCCGACTATTGGCGATCTGAACGCCCAGTCGGTCGAGGTCAGCCCGGCGCCTGCCCGCAGCGGTGGCCCCTCCAAGGCCATGGAGAACTATCGCGAGTTTCTCAAGCTGCAGAATGCCGATCCCAAGATGCGCGCGGAGGCGCTGCGCCGGCTGGGGGATCTGAACCTCGAGTCGGGCGAGCTCGAGCGCATGGCGAACGAGGTGACACAGCTGGATCTGGCCGGTGCCGAGGCCATCCGCCTCTACTCCACGCTGCTCAAGGCCTATCCGGACTACCCGCGCAACGACCAGGTGCTCTATCAGCTCGCCCGCGCCTACGAAACCACTGGCCAGCCCGCGCAGGCGCTGGCGACGCTCGACACGATCGCGGCGCGCTACCCGAAGAGCCGGGATATTGCCGAGGTGCAGTTCAGGCGCGGCGAGATCCTGTTCTCGAACCGTCGCTACGCCGAGGCCCAGGCCGCTTACGAGGCCGTGCTGGCGCGCGGCCGCGGCGGCTCGAACTTTTACGCGCAGAGCCTCTACAAGCACGGCTGGTCGCAGTTCAAGCAAGGCCTGAACGAGGACAGCCTCAAGTCCTTCGCCGACCTGCTGGATCTGACGCTAACCGAGCCGAACAATGCCGCGCGCATGCGCCCGTGGGAATCGCTCGGCCGCGCCGATCGCGAGCTGGCCGAGGACACACTGCGTGTCATGAGCATCACCTTCTCTTATCTGGATGGTGCCAAGTCACTGGACGAGTTCATCGCCCGCCGCGGCCACACGCCGCCGTACGCGTGGATGCTGTATTCGCACCTGGGCGATCTGTACGTCGACAAGCAGCGCTACCAGGATGCCGCTGCCACCTACCGCGCGTTCGTCAGCCGCGATCCGGTCAACGAGCACGCGCCCAGCCTGTCGATGGCCGCCATCGAGGCCTATCGCAAGGGGGGATTCGCCGATCTGATGCTGCAGGGCAAGCTCGAGTATGCCGAGCATTACGGCTTTGATGCGCCGTTCTGGAACGGTCGGCAGCACAGCGACTATCCGCAGGTGGTGGCGGAGCTGAAGACCAACCTCAAGGACGTGGCGCAGTACTATCACGCCACGGCGCAGAAAACCAAGAAGCCGGAAGACTACGCCGCGGCGGCCAAGTGGTATCGCGCCTATCTGGCGGCGTTCCCGGACGATCCCGACTCGGCCGCGACCAACTATCTATTGGCGGACGCACTGTTCGAGAGCCATCAGTACCTGGAGGCGGCCGGCGAATACGAGCACACCGCCTACGACTATCCGCGCAACGATCGTTCGGCCGAGGCCGCGCACGCGGCCCTGGTGTCCTATCAGAAATACGAGGACGGCCTGCCGGCCGATGCGCGCGCACCGGTGCACCGGCGCGCCACCGATGCCGGACTCAAGTTTGCGCAGACCTTTCCCGAGCATCCCGAGAGCCCGGTGGTGCTGACGCACGCGGCGCAGGACCTGTACGCCGCCGGCGATCAGGCACGCGCGGCGCAGGCAGCGCAGACGTTGCTGGCGCGCACGCCGCCGGTGACGGCGTCGCAGCAGCGCATCGCCTGGACCATCGTCGGACAAGTGGCCTTCAACCAGGGCGAGTTCGCCAACGCCGAGACGGCCTTCACGCATGCGCTGGCAGTGGCCGGCGCCAACGATCCGGAGCGCTCCGACATCACCGAGCGCCTGGCCGCTTCGGTGTACAAGCAGGCCGACGCCAAGCGCAGCGCCGGCGACCAGGCCGGCGCGGCTCAGGACTTCCTGCGGGTCGGCCGCGTGGCTGCCGGATCGAAGATAACCGCCACCGCGCAGTACGACGCTGCCGCCTCGCTGATCTCCGCAGGGCAATGGGACCAGGCCATTGCCGTACTGGAGGCCTATCGTCACGACTATCCGAAGAGCGAGTACGCGGCTGACATCGAGCGCAAGCTCGCGGTCGCATACGAGCAGGGCGGCCACACCGCGCAGGCGGCGTCCCAGTACGAGCGGATCGCTGCCAATCCGCAGGAGGATCGCGCGGTGGCGCGCGAGGCCACCATCAAGGCCGCCGACCTATACGCGAAATCGGGTGAGGATTCACGCAGCACGGCCATGCTCGAGAAGCTGGTGCGCGACTATCCGACTCCGGTGGCCGACGCCATCGAGGTGCGGCAGCGATTGCTTGACGCGGCCATCAAGTCCGGCAATATCGAACGGCAGCGCTATTGGGAGCACGAAATAGTGAAGGCGGACGCTGGCGCCGGCAGCGGCCGCACCGAGCGGACGCGCTATCTGGCGGCGCGCGCGCAGCTGGCACTGGCGGAACCGGCACGCGACGCGTTCCGCGCGGTGAAGTTGGTGGCGCCGCTGAAGCAATCGCTGGCGGCCAAACGTCGTGCCATGGAAGCGGCAATTGCGGCCTACAAGCAGGTGGCCGAGTACCAGGTGGCCGAAACCACGACCGCCGCGACCTTCGAGACTGCGGAACTCTACCGCGATCTGGCGCACGATCTGCTGACTTCCGAGCGACCGAAAAAACTCAATAGCGATGAACTCGAGCAATACGATGCGTTGCTGGAAGAGCAGGCATTCCCGTTCGAAGAGCAGGCCATCTCAATCTACGAGCTCAACACCAAGCGCGCGCCGGACGGTGTCTACGACGACTCGGTCAGGAAGAGCTTCGACGCGCTCGCCAAGATGAAGCCGGCGCGCTACGGCAAGGTTGAGCGAAGCGAAGTCTGGGTGGCCGATCTCGCCGTCCCCGGTCAGCCCGCCCCAGGCATCGCAGTACAATTGGAGTATGAGCAGCTGACGGCGCTGGCCAACGGCGGCGATTCCGGTCAGGTCGAGGCGGCACTACTGCAATTCGAAGCACAGCATCCGGGCTATAGCGCGCCCGCAATCGATCTGGGCATCGTCTACCGCGCCGACGGCAAGCTGGCCGATTCTGAAGCGGCACTGCGCCGTGCGACCACGCTCGAACCCGCCAATGCCACGGCCTGGAGCGAACTTGGCGTCACGTTGCGCCAGGAGGGCAAATTCGGCGACGCTAAGGCCGCCTACGCCCAGGCCATCAGCAGCGACCCCGGCTATGCCCCCGAGCATCGCAATCTCGGAGTGCTGCTGGATCTGTACCTGGACGATCCGGTGGCGGCACTGCCTGAGTTCGAGCGCTACCAGGAGCTCTCGGGCGAGGACAAGCCGGTGGCATCGTGGATCGCGGAGCTGCGCGC
>JBAUYT010000216.1:0-3539 GCA_049584935.1 Steroidobacteraceae bacterium
GGGCGACGCCGTCAGGCTTTCCGGAGAATGCGCTCGATATCGTCGACGGCAACCCCGTAGACCTCGGCGACTTGGGCAGCCGTCATGCCGTATTTTACCCAACTACGGACGCGCGGGAATTGCGACCGAGGAACCTCGCGCGTCGTCTGCGGCTCGGGGATGACCGGTGCTTTGCCCTCCGTGAGACGGTTCGGCGCCGACGGCGAGATTCCCAGCACACGCGGTTTCCGCGCCGATTGGTCGGCCGGTGGGAAGCCCGAAACCCATTGCTCAGTGACTTGACGTTTGGGGGTGAATAGCGCCTCGGCCGTTTGACGCGCTCTGTTTATCCGCTCGCGATCATCGCCACGACGGTGCGGCTGTTGGCTAGGCAAGATTTGCTCCGAACGGTTGATCCATCGATCCATCCGCGACTTCAAAATAGGATTGTGAACTTTGGCACGCTGGACTTGGGAAGCCCAGAGGGTGTCCGCAAGCTCAGCCTCTGGCCTCAGCCCGTGTCCCTCACCTCAAATGTCCGATAACCGCCGTTCTGGAAAATTCGCCGCGTAATCCCTTTTATGGAAAATCAAGGCTGCTTGCCGGTGCGCTCCTACTGAGAAGGTGCACTGCTAGTCCCTATAGAGAGGTTGCGTTGGGGTCAGCGATTAACGTGTTCTTGATCGTTGCAAACCGCCGAAAGAGTTCTTCCGCAAGAAGTCTGAAGCGCTGCGCGTCCTCTTTTGAGAATTGAGTCTCGTTGCCTGCGTGGGCAGCTGCATTTCCTATCGCACGCAAGTCATCGAGAAGGGCAGAGGTGTGAGAATCGATCAGGTTGCGGCTGCGCAACATCCGTGTAATGGATGCTATGGACATGGGCCGCGCATCGAGATTGTATTCACTCGCTACGCCCTTCAGAAATTCTTCCAATTCCCTCCGTAGTTCCAGTATGGCAGCACGCGGGGAGACTTCGGCGATTTGTTCAAATCGGCCTCTTTCCTCGGGGGTCGGTTCCGAACCCGCCTCGGCAGGGGTTGGTGCCGGAGGCAACGCCGCAACTTCCTTCTCGGCCTGCTCTAGACGAAATGATATTGCAAAGTCCTTGTATTTCGCGCGAAGCATTGGCAGGAGGTCTTCAAGACGGCGGCGGAATAGCCACACGATAGCCACAAGCGCGCGGCAGGCCATGCGAGCGAAACAAGTGACTGCACGATTGCAGCGAAAAGGGCGTAGCCGTTCATGGGGAGCCGGAGAAGGTGCGCTTATGGAAAATCAGCAATGGGGAATTCTGCCCTATTAGCGCGGTTTAGGCTCGTGGCGGCATCGTAGCCCCATCAAGGCGGCGATGTATGAGAGAGACAAGTGAAAGTAAGTCCTCCGCGTCGCTCTTCGACATCGCCCAGTGGATGCGCGCCTCGTGCGCCGTGATGTTGCGGAACATGCCGAAAGTCCCACGCACCAGATTTGCAAAGCCTCTCTGCTCACTTCTTTCGCTTTCGGTACGAAGGGGGTTGATAGCCAGCATCGGCAAGTCGCCGCTCAGAGCGCGGTCGATAAGGGTGTTGCCGTCATCGGTCAGGCCGGTTCGAGTGCGGAGTTTGTCAGCCACGCTTTTGACGGCCTCCAGCACGGCATGAAAATAATTGTCCGCAAGCAGTTCCGAGCGGCAGAAGCGCAGCACGTCGGGATGGACGCCGCGCGTGGCGAGGTCGGCCCGTAATTCTTCGGCGCGGCGCTCCGCTTCCGATAGCGTGCGAGCCTGCTCCACGGACTCAAGCGCTCCGGTCGCGTCTACAGACAACCCAGCGAAGGCCAGCGCCCGATTGAGCATCATCCGCATCGGCTCGAAACGCTCCGGCTCGCGGGCGAATCGCTCCGGTTTCGTCGAATGGCGGATAAACGCCAAAATGTGCCTGCGGTGCTGCCGGGTATTCTGGTCGTGAGCAAAGGGGTTATAGAGCCGGTGTCTCTTGGTCATGGTCGGGTCGGTGTCAGCAATTTTGCACACGGCCAAGAGATGGCCGATCTCCGAGCCGGTAAGGCCCGCAGACGTGTCGCCGAGCGCATCGGCGATTGCCTGCAAGTGCGATGCGGTGAAGCAGATCGTCTGTTGAGACATAGCCCCGGGGTTCCTTCGCTCCGCGCTGCCGCGCGAGCGCGGCCGGGTCTAGATGTTGTATTCCGTGCGCGTCCTCTTGGGGCGGCGCCGTCAAAGTCACATAACCGCCGTTCTGGAAAATCGCCGCCATCGAAGTACCTATGGAAAATGCCGGCGACATTCGGCTCACGGCGGTGCGGAGGTTCCTTAAATTATCAAGGGGCCGCCGCCGCTTCGCGCTCCTCTAGCTGACTGAATTCCCAAATCATAGGGCTCGCTCGGGATTGAAATGAAACAGTTTAGTTCTCGGTTTAATATCATCGCCATACGCGATCATTTTGATTGGCCCATACACATCATCTCCGCAGACCATTCCCACGACGATTGGAGGATTGTACCATGCCCTTATAACTACCAGCGCTTCCTCTTCAGGGGCTAACTCACGCACCAGTTTTCTATCAATATCAAATACAGATTGCTGCGGTCGTGTAGGAAGAGGCCTCGTGGCCTCGACCAAGACCCTGACATTACGAACTGTCGAAGCCGATGAGTTCCTAACAATCGCCCTATACTCCCAATATGAGCCTTGCATCTGCTTTCCCGCCTCATCACGGAGAGGTTCTATTGACCAAAATTTCCTATGCGGATTTCCGTGGTCGAAAATGATCACTAGCGGCGAGTCCCTAAGTAGTTGTGTAATCACCCGTTTAACGTTGAGGGCCAAGAGTATGATGAGTTCTAAAAATATGATCGAAAGTAATCCCAGCGGTATCCATAGATATGTGGGGAGGGTGTTAATCGCACCCACGATTGCAGCGATTATCCCGCCGCTCACAACCAGCCCAACTAAAGCTGGTGAATGGGATATCGCGAGATCGAGATCGCCCCTATGACGCCACAGAAACCTAACAATTCTCCAAAGGCTTCGCATTGTCAGGTCGGCACCGTGGGGCGCGAACGCGCCGTCAGGCTTTACCGAGAATGCGCTCGATCTCGCTGACGGGAACCCCGTAGACCTGCGCCACTTGGGCAACCTTCATGCCGTACCTTACCCAAGTCCGGATGCGGACAACTTGCGAGCGTGGAATCTCGACGGTCAGCGGCGCGGGTGCGGCCGGACTTTCAGGCTCATCGTGCCGGGCTGGTGCAGGCGGCGGGATTATCCGCAGCACGCGCGGTTTGCGCGCCAATGGATCGGCGGGCGACGGCTGCGCGTGCTGACGGGGTGGTTTCGAGGTGAACAGGGCTTCGGCGGCTTGGCGTGCTCTGGTGATCCGCTCGCGATCATCGCCGCGAGAATACGGTTGGTGCTGTCGGCTAAGCAAGAGTTGCTCCGAATGGTTGATTTCGTTCCTGATTATCGAATGGACGATTCGTTAATTTTGCAAGTTGGACTTGGGGGGCCGGGACGCTCGCCGCAAGGCCGCTCGCATGCCTCAACCCCGCGCCGACGCAATGGCGC
>JBAUYT010000217.1:0-3452 GCA_049584935.1 Steroidobacteraceae bacterium
CAATACTTTGTCTGTTAGCGAACGGACGGCTGTCCCGTGGTGAGCTAACGTGGTCGGATTGGACGCCCGATCGGCGTTCACACCTAGGTACCTGGAGCGCTCAGCATGAAGAAACTAACGATACTTACCGTCCGCGCGCAGCGCGGAAACTATATGCCCCTTACGCTTGCAGTGGCAGCGCTAACGCTCGGAGCATGCAGCGCGATGAAGCCGGCTGTGGAGGAGAGTGCACGTGACGTCAATCTCAACAGCAGCTGGCACGCCAACATTGCCAGCCCTCAGGATTTGGCCGGAGTGGTACAGATGAACGGCTCGGCGTCGATGGCGCCTGGCGTGAAGCGCGCGACAACCCAGGTCGCGCTGACGCTTGGCAACACGGCGCCCGGGGGCAAGCACCCGTGGGCTATCCATCTCGGTCAGTGCGGTCAGGATGAGGGGGTATTCGGCGATCCGCAGGACTACCCGCCGCTGCAGGTAAGTGCCGATGGTACGGGTCAGTCCAAGGCCATTGTGGCCATCAATACGCCCGCCTCGGGCAGCTACTTTGTGAGCGTGCAAGCTTCGCTCGCCAACGCCGGATTGACCGTCGCGTGCGGGAACCTCGCAGCGCCTACGGCGTGATTGAACCGGAAGGCGCGCGATCGGATTCGACAAAGCGCCCGCACCCTTAGCCGGAGAGCCCAACGCTTCTCGGCGGCGTTGGCGTAGGTCTTGGCGGACCGGCACCGCAGGTGGACCTTTCAGGTCTCGAGGCACGGCGAACGACTTCATCCTGGAAGTCGGAGAGCAACAGCGATGCCGCTATGTTCGCTGGTGCACTCGCACAGATCTAGGGTGTCGAGCATCAATTTGAGATCACGCCGGCCGATTACCGCCAAGATCGGGGAGCTGGCACGGAGTGAAACAGGGACCCTCCTACACAGGCTCGGCAACGTCGCGTGTACCATCGGCCATGGCAAACGGACAGCGGCGCTTTTCGAAGCGTACACGGCCAATTACCGGCGCGAGCCGAGAGGCGCCTGAGAGACACGCGAGCGATCCCGACCGTGGTCTCTCGCCAGAGAGACTCGAGATCAGCGCCCGCATTCGGAGTTCCAGCCTGCCGCGCAATCCGAGAGCCTTTGTGTATAACGCAAGCGGCGACGGAGACATCTGGGCTTGTTGCGACAAGTTCATCGATCCAGGCGATGCGAGTCTCCGCGTGAAGCACGGGAGGCGCGTGGCAGCGATGCACCCGGATTGCTTTTGCGAGTGGCACGCCGTCGCGACCGATCCCCGGTTGGCCGGCCGCGACCCTGTCAGGTCTGAGCGCCCTGCCAGCGAGTAAGCACTGCGGCCAGGCGGCCACCGGCCGCCCCCTTGCACCCCATGCAGTATTTTGGCGCGCAATCGACGGTGCCGCGCTCGAGGTCATCTCGCATTCAGACCGATCGGAACCGACGTACGCTGCAGGCGGGAGATTCGCTGCCGCTGATCGTATGGCTTGCAGCGATCGGGTCGGGCGTGCTGGTCACTTCGATGACTTCTGTCTTGGCTGCCTTGCGCAGGGGATCATTGCAACACTACGGACACACTCGCGCTTTAGCGTCGCTGCCTATGGCGACACTCCGCGTAAATCGTCACCCCTGCAAAGCTGCTCCCCCCATCAGGCGTCTAGGGAAGTGTTCTGAGCGCGGAGTGTCGCCCCCTTCACTTAGGGGAGGAGTAGCTGCACATGGATGTGCTCCTGCAGCTGGCGGGGCGCTCGCTCGCCGATCTCATTACGCCATGCGCACACAGTCGTTTCTGGCACACCCAACTCGACCGCAGCTTCTTGTATCGATAGCCCCGTTGCGCCACAACGCCAGGGCGAAAAGTCCAATCGCGACGACTTTGGTCGCGGATCCCAATTCCGCGATCGAATTCACCCGCCGCGCCTTGCGCGCGCGCGCGTGCTCCCCGCCGACACTGCTGGCCCGGCGCTCGCTGGACCCTGGTTCAGTGCCACCGTACCTGGTATGTGCTGTTTTCCCCAACGCACGAACGCGAGCAGCACGTCGCCGAGAGCCCTGCCCTTTGGCGTAAGCGCGTAAGCGTACCGCACCGGACGTTCCTGATATGGCGTGCTGGCGACGATGCCGGCACCCTCTAGGCGCTTGAGACGATCCGCCAGAATGTTGGTCGGAATGCGCTCCGGCGAATTCGCGAGCTCGCCGTAGGTGCGCTTTCCATGTAGCAAGTCGCGCACCACGAGCAGCGTCCACTTGTCGCCAACGATGTCGAGCGAATTGGCGACCGCGCAGGCGGAGCGTGTGAAGGACTTCGCGCTACTCATTGTCCGGTTCTCCTTGGCCTCAAAGCGCGCCCAGATACTTGCAGAGTGCAAGTATGTATGCTACGTTCCGACACACTTGCACAATGCAAGTTACTACAAGGAGAGCATCATGACAACCACTGTCCTTCCCCGCCCGGCCGCGCGTCAGGCCGCCGGGCTTAGTGCCATCCCCTCGAGCGTCACCCTCGTCCTGACCGTCTGGCTCGCGCTTGTCGTGTCACTCGGCGCCGCCGGCGTTTTCGTCGGTAGTCCGGGGACTCCGCCGTTCGCCATTGCGATAGGCGTTGGAGCGCCCCTGGTGCTGTTCTTTGCGTGGCTGCGGCTCTCGCAATCATTCCGTGACTTCGTTCTGTCGCTCGACCTGCGCGTCATCGCGGGTATTCAGGCGTGGCGGTGGGCGGGTCTGGGCTTCCTCTCCCTGTATGCGTACAAGGTGCTGCCCGCCGTGTTCGCCCTGCCGGCAGGCCTCGGAGACATGGCCATCGGTTTCACCGCCCCATGGATGATCCTTGCCCTGGTGCGTCAGCCCGACTTCGCCGCCAGCGCTGCATTCATCCGTTGGAATGTGCTTGGCATACTCGACCTCATCGTAGCTGTCAGCATCGGAACCCTCAGTGCCACATTAGCCACGGGAGCCCCGGGAGAGATCAGCACCGCCCCGATGTCGACGCTCCCGCTGCTGCTGATTCCGGCATTCCTCGTGCCGTTGTTCCTCATGTTGCACACGGCTGCGCTGATGCAGAGCCGCCAAATGAAGATCACTCAACCCAAACATTAGGGAGACGATCATGATTAGCCTCACGTCAAAACTCGTCACCTAGGAACAGACGGGAATGCATCGGAGTGTACAAGCACCGCCTCACTGGTACCCTCAGCCGTACCCTGGCGGCACCCGGTGAAGAAAACCAACACGTGGCTCCGCGAATCTGTTGCCAAGAATCGCGACAGGTCGAAATACAGAAAGACCGTTGACCGCGGACCCGGCGCCAACGAGTTGATGGTTACGGACTACTCGTACGGCACAGCGGCCTTCGGAATGCGATATACGAGGCAATCCGGCAGCAAGCAGCATTGCAGCTCAATGCATCCTGGGAGCCCGCCGACGCTCCACAGGAGAATCGTTTAGCTACCTCAATCT
>JBAUYT010000218.1:0-2138 GCA_049584935.1 Steroidobacteraceae bacterium
TCGAGGCGGCTGTAGGAGGATGCTGAAGCGTCAAAAGTGCAAAGCTTCTGCATCATGCGACCAGTATGCCAGTCAAAATTGAATCCGAAAATCCCAAAGGCAAGGTGGTGTTATGTATGTCTAGTGCACCGACAGCTCCACAATCCTCAACGACTCTTTACGCCACGCTGACGGGGTCGGTCGATCAAGCGATGGTCCAGCGTGTGTTTCAAAGCATGGCTCTGGCGATAGGTAATGGAGTTAAAAGTGTCCATGTGCTTTTCCATTCTGCCGGTGGAACCGTTGGAGATGGAATCGCGCTGTACAATTATTTGCGAACTCTACCGATCGATCTGCATCTCTATAATGGCGGGTCAGTGGCATCAGTCGCTGTAATTTCTTTCTTGGGGGCTAGCAGCCCGTGGTGTAAGTGGTCGCGGCTGAGGAGTTCCGGTGGTGGTGATCGGTGACGGAAACCAGCGCACCGCCGCCATGAGTGGGTGCCATGCGGAAATCGCGACCAGCCAGCGTCGGGGAGCGCCCAAGAGCAACAGAAACGCAGCTATGACGGTTGCCGAGCGATCCTGCAGCCCGCGCGGCGTGCCGCTGCCGATCAGGTGGCGCATGACAAGTCCGAGATTGAAGCCCCCCGCATGAATCAGCAGGCGCTTGAGGATATTGGTATGGCCGCGCAGATGCGTGCGACGCATCCCACCGGTGTCATAGAGATGCGCGAAGGAGCGTTCGATCCGCTCGCCCCTTTGACGCATCAGGCGCCGGCCGCGCGCGCCACGAATCCGCCGCCGATTGGCATACACAGGGATCTGGGCCGTGGGCTCCTGCGACCAATGGCGGCGACCACGGTCTGGCTCCGCTACGTAAGACCGCAGACCTACGGCCGCCAGGTCGATCATCGTCTGATTGCTGTGATAGCCCTTGTCCGCGATGATCTCGTCGAGCGTCTGCGGCTCAGTCACGTCGGCTTGCGCATCTTCGATCTGCTCCGCCGCGGCGATGGCCGTTTCGATGATCGTCGTGGTATCGCCCTGGTCGGCGTCCTGCAGGGTGACGGCGATCAGGGCTCCGGTCTCCAGGTCCACCGCATGCTCAGCTTTGTGGGCCAGGTGCGTCCGCCCATCTTTCATCTTCGCGATCTTCGCATCGGGATCCCACGAATATTTCCAATCTTCGTTCGAGGTTTTCTTCTTGCGCTTGCGGTCCAGGCGCGCCAAGTCCTCGCGCGTGGGCGTCGCGATCCCCGACGCCTGCGCGAGACCGGTCAAGAACTCCTGATAACTCTCCCCGGTGTCGCGGCGCACGATGCTGCGCATGGCCGCGTTCGCCTCGAGCGTGGTGGCGTCAACGGCGATGGTCTTGCCCTTGAGCAATCCTGCCGCCACCAGCCGCTGCTGCACCCACGTGAAGACGGCGCGGTGGCGCTCGAGGTCGATGACGCGCCGCGTTCGGGAAATCGTCGTATGATCCGGCGGCGGCTCGTCCACCGGCAGCCGCAGAAAAGCGCGTACCGCCAACGAGTCGCTCGCGCGCCAGGCCATCCCGCGTTCCGAGTCGATCCCTTCAAAGTAGCCAACCAGCAGCAACCGGAAGTACCGACCGGGCGCCAGGCTTGGCCGTCCCATCACTGGCGCGTAAAACTTGGCGCATTGCTCTTCGACAAACCGATCGAAGTCGGCGGCGTCGAGCAGTGCATTCAGCCGCGTGTAGAAGGGATGCCCCGGGGATTTTGGCAGCTCCGCGCTCGCCACCCACAACGATGCTTGCTCACTCTGTCGGGTTCCCATCGCCATGCAACACATTGTAGTATTACCAATCGATTCTGGCGATCCGTCGTTCACTGACTTTCACCACGGGCTGCTAAGCCAGCAGGCACGGACGGAAAGGTACTGTTGCGGATCACCGCCGCCGGCGTCACGCCCCTGGACCATACCATTCTCTCAGGCCAATACCCCCGCGCGAAGGCGCCGCTGGTATTAGGTGGCGAAGGGGTGGGCGTGGTCGAGGAAGGAGGTGGATCGGACTTTCCGGTCGGTTCACGTGTGATGTTCACGGGGCCATACGGCGTTTCGGAGGATGGCGCATACGGTGAATGGCTTGCGGTACGGAAGGAGCATATTTGCCTGATACCGGAAGCTATCGAC
>JBAUYT010000219.1:0-1659 GCA_049584935.1 Steroidobacteraceae bacterium
GCCCGAAAGGGCTGCCCGGCCCGCGATCTGCGGCCTGGACTAGAGCCGCTTCACCATCTGCAACGCCGGATTGTCGGCATCCCAGAGGGTCGGGAACTCCTCGAGGGCTCGAAAGCCGTTGGCGGAATAGAAGGCTCGTGTCTTTGCGTATCCTTCGTCCGGCTTGGTTGGGCTGAGCGTCTTGACCTGCAGGTACTCCACGCCCTGCTCGGCCAATTCGCGCTCGGCGAAGGCCAGCATCCGTCTCCCAATACCGTGCCGGTGGTACTCGGGAACGAGAGCCATCACGTAGATCTCCGCGGCCTGCGGGCTGTGCTTCACGGTCGTGAGGAATCCGACATCGTCATCCAAGGAGGCGATCACGGTGGGCGACCGATCCGCGATCATCACGTACTGGTCCACCGAACTCGGTATTCCGAACCAGGCCGGCAGGGTGTTCAGAATCCTCCGAGCCGTGGGACTCGAACCGCTGGACCGCCATCGAAATCGAATCTCCTTCGCTGCCATGCGGCCAGGATGCCATGACCCGACGGCGATCCGGGTGAGCAGCATGGGTCCCGTGGCTGTCACCGCCACCGCTCAGATCGAACAGCGGTAGAGCTCGACGCGGTCACCATTGATCATGATGGGTTCGACAAACTCGAACCCCGTCTTTACCAGGACGTTTCGAGATGCCCCGTTGTCGGGATCGATGAGGGCAAGAAGCTCGCCTTGCCACCCACGACGAGCTACCTCCAACATTGCACTGGCGGCTTCGGTGGCGTATCCAAGACCACGTGATGCCCGAACAAGTCTGTAGCCGAACTCGAGCCGGCTCTCACCACCGAACTCGAACTCGTCCGCGCCCACATACCCAACCAGAGATCCGGTCGAGGTCTCGATGATCGCCTGCTTGCCGAAGGCAACCTCGCGCGAGAAGGCCATCATGTGATCGAAGCGGGTGTTCGCCGCCTGGCGGTCGAGTGCGCCAGTCACCGAATACACCATGAAATCCGAGTCCATGAACAGATCGACAAATGGTCGTCTGTCTGATTCGAGCACGGGCTGGATCTCCAACCGCTCCGTTCTGATGGTGCTCGCCGATTCCACCGGCCCTTGGTAGCACGCTTCGGATCAAGGCGGCGATCATTGATCGACCGCGGGAACATCAGTCGCTCAGCGTGGTCAAATGGACGCAAACCCACTGTCCGGGGCGGCGCCGAGCAGGGTGTGCGGTGGTGGTGTTGGTGAGAGCAGAGAGGGCGGTGACATGTCCAACGAGCAGTTGTATGACAGCATCGGAGCCACCTACACGGTGACACGGTGCACCGAACCGCGGATCGCCAGCAGGATCTGGGCCGCGCTCGGTGATGCGGGAACCGTAGTGAACGTCGGGGCTGGTACTGGCTCCTACGAACCTCCCGGCCGTCATGTAGTCGCCGTGGATCCGTCGGCACTGATGCGTGCCCAGCGGCCCGCAGGTGCGGCACCGTGCGTAGCGGCCGTAGCGGAGCGCCTTCCGTTCGAGAACCAGTCCTTCGACGCGGCGATGGCCTTCTCCACGGTCCACCACTGGCCGGACCCGATCGCGGGTCTGGTGGAGATGCAGCGCGTTGCTCGGCGCGCAGTGGTGTTCACCTTTGACGGCAGCGATTCCGGGTGGCGTCGCCGGTTCTGGCT
>JBAUYT010000220.1:0-4726 GCA_049584935.1 Steroidobacteraceae bacterium
TCGACGCGCGTGCGCAGATCCGGATCCTCGACGCGCGCGCCGCTGCGCAGCAGGTCGCGTTCGGACAGCAGCGCCGCCAGCCGGGCCGCGAGCGACAGCGGCCGCGGGCCTGAACTGTGCGCCGCCAGCAGCATGGCGCCCAGGCGCGGATGCACCGGCAGGCGCGCCATGGCCTGTCCGAGCGGCGTCAGCCCGAGTTGTGGTGTCAAGGCGCCGAGCTGCAACAGCAACGTGCGCGCCTGCTCCAGTACCGGCGCAGGCGGCGCATCCAGCCAGTCGAAGCGGCTGGCGTCGACGATCCCCCAACGCGCCAGCTCCAGTGCCAGCGGCGCCAGATCGGCCTCGAGAATTTCCGGCGTCGTGGCCGCCGCCAGCGACAGCTGCGTGCCCTGGCTCCAGAGCCGGTAGCAGACGCCGGGTGCCACGCGGCCTGCACGCCCGCGGCGCTGCTCACTCGCGGCCCGCGAGATGCGCCCCAGATCGAGCCGGCTCATGCCTGTGACCGGATCGAAAATCGAGCGGCGCGCCAGCCCGCAGTCGACCACCGCGGTAATGCCGGGAATCGTCAGGCTGGTCTCGGCGATGTTGGTGGCCAGCACGACCCTGCGCTCACCCGGCGCGGCCGGCGCCAGCACCGCATCCTGCGTCGCACCCTGCATCTGCCCGTGCAGCATCAGCACGCGCACGCCGCGCCCAGGTGCGAGCTGCGACAGGGCGGCGTCGGTGCGCGCAATCTCGCCCGCGCCCGGCAGAAACACCAGCACGTCGCCGCGCGTCTGTTCGAGTGCGCGCTGCACGGCACGCGCCGTCGTCTCAACCAGCCGGCGGGCGTCGGCGGCGCCGTCCAAGCCGCCGCCGGGCAGCAGCGGAGCCTCACGGCCGAGATATTCCACCTCGACGTCGAAGGCACGCCCCTGCACCTCGACGCGCGCCGCATCGCCGAGCAGTTGCACCACGCGCTCGCTCTCGAGCGTGGCCGACATCATCACCAGCCGGAACGAGGCACCGAGCTGGCGGCGCGCATCCAGGCTCAGCGCCAGGCCCAGGTCCGCCTGCAGGCTGCGTTCGTGGAATTCGTCGAAGATCACGCAGGCGACCCCGTCGAGCGCCGGATCCTCCTGCAGCATGCGCGTCAGCACGCCTTCGGTGACCACCTCGATGCGGGTGGCGCGGCCGACGCGCGTATCGAGGCGCATGCGATAACCGATCGTCTCACCGACGCTCTCGCCGAGCGTCGTGGCCATGCGTGCGGCGACCGCGCGCGCTGCCACGCGTCGTGGTTCCAGCATCAGGATCCTGCCGTCCCGGCGCCAGGGCTCGCCGAGCAGCGCCAGCGGTGCCACCGTGCTCTTGCCGGTTCCGGTGGGCGCGATCAGCACCGCGTCGCGGTGCTCACTGAGCGCGGCGCACAGCGCTGCTGCCACCGGATGGGCCCGCAGCTGCTGCGCGCTCACGGCCGCATCACTTGGCAAACAGCTCCTTGACCCCGCCGGAAATCAGTACCGAGATGTCGAGCAGGATGCGCGGCAGAGCCAGTCCGCCCGGGGATGCCAGGTATTTCGATTCCCACAGCGGATTGAACTTGGCTTTGTAACGCCGCAGCCCGTCGAAGTTATAGAAATGCTCACCGTAGCGGAACACGAAGTTGCCAACCCGATGCCAGGCCGGTGCCAGCGGATGCCGTTCCAGCCCGGCGAGTGGCGCCATGCCGAGGTTGAGCCACTGGTGGCCCTGGCTGCGGCCCCAGAGCATCAGTTCGACAAACAGGAAATCCATCGCGCCGCGCGGCGCATCGGCGCCGAAGCGCATCAGGTCGACCGCGATTTCAGCGTTGTCTCCCGAGACCCAGAGACTTGCGAACGCCACCGGTTCATTGGCGCAGATCACCACGGCCACCGGAAAGTGGCTGATGTAGTCCTCCTCGAAAGCCCCGACCGAAAAGCTTTTTTCGGCGGCGGCCTTGTCCTCGAGCCAGGCATCCGAGATCGCGCGCAGTTTCGGCAGCATCGCCGGTACTTCCGCCGGGTTGAGCACCCGGAAGCTGGCGCCGTCCTTCTCTGCGCGCCGTCGCTGCGTGCGCAGCTCGGCGCGCGCACTGCCTTCGAGCGAGAAGTCGGTCAGCCGTACGCGCGCTTCCTCGCCCAGCTTCATGACCGTCAGCCCTGCGTCGATGTACAGCGGCAGATGCTCGGCATTCACCTGGTAAAACACCGCCCAGCCGCCGTGCAGGTCGGACAGCTCGCGAAAGCGCCACACCAGCTCCTCCTGCGACTCGGGCTTGCCGACCGGGTCGCCGAGCGCCACCCAGCTGCGGCCGTTGATCTGGTACATCAGGAAGGCATCGCCGGCGGCACTGAACAGCAGCCGTTTGTCGCCGCTGAGCGCGGCGTTGGCGAGGGCCTGCGAGCAGCCGCCGATCAGGGCGTGGGCCCGTGCCAAGTCGTCGTCCGAGGCCACGCCAGGTTCGGGCCGTGCCGGACGCAGCAGGTTGGCCGCTAGGAAGGCCGTCGCCAGCAGCACCACCAGCAGCGAGGCGCGCAGCATGCGCGGCGCATCGGCCTCGAATGCGAACGTCCACCAGAGCGAGTGCGAATAGTCGACGTGGCGGTAGGCGAAGAAGCCGATCCAGACCGCAGTCGAGATCATGATGGCGAGGCTCACGATCCAGACCGGCGTGAAGCGCTGCGCCATGATGGCGGCCGGACGATAGAAGGCGCGCCGTCCAAGCCACGTCACCAGCAGGACCAGTCCCAGGATGGACATCTGTTCGACCTCGAGGCCGCGCAACAGCGCCGCGAGCATACCGGCGGCCAGCAGCCAGATGGTCATCTGGTAGGCCGCATGCACGCGGCGGAACAGCGCCCGCGACAGGATCAGCAGCGCCAAGCCGATCACGCTCGAAGCCAGGTGCGAGGCCTCGAGCACCACCAGCGGCAGCACGTCCTGCAGCAGCGTCAGGCGCCGATCGATCGAGGGTGTCGCACCCGTGACCAGCAGCGAAAAGCCCGCCGTAAGCACCAGCGCGCCACTGACCTGCGGGATGATGGGCGATATGTACGCCGCGGCCAGCTTCTCGATGCGCGCAAAAGTCGATCGCTGCACGCGCAACTCCTCGCCCGCGAACAACACGGTCGCCACCAGCAGCGGCAGCAGCAGGTAGACGGCGCGCCACGCCAGCAGCGAGCCCAGCAGCTGATCGGCGGGTACGCTCGGCAGCGCCAGCACCATCAGCGACTCGAACACGCCGAGTCCTCCTGGCACATGACTGACCACGGCAGCGGTCATGGCGGTTGCATAGGCGCCGGCGAACATCAGCAGGCTGACATTGCTGCCCGGCGGCAGCAGCACCCAGAGCACCACGGCGGATACGCCCAGGTCCACGATGGCCAGCAAGATCTGTGGCAATGCCACTCTGGGTGTCGGCGCCCGCAAGCGCCAGCCGCGCACCTCGATGGCCTCCGGGCCCATCACCGACCACACGCCGTACAGCGCTACCAGGGCCAGCAGCACGATGCCGAGGCACAGCACGATGTTGTGGTTCATGTGAATGGCATGCTGGCCGGCGTGCGGGTCGGCGATGAAAGAGGCCCCTGCCAGCACGCCCAGGCCGATGCCGGTGGTCACGCCGCAAAACGCCGATACCGCCGCCACATCGGCGGCGCTCAGGCCCACCGAGGAATACAGGCGGTAGCGCACCGCCGCGCCAGTGAAGGCCGCCACCCCGAAGTTGTGGCCAAGCGCATAGGCAATAAAGGAGGTGAACAGCGTGCGGCTGTAAGGCACGATCTTGTTGAGATAGCGCAGCGCCAGCACATCGTAGAACCCGAGCAGCACGTAGCTGGTGGCGGTGCACGCCACCGCCAGCAAGAGTGCCGTGCGCGAGATCGATTTGAGGCTCACGAGCACATTGGAGAATCGGAACTGCGCCAGCTCGTGGCGCAGCCCGAATCCAACCAGCACGAAGATCACCAGCGTGATCCCGGGAATCAGCCAGCGCCGCCAGAGTTCGCGGATGTCCTCCGCAGTTTTCGACGTCTCCATCGACTCGAGGCGCCGCTAGTGCGCACGCTCCCGCAGCAGCGCCAGTGCGCAGATGCACCAGCCGGCGATGAGGGCGACGCCGCCGATCGGCGTCAGCACGCCGATCAGGCGTGGCGCACCCGCGAGCAGCGCGTACAGGCTGCCGCTGAACAGGATCACGCCGGCGCACAGCAGCCAACCGGCGGCCCAGAGCCCGCGGGCCGGCATGCGATCGATCAACAAGCCAACCCCCAGCAGCCCGAGCGCGTGGAAGAACTGATAATGCACGGCGGTCTGCAGCACCTCGTAACGATCCGCGGTCAGGCGGCCCTTGAGCGCGTGTGCGCCCAGCGCACCGATGCCGGTGGCCAGCGCCAGCAGCACTGCCGCCAGCATACAGAACCGGCGTGCGGACGACTGCATATGCATCAGCGCGGCGGTCGGCGCGACCGACCGGGCCGTGCCGACTTCGCGCGCGGCGCAGACCTGACGCGTGCCGTCTGGGCCGCGGCAGCCGGGGTTCGCGCACCGGTCCGCCGGGTTCCTCCGCCATGGGGACCACGAGCCGCCGCCACCCGGGGCGTGCGCGGCAAGCCGGTATGCTGCGTGCGAAACGGCGCGCGCCGTCCCTCGGCCTGCTCGCCGGTTCCAGGGGGCTGGTAGGCCGGCAGCAGCTGCTGGCGCCCGTTGCCGATCAGGTCGCTGC
>JBAUYT010000221.1:0-24961 GCA_049584935.1 Steroidobacteraceae bacterium
TCACTCGGTGCGCAGGGCAGTGGCGTTGGCTCACTCGGTGCGCAGGGCAGTGGCGGGACGTCCTCCTAAAGCTGCCAGAGTAATCAACTATAGAACGATGGCTCTAAGTCTGCTATTCCGCGGCAGAGTTAATGTTAAGCAGATCTTCCGGATAATCGATATCCACCGCAGCCTCCGGATGCGCCAGACGGACGACGTGGTCCGCATAGCGGCGAATCACGATCCTGGCGCCTTGGTCACCGCGTAACCCACTAAGGTCGGCGAAGCACCATCGGGGAAATATCGCCGGCACTCCGGTGGTGCTGCCGTAGTGCGAAGCAATGATCTGCCTGGGCTGACGGCGCCACGCCGTGATCAACCGCCGCAGTACTTCGCCGCCTACCAGTGGTTGATCGGCCAGCATCAGCAACACGCCATCGCACGCCCCAGGCAGGCGCTGTACCCCTAGGCGGATCGAGCTGCCAATGCCTTCCTGCCAGTTCCGGTTGATGAGCGTGCCGGCGTTGCCCGGGGGCAGTGTCTCAGCAATCTCTGCCGCGTGTGCACCCAGGACGACAGTTACGCCGGCGCCGAGCAGTTCGGTGGCATGTGCCAGCGCGCGTTGCAGCAGCGACTGGCCAGCCACGCGCACCAGCTGCTTGGGCGAACCAAAGCGCCTGGAAGCTCCGGCGGCCAGGACCAGGGCATGCAATGCAGATGGTCTGCGGCTGCTCACGAGTCCACGGAATCGGGCAGCGAGCATGGCAGACGGCAATGCTCCTCGCTCTTCACACTCAGCGGTTCGATTCGCTGCCGTCCGCGCAGCCGACCTTGCAGCTCTGCCGCGATGGCGAGCGCGATGGCTTCGGGACTGTCCGCACCCAGGTCGAGCCCGATAGGGGAACTCAGGCGGTTGCGCAGGCGCGCTGCCGGCGGTCCGATCTGTGAGAGCAGACGTTCCCGCCGTGCTGCGGGGCCGAGCAGCCCGACGTACGGAATGGTCGTGCCTGCCAATATGGTCAGGTAGGCGCGGTCCGAGAGGAAGTGGTGACTCATCACGATGGCGGCGGCAATCGACGCTGATCTCTGCGAATTGGCCAGCAATTCACTCAGTGCTGTCGGCCCGCCGTCGAGCAGTAACTGGGCCGTGGGGAATCGCTCCGCACGCGCATGGTGCGGCCGGTGATCGATGACGGTCAGGTCCCAGCCGAGGAACGAGGCCATCTGTGCCACCGGCACGGCGTCCGCACCGGCGCCGAGCAATAGTATGCGGGCAGGAGGCTCGATCGAAATCCGAAGTAGATCGATACCGGGTGTCGCTGCTGACGCAGAGCGCAACACTGCCGTGGCCCTCGAGCCAAAGGTGAGACCATCCTGGATGAAGACGCCGCTGCCGGGCTGCAGCGCGGGATCCTGCGATCTAACCACCAGCACCAATTCCTCGCTGCGACGTGCCTGCCAGGCGCTCACCAGGCGTGTCATGGGTTGCCAGTCATCGGCAGGATCAAGACGCTGCAGCAGAATTTCCATGCTGCCTTCACAGCCGGAACCCAGTCCGAACAACAGATCGTCCGGGCCACGCATGTCATAGCGCACCAGATGAGGCTGGCCACCTGTCAGCACCTGCCTGCCGTGTTCGGCCAGGTCGCCTTCGAGGCAGCCGCCAGATAGGAGCCCGGCATACTCGCCACTGGCGGCGATCAGCATCATGGCTCCGGTCTTGGTATAGGTGGGTCCTGCGGTCCCCACGACGGTCGCCAGTACCAGGGAACGCCCGGCGGCGCGCTCGCGGGAAAAAAGCGGCAGCAGAGATCGCAACGAACTGCTCATAATTAGGGTGGCAATCATACGAGCAGAGCGACTGGAAAATCCGCGTCAGACATGCTGATTTTCCGGTTGATGAATGAGAATCTTGCCATCCCTAGGGCGAAAAAGTCTCGGTCTTGCCTTGACTTACGCTGTCCGGGACTTAAGATTCTGTCCCTTGCGGCGCGGGAATAGCTCAGTTGGTAGAGCGCAACCTTGCCAAGGTTGAGGTCGCGAGTTCGAGCCTCGTTTCCCGCTCCAGAATTTTGAGTAGCCCTTATGGCCACGACGGCCCTAAGGGCTTATTTACATGCGGAGCTTGCACATAGAAGGTAGGCCCGGCAGTGGCGCCATCACACTGGCTAGGTGGCAGAGTGGTCATGCAGCGGCCTGCAAAGCCGTGTACGCCGGTTCGATTCCGACCCTAGCCTCAGGACCCCCTCGCTGACGTGCGCCGCCTTGGCGAAATCAGCGCAGGAGCTGAAAAACGCGCCGATAAGTTCTCCGCGTGCAGGCGGCGGGCCTCCAGCTTGATGTAACCAACTTCCCCGGCACTTTAGGGTTTCGCTTTCCGCTTCATCGCGACCAGTCGACTCATCATTTCAATTGCCCAGTTCGGTGGCAGTAGCTTGCCGTTTGGCTGGCACCAGTAAAGCAGCGTTTTCTCGTCAACACTGAGCGCCTGAGCCGCTTCCGCTGGCGAGAGCCCACTGGCCACCAGCAGGTTACGAAGGCGATCTGAGGACGGCGGCGCCGGCGGAGTATTCTGATTCATACCTAGGCTTGTGGTAGCCAACGTGATAATCCGTGGCGGCACGTGGCAAATGACAGCGCGGGCACTTTGCTGGGAATAAGAGTTCGGACTGAGACATGAGCCCTTCCTGGAGATTGTGACCGACGCGAGGTATCAATGCGCATGCTTATGTGTGGGGATGCTACAAAGCGGATGCACTTTGGGCTGTCAGAGATGCTCGGCGCGCTCTCCGGAGGCGACCTACACTGCATGACAAATTCCGACTTCCCGGAGCAAAGTAATGGGCGATATGAAACGTGGCGGGCGCAGCGGGCAAGGCAATTTATGACTCCTCTGACGAAACCCCTCAAGCGCCAAGTGAACATTCAGGGACGTCCCTTCGTCGTCACGCTGTCGCCCGGAGGCATCGCAGTGACGCTCAAGGGCAAACGCAAAGGCCAGGAGTTGCGGTGGGAGGACCTGGTGAGTGGGGACGCTGCCCTTGCCACAGCGCTGAGTGCTTCGTTGAGTCGAATTCCGCAAGCCGACGAGCCGCGACAGAGGCGCCAAGCCAAGTCACGAACCGGCCGGAAACGGCCCGGCGCGGTCCGGGCCTGAGGCGTCGCGCGGGCCTCGTTTCGGTCCGGGCCCCGTCAATATCCACTCCGGCAGGTGCACCCAGAACACTCCGGAAGAGTGTTGCCACTTGTCGTCGGACTCCCCTGACATCCTCGCAATTCCTACTCGACAACTGCAGCAGGCGGCGGGTCGCCAATTGGGGGTGGCGTCGGATCGCTGGTCGGGGACGGGCGCGGAGCGGGATCGGGCCGGGGCGACGGTCTGGGCGTGGGGCCCGGCGGCACCGGATCGTGCGGCTGTTGGGGTGAAGGTTCCACGGCTATACGTCGCTGAGCGGGGCACCGCCCTCGTTTTCCCAAGTGCTCACGGCCTCATCCTCGTGGGCCTTTTCTCGTCTGCGACCCTGGCAGACGGCGTGAGCGATATAAGCCACGGCTGCGGCCACGGTAATGAACAGGATCAGGCGTCGCATACCCTCACAGTACGGCACCCGGGATCCGGCAGGTGTCGGGGGACTGCTTGGCTCAACGTAGGACGTTCCTCAAGACCGGTAACATGGGCCCATGAGCTCCATTCCCCCCACGGAGATCTGGATCGGCTTCGACACCGGCGGTACCTACACGGATGCCGTAGCGATGGATGCCGGGCGGCACATTATTGCCAGTGCCAAGGCGCTGACCACCCACTGGGATCTGTCCATGGGGCTGGGCAACGCGCTGTGCGCGTTGCTCGAGGCCTTGCCCGCCGGCGCCGATCGGAGGCGGATTTCGCTCGTGTCCGTGTCGACGACCCTGGCGACCAATGCCGTGGTCGAAAATCGCTTCAGCTCCATTTGCACGCTGTTGGTGGGGTTTGATGAGCGCATGGTGCAGAGCTCAGGCTTGGAGCGTGGCGGCGGTGGCCGGATCGTACGGGTGCGCGGCGGCCACGATGCCACCGGTGTGGAGGCCGAGCCGCTGGATGAGGCGGCAGTCGATGCAGCGGTGGTGGAACTGGCGCCCGCAGTCGAGGCCTTTGCCGTGGCCGCCTTGTTCTCGGTGCGCAACCCGGAGCACGAACGCCGCGTGCGCGAGCGCATTCGCGCGCTCTCGGGGCTGCCCGTCACCTGTAGCCACGAACTCAGTTCCCAGCTCGATGCGCCCAAGCGCGCGCTCACCGCGGCCCTCAATGCCCGCCTGACGCCGCATCTGCGCCATCTGCTCGAGGCGCTCGAGTCCGTGCTGGCGCGCGAATCGATTGCGGCGCCGCTCATGATCGTGAAGGGGGATGGCACGCTGATGCGCGCGCAGGTAGCGCTCGAGTATCCGGTCGAGACCGTGCTGTCGGGCCCGGCGGCCAGCGTCGTGGGCGCGGGCTTCCTGAGCGGTCAGACCGAATTTGCGGTGGCCGACATGGGCGGCACCACTACGGACGTGGCGGTAGTCACTGGCGGGCGCCCGGTCATTCGCGCCGAGGGCGCCGTCATCGGCGGCTGGCGCACCATGGTCGAGGCCGTAGATGTACGCACCTGCGGGCTGGGTGGCGACAGCCACGTGCATATGGACAGTCATGGCCGCCTGCTTGTCGGGCCACGCAAGGCCATGCCGCTGAGCCTGCTGGCGCATCAGCATCCCGAGGTCCTGGAGCCATTGCGGTTGCTGGCGATCACAGACCGCCTGCCCCCATTCCCGGCGCAGTTTGCATTCCGCAATCCCGGACGGGATGCGGGCACTCAGCTCGATTCGATCGAGCAGCGGGTCTGGGCGGCGCTGACTCCGGCGCCGCGGCGGCTGCACGAGGTGGCGCGCACCAGCCAGGGTGTCGAAGCCGCGCAGCGGCTGGTCGATCGCGGTTTGGTGACCCTGGCGGCGTTCACGCCGAGCGATGCCATGCACGTGCTGGGCCGGCAGCAGGGCTGGAACGCGGAGGCGGCACGGCTCGGAGCCGCAGTGCTGGCCATCGATGAGCGCAACACGCGGGCGCGTTCGATCGCGGAGACGCCCGAAGCGTTGTGCGGCCGCGTGCACGAGCATGTGGTGCGAGAGGCGGGGCGCGTGGTGCTCGAGTGTGCGCTAGCCTACGACCCCGGAGTCGAAGCGCGGAACTCGCGCTGGGGGCCGCTGGCGGGGCTCATCGAAAGCCAGGTGGCAGGGCGGCCGTTCTCACAACTGATCGATGGCGGGCTCCGGTTCGCACGTCCGCTGGTTGCGATCGGCGCGCCGGTGGCCGCTTATTACCCGGAGGTGGCACGCCGGCTCGGCTGCGCATTGCACATTCCCGAACATGCTGCAGTCTGCAACGCCGTCGGTGCGGTCGCTGGCGTGGTATCCGAGACGCGGGACGTGCTCGTCAATCAGCCCACCTACAACGTGTTCCGTGTGCATGACCCGGCCGGCAGCCGCGACTATGGTGATGCGCAGCAGGCCATTGAAGAGGCGCGGCGCGTGTCGCGTGCGCTGGCGCTGACGGCTGCTCGCCGCGCCGGTGCCGATGACCCGCACGTCGACACCACGGTGATGGAGCGCCGCGCCCACGGCAGTGCCGCCGGGGACTATCTGGCCGAGGCTACCGTCCGTAGTCGCGCCACCGGACGGCCGGCGACGGCAACCCGATAGGCGACCATCTCAGGGCTGACCTGCCCCGCCAGAGGCGCCGTAGACCTGGCCATTGGCAAAACTCGACTGATTGTCCGCAAGCAGCACGTAGATGCCGGCGAGCTCTCCCGGCATGCCGGGACGGCCAAAGGGGGTCTGGCTGCCGAACTTCACCTGCTTTTCGGGCGAGGCGCCGCCGCTGATCTGCAGTGGTGTCCACACCGGGCCGGGCGCCACGCCGTTGACGCGGATGCCCTTGGGGCCAAGCTGCTTGGCCAGCGATTTGACGAAGTTCATGGTCGCGGCCTTGGTCTGCGCGTAGTCGTAGAGATCGGGGGTGGGGTCGTAAGCCTGTTCGGAGGTGGTTGCGATGATGCAGGATCCCGGCTTCAGATGCGGCAGTGCCGCTTGGATGATCCAGAACGGCGCGTAAATATTGGTCTTCATGGTCCAGTCGAATTCTTCGGAGGAAATTTCGAGAATCGACGCGTGCGCCTGCTGCCGCCCGGCGTTGCTGACCAGGATGTCGAGCCCGCCAAGGGCCTTGACCGCGCGCTCCACCAGCCGGCGGCAGAAATTCTCTTCGCGCAGGTCGCCCGGAATGGCCTCACCCTTGCGGCCCGCCTCCTCGATCAGCTGCATGACCTCGTCCGCATCCGGCTGCTCCGTCGGCAGGTAGTTGATCGCCACATCGGCGCCCTCGCGCGCAAAGGCGATCGCGGCAGCGCGTCCCATGCCGGAGTCTCCGCCCGTGATTAGCGCCTTGCGTCCAGCCAGGCGGCCTGACCCCACATAGCTGTTCTCGCCGTGATCGGGGCGGGGCTGCATCTTCGAGGCCAGGCCGGGCCAGCCCTGATGCTGTTCCGGAAACGGCGGCTTGGGGTAGCGGGAGGTGGGATCCTCGAGCGCGGTATTGCATTTCCTTTGATGGCCACTGCTGCGTGGGAAGTCGCTCCGGTTCGTGCTCATGGAGTCTCCTGCATCCGGGGGTTTCAGGCGAGCAGCGAGAGTCGCACCCATGCGTCAAGCGCGGTGTCAGCGCAGGCCGTCGATGAGGCGAAAATCTCGCCTACGCTCAGGCGACGGCACTGGCGGCCTTCAGCCGGCCGCCACCTGTGATTTGACCGCGCTCCATTCCGACTCACTCGGAAACTGCCGCACGCGATAACGCAGCGGCAGCTCATCGGTGCTCTCGAAATGGTGCCCGCATATCCGCTCGACGGTGCGCCAGGGCACCGCCAGCCGTTCGGGGTGCAGGCCGCCGGCGCCGCGGTTGAAGATGATGTGGTCGGTCTTCGGCAGCAGGCTGTCGACGCCCTCGGTCAGCACGCAGTAGGAGTGCACGCGTGCGGGGTCATCCTCGACATCGCGCAGCGCGAAGCTGGCGACGAACAGCTCGGTGCCGGCGCGCGCATGTAGCTTGTCGAGCGCGGCCTTCTGCTCGCGGTAGGCGTGCGACAGGCTGACCGTTTGGAGCACGTGGGCCGGGGCTGCGAGTTCGCGCGGCACATCGAACCGTCGCCAGCCCTCTCGCCCGCGCCGTACCAGCGCTCCGGAAAGCGGCCAGGGATCCCGCTGCAGATGGCCGCGTGCCGCATCGAGCAGCGCGCGGACCGCGGCCAGGTCGGTGCCATCAGCCGTCAGCAGCACGCCGCGGTTCGGGAGGGCGAATACGGCGTGGGTCGAGAACCGCAGGCGCGCGCGAACTTCGTCCAGAAGCAGCAGGGTTTCCTCGTAGCTGACTTCGGATACCAGGCGAAAGACACCTTGACCCACCGGCTCCCAGCGAGGCCGCGGCAGGGTCTTGAGATTGTGGAAGGCGTAGGCCCAGAGCTCTTCTTCAACGGTATCCCAGGCATCGACATTGCTGCGCGTGACGTAGCTCATGTGCTGGCCAAAGTCGTACAGCACCACGAGGATCAAGTCCTCGAGCCAGGGGCGCTGCATCATCGGCGGCAGCGGCGTGCCACCACCACGGCCGTCGATCTCGAGCGTGGTGGTGGCATAGCGGGAGCGCAGTGCCGGGTAGATGCTCGCGCGCGCCAGCGTCCAGAGTCTGGGAATGTCGGAGACCGTGCAGTCGCGGGTGGGTCTGGGCGCATCTGACATCGGGCGATTTTACGCTGTGCCGCACCCGGCGTACCGACCATCGGTCGCGGCCACCTTCAGTGTGCGATCCAGCGGATCTCCAGCGGGGAGAGCGGCCCGCTGGCTCGACGAGGTACTCCAAGGTCGTACGTTCGAGTGGCGATCGACATGCTGCGGCGAGATTTATCGTCAGGCAGCGTGTGCGAGCGCTTCGGCGGCGTGCAGCGCGGCCACGATGCTGCCACCGGAGACCCCCGACCGGCCGTTCGACGGCCATCGTCAGCACCGGCACCGTGCGGAGCCTCGCGGCGCCTCGGCCGTGCCTTCGGCGCGTGGTTTGCGGTTTGGCACCACATAGCTGAGGCGCACCCGCTATGGTCGCTGTGACGCTGCCGCCGTCGCCCACTGGCGACACGCGCACTGCATTTTCCGAACTGCGAAGTGCGTGCTCGATTCATCGGCGCGCATTCCTAACATGTGTCACCTGATATGCGTTGCCTTGCCTGGCGCATGCAACCGCATGGTTACCCAAGACAATGGCAGACAGGAGGCCTATCCAGCCATGAGCAAATCTTTCTTGATTGGATCCATCATCGGGGGTGTGATCCTGACCAGCGGCGGGGCCTATGCCGGCTATCGAGCAGTCGCGGCGGCTCGCGGCGCTGAAGTCGTGAGCGTTACTGCCACGACGCGCGCGGTGAAGAGCCCGTGGCAGGACTGCCACGACGAGCAGGTCACTCGCACCAAGCCGTCGAGGGATACGCATCAACTCGTCGGCACCGGCGTGGGCGCGGCGCTCGGGGGCCTGGTGGGCAGCCAGTTCGGCGGCGGCAACGGTAAAATTCTGACCACTGTCGCCGGCGTCGCGGCCGGCGGCTATGCGGGCCACCAGGTCGAGAAGAAGATGCAGCAGGGCAATATTTATACGGTTACCGAGCGGCGCTGCGCCACGGTCTATGACCGCAGCGAGGTCCCGGATGGCTTCGATGTCGTCTACGTGCTGAAGGGTGTGCAGCGGCACGTGCACATGGACCATGATCCGGGCGCACGGATTCCCGTCAAGGACGGCCGGATCGTGGTAGACGAGCGTGATCCGAGAACTGCGCCGGGTCCAAAGGACGGTTAGCGCTAGGCGAGGTACGAGCGGCTATGCAACCTTGCGGTTGCCAGCGGCAACCATCCGGTTGACGCCCGCGCGATGCTTTGCGCTCATCAACTGTCAACCAGCTGGTTGCGACTGTCAACCAACTGGTTGACAGTTCGGAGCTGCACCCCGGCGCAATGGTGTCAACCAACTGGTTGCCGTCCGCAACCAGGACGTTGCCGGATGGGCCGGGTAGGCTCAGACCGGGATCTAGCTGTGTGCCAGCGGGCCGCCCTGGGTCAGCGGCGAGGCGCCCATCTTGCGCCGATCCGGTACCAACCCACCGTTGGCACGCTTCATCTCGGCCGCTGTCGGGCCGACGGTGTCGGCGGCATAGGCACCGCGTTCGCCCAGTGGCTTTTCCGGTCCGTCGGTGGTGTCGCGCCGGGTCTGGCGTTCCATTTCGGCGTTGATCTCGGCACCGAGGACGAGGAAGAAGCTGGACAGGTAGAACCACATCAGCAGCACGATGACGCCGCCGAGCGCGCCATAGGTCTTGGCGTAACTGCCGATGGTGCGCACATACAGTGAGAACAGCACGCTGCCGGCAAGCCAGAGCGTTGCGGCCACGGCCGAGCCCCAGGTGACCCAGCGCCAGCGCGCACGCTCGCGCGCCGGTGCAAACCGATAGGTGGCCGCCAGGCCGACCACCGCAAACAGCCACAGCAACACCCATCGCAACACTTCCACCGCCCGCTGCGCCCACGGGCTCGAAGTAAACGCTGCGAACACCAGCGGCACTGCCACGCCCAGCAGCAGCATCAAGATGAAGGCCAGGATGGCTCCCAGCGTGAAGGCCATAGAGGTGAGCACCTGGCGCAGCAGGCTGCGCTTCTCGCGTTCCTGGTAGGCGATATTGGTGGCCTGCATGAGCGAGGACATGCCGGAGCGCGCACTGATGAGTGCCACCGTAATTGCCACCAGCGCCGCCAGCGTCAATGCGCCGGTGGCGTGGTTCGTGACGGCCTGCAGGTCGGTATTGAAGATATCCCAAACGCCGGGCGGCAGTACCCCGGCGAACCCGCTCATCTGCTGTATGACGTCCTTGGGGCTGAAAAGGATGCCGTAGAACGACACGGCCGCGGCCAGCGCCGGAAACACCGATAGCAAGGAGTACATCGCCAGCCCACCTGCCACCAGCGATACGTTATCCCGGCTCAGGTCTTGCCACACGCGCATGCAGATATCCCACCAGCCGCGGGCCGGGATCTGTTCTGGAGCAACGGCGTTGCGGCCGCGCTCGTGCGCGTTGCGCAGATTTGGCGGCTGATCGTGCGTCTCAGGCGGCACGGGCGCCACGGGTTTGCCCTGCAGTCACCGCGTCATTAGGCGATGCGGTCGCCAACCGCGTCTGTAGGATGACGCCGGTTCAGCTCCTCGGCGTCCGGGCGACCTCAGGGCACCACGTGCGAGGCGCCCAGGTCCTTCCACTCGTAGCGCGGCACCTGTATCCACTGCCCGTCCTTGAGTTCGGGCACCTTGTGGACCTTGGTCTGCTCGACGACCATTTTGCCGTCCTTGTCGTCCACCCAGAAATCGATGTCGTAGATCTGGTCCTTGGTGCCGACCACGCGGAAATCCGTGCAAGCGAAGAAATGGCCGTTGTCGTCGAGCTGACGAATGGGCTGGTGCGTGTCGATGAACTCCAGATCGAGCATCTTGCCGGTTTTATCGTCCTTGAGCTTGAAGACCCCGTGGTTCTTGGCGGCTTCCATGAGTGCGTTCTGCTCCACGGCGGACATGACTTCCCAGCCGCGCTTCTGCGCCACCTTGCCCGGGTGCTCGGAGGCCGGGATCCACCACCATGGGATGGGCTGCCGCGCCATCAGTGTCCAGTTGCCGTCGGCTTGCATTGGCTCCTTGTAGATACGGACTTCCTGCACCTTCAGGGAGCCATCGACCGGCAGCACCCAGAAATCGATCAGATATTTCCTCTGCGGATCGGCGGCATCGTGGAATTTGACGTCGGGAAAGAAGCCATAGCCATCAATCGTGCGCGTGAAATCGATGCCGTCGAAGGCCAGTTTGAGCTGCTGGCCGTTGAGCGGGTCCTGGTAAGGGAACACACCATTGTTGGCCTTGGCGCTGGCGGTGACATAGTGAGTTACCACGGAACCGGCGTCATCGCCGTCGAAGTATTGCATCTCTTTTTCCGTCGACTCCACGCTGCTGGCCGCAATGAAATCGCGCGCCTTCTGCAGATTGTCGGTCGGGTTCTCGAGGAAGGATTTCTTGGCCGCATCACTGCTGAAGCAATAGACCTTGCCGTCCTTGTCAGTCCAGGAGGTGCTGCAGTCGGTCATGACGTGGCGGCTGGAGGCCAGGCCCTCGGTGCACTGGCCACCGAACTGGATGTTGGAGTCGGTCGGGGCCGCTGCGGCCGCCAGCAGGCACGTGGATGCCGTGGACAGTAGCAGCGAGGCGAGGGCAGTGCGCGCGATGCGGGAGAGCTTCATTGTTGTGTCCTTGCGGCTGAAAGGCCGCTAACCCATGCCAACCATAGCAGCAACGATGTCAGTAGATACCCGGTATGAGACGCCGCGTCTGTGCCATGTAACGGCGGTAAGGGTCTCCGAGTCCCTGGCTGAGCGCCTGCTCCTCGATGGCGATGCGGCGCTGGTACACCGCCAGCACCGGCAACACCAGTAGCGCCAGGGACAGCCAGTTGCCAAAGGTGATCCCAAGTCCCACAAACTGCAACAGCGATCCACTGTAGGACGGGTGCCGCACCAGGCGGTAAGGGCCGGTATCGATCACGCGGTGATCGGCCGCGATGGCGACGTTGACGGTGAAGAAGCGGCCGAGCGTGATGATTGCGTACCAGCGCAGCAACAGGCCTAGCAGGAACAACACGCCGCCCGCGGTGCGCAGCCTCCAGAGCCAGGATGAGTTCGCCTGCGGTACCAGGTTGCCGGCGAGGATGGCGAGCACGACGCAGAGGCCGATGACACCCCAGAGCAGCCGCAGCGATCCGCGGTCGGCGGAGGTCGCGCCGCTGCCCGAACGCTTGCCCAGCAGCAGCGCGAACTCGGAAAGACCGAATACCGGCCCCAGAAGATTCGGGCTGAAGAGTTCGGAAATTGCCATGGGCGACATCATAGCGCGGCGGTTTCCCGAGCTGGATGCGGCGGTCCGTCAGGCCGGTGCGTGGCGGCGGCGTCGCTGCGACCGGTCGTGTCGCGCATCCCAAGTGCATAACGATGCATTGGGTGTGCCCGGGGCCGGAATCGAACCGGCACGGCCTTACGGCCAAGGGATTTTCGTACTCGCTACAGCTTTCACTGCTGAGTCCCGTGACTCATTTGGAGTCTGGACTTTCTCTTTGCCGTCGCTCAGTGTCGTTTCGCAACACTCAACATTAGGCAGGGGCCGTAAAGTCTCTACACTTTCCCTGGAGCTGACGGAGATTATAAAGGCGCTCCAACGGGCTTAGCTCGGGATTGCAGTCCATCGTGCAAGACGATGGGACTGGTTCCCCGAATTTGACCCCATTCACGCCGGCCGTTTCCGAGCCGGGTGCTCAATATTGCTTAAGTCCCTTGCGTCTACCAATTTCGCCACCCGGGCATTTCGAGTGCCGCGTAATTGTAGTGGATGGAACCGATGTTGAAACTCGAGTATCCCGACGACAGGCAAGCAAAGCGTCAGCACCTGCGCCAGGCGGATTGATTTGACCGCGCAACATCCGTAGGACGCGGGTCGTCACCTCGGTCCGCGGTGTGACCCCGCGCAAACCGCAGAGATGTAATCGCATGCAGATGCAGTGATGTCTGCGAACATAGGTATAATAAATTGATTTACATGGTTATTAGCAACCCGTATTCACGCCGCCCTCCGCCTGCCGCAAAGTCTGCGGCTATGCTGCGCCGCTCATGAATCGGCTCTCGGCGGAAAATCTCCATCTTTGGCGCGGCGACACACACGTGCTGCGCGGCGTCTCATTTGCCGTGCAGGGTGGCGAGTGCCTGCAGGTTACCGGCGCGAACGGCGCGGGCAAGACCACCCTGATGCGCGCACTTTGCGGCCTGACACCGCTGGAGGAAGGCGAGGTGCGCTGGTGCGGTCTCGCCATTGGCGCCGATCTCGCCGCCTATCACCAGGCACTCGCCTATGTTGGACACGACAACGGACTCAAGGCAGATCTGACCGCACAGGAGAACCTCCGCTTCAGCGCCGGGCTGCGGCGCCGCATCACGCCCGCTGCCATCGCTGCTGCGCTGGCGCGCGTCGATCTGACTCCACAGCAGACGCTGCCCTTGCGGCAGCTCTCGGCCGGGCAGCGCCGGCGCGTGGCGCTGGCGCGGCTGACGCTGCTCGAGGCGCAGTTGTGGATACTGGACGAACCAGGATCCAACCTGGATGCGGCGGGTCACTCGCTGCTGCTGGAGCTGCTCGGCGCGCACCTGGCCACCGGCGGCACGGCCGTGGTCGCAACGCACCAGGCGCTCGGATTGGCAGCCGGCCAGATCAAGGGTGTGCTGCTGCAATGAATGCGCCTGCGTCAGGAGTCGGCTCGGCGGTCGCGTTGCTGATGGCGCGCGATTTGCGGCTGGCACTGAGACGGTCCGGCGACAGCCTGCTGCCGCTGGGGTTCTTTCTGGTCATAACCACGCTGTTTCCGCTGGCGCTCGATCCTGAGCTGTCGCGGCTCCGAGACATTGCACCCGCTGCGCTCTGGGTGGGCGCGCTGCTATCCTCGCTGTTGGCGCTGGATCTGCTGTTTCGTGACGACGGGCAGGACGGCGCGCTGGAACAGTTGGCACTGTGCGGCCAGCCCTTTGCGGCACTGTTGCTCGGAAAGACGGTCGTACACTGGGTGTTGACCGGGCTGCCGCTGGTGCTCGTGGCGCCCCTGGCGGCGAGTGCGCTCGGCGCGCCCTATGCGGCCATGCCGGGCATCCTGGCTGCGGTGCTGGTCGGCACCGTGGCACTGAGCCTGATCGGTGCCGTGGGCGCAGGGCTCACCCTGAGCCTGCGGCGCAACGGGTCGCTGCTGGCGCTGCTGGTATTGCCGCTGGCGGCGCCGGTGCTGATCTTCGGCGCGCGCGCCACCGCGCTTGCGATCGGCGGTGAGTCGCCCGCTGCGCCGCTGTACCTGCTGGCGGCCACCGCGGTGCTGGCCGCCACGCTGGCGCCGTGGGCGTTGGCTGCCGCTGTCCGCATTGGATTGGAGTAGACCGAACGTCATGGCCTGGGTGTGGTTCCATAAATTCGGCTCGCCGCCGCACTTTTACCGGCTGGCCTCGAAACTGACGCCGTGGTTCGCATGGCCGGCGCTGCTGCTCGGCTGCGCCGGCCTGTACGGCGGGCTGGTGCTGGCGCCTCCGGATTATCAGCAGGGTGACGGGTTCCGGATCATCTATATCCATGCGCCGGCCGCGTGGCTCTCACTCATGGTGTACGTGGTCATGGCGGTCAGTGCGGCGGTCGGCCTGATCTGGCGCATGAACGTAGCGCACGCGGTGGCGGCCAGCTGCGCACCGATCGGCGCCTCGTTTACGGCTCTGGCACTGGCGACCGGCATGCTCTGGGGCCGGCCGATGTGGGGTACTTATTGGGAATGGGATCCGCGCCTGACCAGCGAGCTACTGCTGCTGTTCCTGTATCTCGGCTACATGGGGCTGCGCAACGCCATCGACGATGTAGCGCGAGCCGATCGCGCCAGTGCGGTGCTCGCCATCGTCGGCGTCGTCAACGTACCCATCATTCATTATTCGGTCATCTGGTGGAATTCATTGCACCAGGCGCCCACTGTCATGAAGTTCGGCCAGCCGACCATGCCGGCTTCGATGCTGGTTCCGCTACTGCTGATGCTGGCCGCATTCACACTGCTGTTTGCGGCGCTGCTGCTGACGCGGGCGCGCGGGCAGGTGCTGCGGCGGGAGCGCAACGCCAGCTGGATCCGCGAGGCGCTGGCATGAGCATCGGCCAATTTCTGCGCATGGGGGGCTATGCGGCCTTCGTCTGGCCAAGCTATGCGCTGGCCGCGCTGGTCATCCTGATTAACATCCTCTCGGCGCGCCGTTCCCTGCGCGAGGGACAGCGGACGGCCAGGCGGCGCTTCGAGTCCGGCGCCGGGAACGGGCGGCCATGACGCCGCGGCGGCGCCGGTTGTACTGGGTGCTCGGCATTCTGGCCGGGGTCAGCGCGGCGACGGCATTGGCGCTGCAGGCCTTCAAGGAAAACGTCATGGGCTACGATGACCCCACCCAGATTGCGGCAGGTCAGGTCAAACCTGGCAAGCGCTTTACGCTCGGAGGCATGGTCGAGAAGGGCAGCCTGCGACGGGTGCCCGGCTCGCTCGAGGTGGATTTCGTGGTCACGGATTTTCGCCACAGCGTGCCGGTGCACTACGACAAGGTACTACCGGACCTGTTTCGCGAAGGCGCCGGCATGGTGGCGCACGGTCGGCTCGATGCCCACGGCACCTTCGTCGCGGACGAGGTGCTGGCCAAGCATGATGAGAAGTACATGCCGCCCGAAGTGGCGCGCTCGCTGGCGCAGAAGCCCTGATGTTCGTAGAACTGGGACACTACGCTCTGATCCTCGCCACGCTGCTGGCCGCGGCACAGGCGTTCTTCGGCCTGGCAGGGCCGCAGCTCAAGCGTGAGCGCTGGCTTGCGGCGGTGCCTTCGGCCGCCACGGGCCAGTTCGTATTTCTGGCGCTGGCGACCGGTGTGCTGGTGCATGCCTTCATCGAAGACGACTTCTCGGTGCGCTACGTGGCCGAGAATTCCAATTCGGCGCTGCCCATGTTCTATCGAATCACTGCGCTCTGGGGCGCGCACGAAGGCTCGCTGCTGCTGTGGGCGCTGGTGCTCGCCGGCTGGACCGTGGCGGTGGTCGCGCGACTGCGCTTCCTGCCGCCGCTGTTCGGTGCGCGCGTGCTCGGTGCGCTGGGTGTCATCAGCTTCGGCTTTCTGCTGTTCACGCTGTGCACGTCCGACCCGTTCGCGCGCTTGATCCCGGCCGTGCCGGATGGCAACGACCTGAATCCGGTGCTGCAGGATTTCGCGCTGGCGATCCATCCGCCCATCCTCTACACCGGCTACGTCGGTTTCGCCGTCACTTTCGCATTCGCCTGCGCGGCCATGATAGAAGGCCGGCGCGACCAGCTCTGGGCGCGATGGATGCGACCCTGGGCCGTCATCGCCTGGGCATTCCTCGGCTGGGGCATCGCGCTCGGGAGCTGGTGGGCCTACTACGAACTCGGCTGGGGTGGTTTCTGGTTCTGGGACCCGGTCGAGAACGCATCCTTCATGCCCTGGCTGGTGGGCACGGCCCTGATCCATTCGATCGCCGTTACCGACAAACGGGGTCTCTTCAAGAGCTGGACCTTGCTGCTGGCCGTGGCGGCGTTTTCCTTGAGCCTGCTGGGCACCTTCCTGGTGCGCTCGGGCGTGCTGGTGTCGGTGCACTCGTTTGCCGCCGATCCGCGCAGGGGCATTTTCATCTTCGGCTTCCTGGTGCTGATGATCGGCGGCGCGTTGGCGCTGTACGCGTGGCGGGCGCCGCGCATGATCTCGCAAGCCGGATTCGAGCTGATCTCGCGCGAGTCGTTCCTACTGTTCAACAACCTGCTGCTGGTGATCGCGGCTGCGGTGGTGTTCGGCGGCACGATGGCACCGCTGATTGCGCAGACGCTGCATCTCGGCGCGCTCTCGGTGGGGCCGCCGTACTTCAATCCGAGTTTTCTCGTGCCGATGGTGCCGCTGCTGGCGCTGCTGGCCTTAGGTGTGCACGCGCGCTGGCGGCGTGGCGGCCTCGCGGATGCGAAGCGCCGGCTCTGGATCAGCTTTGGCATGTCGCTCGTGATCGGCCTCGCGCTGGTGTTCGGCGTCTACCTGCATCCGATTCCGCTCACGCCCATCGGTGCGGTGCTCGGCGTCTGGATCATCCTGTCCTCGCTGATCGATCCGATCGACCGGCTGCGGCGGCGGCTGTCACTACCGGCGTCGATCGTCGGCATGACGGTGGCGCATATCGGCCTGGGGTTGTTCGTGCTCGGCATCACCTTCGTCGAATCCAACACGCTCGAGCGTGACATTGCGCTCAAGCCCGGCGGCAGCGCACAGCTCGGCGACTATGGCTTCCGCTTCGACGGCGTGGAGAACATCGAGGGTCCGAACTACGAAGGGGTGCGCGGGACCGTGACGGTCACGCGCAAGGGCGCGCCGGTGACGGTGTTGCATCCGGAAAAACGCCGCTTCTTCGTGCAGGGTTCGGTGCAGACCACGGCCGCCATCGCCGACGGACTGCATCGCGATCTGCTGGCCTCGCTGGGCGATGATGTCGGTGCCGGCGCCTACAGTCTGCGCTTCCAGTATCGGCCGCTGATTCGCTTCGTCTGGCTGGGTGCACTGGTCATGGCCATCGGCGGTGTCATCGTCGTCGTCGGCCGTCGTCAGCGGGGGCTCGGCTGGGCCGAGGACAGTGCTGCGGCACGCGTGCCGGCTACAGGGGCCGCCGACACGCAGGGCAGGTCCGCATGACCAGTGCCGCGCTGCGCTATCGGTTCGCGCTGCCGCTCGGGGGCTTTCTATTGCTGCTGGTGGTGCTGGCGGCCGGTCTCTATTACGCGCCCGAGAAGGGCATCATCGTTTCGCCGCTGCTCGGCAAGCCGGCGCCGCAGTTCTCATTGCCGGGGCTGCTGGATGAGTCGCGGCCGCTGCAATCGCAGACGCTGCACGGCCACTGGTCGCTGGTCAACGTCTGGGGCACCTGGTGCGTCGAGTGTCGCGCCGAACACGAGACTCTGCTTTCGATCAGGCAGCAGGGCCGCGTGCCACTCTATGGCATCGACTGGAAGGACGATGATGGCAAGGCGCGCGCGTGGCTCACCGAGCTCGGCAATCCCTACGAGCGTATCGGCGCCGACCGTGAAGGCCGCGTAGCGATCGACTGGGGCGTATACGGCGCACCCGAGAGCTTTCTGATCGATCCGTCGGGCACCGTGGTCTACAAGCACGTCGGCGCGCTGACACCAGAGATCTGGCAGCGGGAGTTCCTGGCGAAACTGCCATGAGAAGCGCGCTCCTGACCGCCTGGTTGGCGCTGTTTACGCTGTTGGCCGCGCCGTGCGCGCGCGCTATCGACAGCATCCCGCCACTGCCCGACCCGGTTCTGCAACAACGCTACCTGGAGCTGACGCACGAGCTGCGCTGCATGCAGTGCCAGAACGAATCGCTGGCCGACTCACCGGTCGGCCTGGCATCGGATCTGCGGCGCGACGTGCGCGAGCAATTGCTCGCCGGGCGCAGCGACGAGCAGATCCGCGACCAAATGGTGGCTCGCTACGGTGAGTTCATCCTGCTCCGGCCGCGCATGAACTGGCGCAACGCCTGGCTGTGGGCGCTGCCCGGCGTGCTCATGCTGATCGGCTTGGGCGTAGCCGTGCGCGTGCTGCGCGAGCGGCGGCGTCATGTGGATGATGCGGTGGATGACGAGGGGCCGCTGCAGACATGATCGCGTTCCTGCTGCTGGTGTTGCCGCTGAGCCTGCTGGCCGGCGCCTTCGTGGTGCTGCCGCTGCTACGCCGGCGCACGCCGGGAGCACCGGCCCCAACAGCGGCGGCGCTGACCGTGCTGGCGCTGCTGCTGGCCGGAGGGGCGCTTTATGCCTGGGTTGGCGGGCGCTACTGGACTGCGCCGGCTGCGGATACCCACGCAGATCAGAGCATCGCCGCGCTCGCGCGTCACGTGGAGCAGCATCCGGAGGATCGCCCGGCGTGGCTGCAGCTCGGCGAGGGCTACAACGCCATCGGCAACTACTCACTGGCACTGCGCTGCTACCAGAGCGCCAACCGTCTGGCCGGCGGGCGTGATCCCGCGGCGCTGACCGGCATGGCCGAAACGATGCTCGCGCAGGATGACAGCAGCCAGAACGGCAGGGCGGCCGAGCTGCTCGATCGGGCGCTGCAACTCGATCCACATTATCCGAAGGCGCTGTTCTTCGGCGCGGTGATGGCGTATCGCGACGGCCGTCTGGAGCTGGCGCGCCAGCGGTTTGAAATTATGCTGGCGATGTCGCCACCGGAAAACGTACGTGCAGCGCTGCAGCACCAGATCGAAGAGATCGATGCCCAGCTCAAGGGGCAAGCGCCTGCGGCTCCTGCCGGAGCCGCGGCGGGCGCCGTAGTGGCGCACGCGGCGTCTGCCGAGGCAGCGGCGCCAGCTGGCATTAGGATCGATCCCGAGACCGCCATCCACTTGCGCGTCACCCTCAGCCCGGCGCTTGCGAGACAGGTGCCGGCCGATGCCGCGCTGTTCGTGTTCGTTCGTTCGCCCGATGGCGGGCCGCCGCTGGCTGCCAAGCGCAGCAGCGGCAAGTTGCCACAGGAAATCGACCTCTCTGCCGCCGACGCGATGGTCGCCGATCGCGCCATGCGGCCCGGGGAGAACGTCTCGGTGGTGGCGCGCATTTCCGCCTCCGGCAGCGCGCTGCCGCGCAGCGGCGATCTCTATGGCGAGATCCATTACATTGCCGGCAAGAGCGGCGCGCAGGCACTCGAGATCAACAAGCGCACGCCGTAAAGTGCGACGCACGTCAAACAATGTGCCCACAAATGCTGCTCTGATGGCGCGGATGAGAGGAGGCGGCAGGCACACAGACCAAGCGATGCGCAACGACTGGAGCCGACACCTGCTGGCGGTAGCGGGATTTGCCGTCATCTATTGCGCGGCCGATCTGCTGCTCAATTTCTGCGCCTTCGACGATGGCTGGACCATCGTCTGGCCGCTGAATGGCATTACCGTCGCACTACTGCTGGCGCGACCGCGCCGATGGTGGTGGTCGATGCTGCTCGGCGTCGAGCTCGGCACCGCGCTGGGCGAGAGTTTCTACGGCAATCCCTTCTGGCTGGAGCTGGGCCAGCGCATCTGGTCGGTCAGCGAAGTTGTGTTGAGCGCATTGCTGCTGCCGCGCTTCCGCACCTTGGACGAATGGTTGCAGACCCCCCGCATCCACCGGCGCTTCGTCGGCGCGCTGGTGCTCGGACCCGGGCTATCGGGCCTGGGAGCGGCAGCGATGTTCCACTGGACGGCGCATCAGAATTTCCTGACCGCCTTCGATGGCTGGGCCACGGCCGACGCGCTCGGCATTGCAGCAACCTTGCCGCTGGCGCTGTCGATCCGCTCGCCGCAGATGCTCGCGCTGTTCCGGCCGCCGGCGCTGTTGCGCTCGCTCGGCGTGCTGGCGCTGGCGTTTGCGGCTGCCACCGTGATCTTCACCGCGGACCGCTATCCGTTGGGCTTCGTGCTCTATCCCATGCTGTTGCTGGTGGAGCTGCGACTCGGCTTTGCCGGTGCGTCGGTCGCCGTGGTTGGCATTCTGTTCATTTCGATCCTTCGTACCACCACCGGGCACGGTCCTTTCGGGCACTGGCCCGCCGATGCGGTCATTCCGCGCGATCTGGGATTTCAAATCTTCTTCGGCTTCCAGCTGATCGCGCTGTTCCCGGCGTCGGTCGTGCTGCTGGAGCGGCGGCGCATGGCCGAGGAGCTGCGCGGCAGCAACGCGCGGCTCTCGGCACTGGTTTCGATCGATGCCCTTACCGGCATTGCCAATCGCCGCGCCTTCGACGAGCGCTTCGAATGCGACTGGCGGCGCGCGCTGCAGCGGCGCACACCGATCGCGCTGGCGATGATCGATCTCGATCATTTCAAGGAATTCAACGACACCTACGGCCATCCGGCCGGCGACAAATGCCTGCGCGCAGTGGCAGAAACGCTGGCGCAGCACCTGCGCCAGCCCGAATCCTTGGTCGCGCGCTTCGGCGGCGAGGAATTTGCGGTGCTGCTGCGGGATACGCAGGCCAGCGAGATCGGGCCGGTGGCCGAGCGGATCCGGGCGGCGGTGCAGGCCCTCAGCTTCGAGCATGTCGCTGGCGCGCCCTGGCGGGTCTCGGTCTCGATTGGCTTCGCTGCCGTAACCCCCGCGGAAGGAGACGTGCGCGAGACCCTGGCGCAACTGGCCGATGCCGCCCTCTACCAGGCCAAGCGCCTGGGGCGCAATCGCGTGGAGAGCATTGCCTCGGCCGATGGCCTCGAGGCCGCAAATGCGCAGGTGGGCAACAGCACCCGGGTGCGCCTGCTGCGGCTGATAGGGCGTCCCGGGCGCTGAAACGGCCGGCGGTTGTCCTGCGGCGCGGCGCGTGTTATTAGTGTGGCTATGAACCACGTCTACCAGTTCGGGTATTTTTACTGGCCCCCTTCGCCTATGCGGGCCCTGGCGGCGCTCGACTGATCGCAACAGCGAACAGATGCAAACAAGACCGCCAGACCCCTGGCGGTTTTTTTTTGAACCACACGCACCCAAGAGCCCTCATGCACATTCAAACCGATGATCTGCGCATACGTGAGATCCGCGAACTCATTACGCCCGAGCAGCTCATGAGCGAGTACGCCCGCGACGAGGCCATGTCGGGCACCGTGTCCGAGGCGCGCCGCAGCGTGCAGGCCATCCTGCACGGGCGCAGCCCGCGCCTGGCCGTCATCATCGGCCCCTGCTCCATCCACGATACCGATGCGGCACTCGAATACGCGCGGCTGCTTGCGGCCGAGCGCCGGCGCTTCACCGACACTCTGGAAATCATCATGCGTGTCTATTTCGAGAAGCCGCGCACCACGGTCGGCTGGAAAGGCCTCATCAACGATCCGGATCTCGACGGCAGCTTCCGCATCAACCAGGGTCTGCGCAAGGCGCGCGGGTTGCTGGCGGCAATCAATAGTCTCGGGCTGCCGGTGGGTTGCGAGTTCCTCGACATGATCACGCCGCAGTACATCGCGGACCTGGTGGCCTGGGGCGCCATCGGCGCGCGCACCACCGAGAGCCAGGTGCATCGGGAGCTGGCCTCGGGACTGTCGTGCCCGGTGGGCTTCAAGAATGGCACCGACGGTAACGTCAAGATTGCGGTGGACGCAGTGCAGGCCGCGTCTCACAGCCATCATTTCCTCGCCGTTACCAAACAGGGCCGCAGCGCCATCGCGGCCACGGCCGGCAATCCGGACTGCCACATCATCCTGCGCGGCGGCAGGACGCCGAACTACGACGCCGCCGGAGTCGATGGCGCCTGGCAGACGCTGAGCAAGACAGGTCTTTCCAGCTGCCTCATGATCGATGCCAGCCACGGCAACAGCGGCAAGCGGCCGGAGATGCAGCCACACGTGGTCGCCGCCATTGCACAGCAAATCGAAGGCGGTGATTTCCGCATTGGCGGTGTGATGCTCGAGAGCCACCTGGTGGCAGGCAGGCAGGAGCTGATTGCGGGGCAGGCGCTGGTGTACGGCCAGAGCATCACCGACGGCTGCATCGACTGGTCGGCGTCCGTGGACTGCCTCGAACGCCTGGCCGCGGCGGTGGCCCGGCGCGGCGCGGGCAGCACGCGCGCGCAGGGTCTGCGCGCGGGGACCTGAGTGCGGCCCGTAGGCGTGCGCGTACGCCTACAGCAGAACCCGCTGTCGGACACCCGGGCGCCCTCAGCTTTGGCCCTATAGTGCCGCTGGTACCTGGCGTGAGAAATATTGCCAACGATGCATTCAGGAATAGCTACGCGATTCCCGGCCTGGGCGCTGCTGCTGCTGGGCGGATGGTCGCAGCTGGCGGTGGCACAAACACCGTCGCCGCTGCAGGAATGGCAGTACAGCGGCGGCATCATCCTGGCTCGGCTGTTCGATCCTGACCTGCCGGAGTTCCGCAAGATTGCCGGGTTGGCCGCCGAGGCGCAGCCTGCCTATGACGGCTCACGGGCCTACCACGTCGAGGGCGGCCCCAACCTCAATATCTACTACAAGGATGTTGCCTACATCAGCACCGGCGACGGCATCGGCTACAACTTCCTGCGCGGCTCCCACTACCAGGTAGGCGCCTCTCTGGGCTACGACATGGGCCGTACGATGAGCGCGGACTACGCCAACCTGCATGGCATGGGCAACATCGGCGTCGCTCCGGTCGGCAAGGTATATGCCACCTGGGTCATCTCGAAGAAGCTGCCGCTGATCCTGCGGGTGGATGCGCGTCAGTTCATCGGCGGTGCGCAGGGCGCAGTCGGCGACATTGCGATCTACACGCCGTTGCCGGGCAGTTCCAGGTCTTTCGTGATGTTTGCCGGGCCCTCGATCACCGTGGCGACGCGTCATTTCATGCAGGTTGAGTATGGAGTCACCCCACAGCAGTCGGCGGCCTCGGGCCACCCGGTGTACGACATCGCTCACAACGGCACGGTAGCGGCCGGCATCGGTTTCAGTGCCACCAAGTTCCTGACCTCGCACTGGCTGCTGAACCTGGATGCCGCCTACAGCCAGATGCGCGGTAGTCCCAAGCGCAGCCCCATCGTCGAGGAAACCAATCAGCGCGTGCTGGCGCTGTCGGTGGATTACAACTGGTGAGCGCGCGCGCCGCGGGCACGGCCGGCGAGCGCGCTGCCGGCCAGATTGCTACACTGACGATTCCAACCTCGATCCAAGGACCCGTGCTCGATGACAATCGGAGCTCTGGAACGGCGGCTGCGCGCCGGTGAATTTGCGATTACCGCGGAGCTCACGCCGCCGCTGTCGGTCGATCCGCAGGACCTGCTGGAGCGCGCACTGCCGCTGCGCGGTCTCGCCGATGCGGTCAATGTCACCGACGGCGCCAGCGCGCGCGCGCACCTGGATACGCTGACGGCTGCGGCGCTGATGGTCCGAAGCGGCATCGATCCCGTCCTGCAGCTCACCTGTCGAGACCGCAACCGCATCGCCCTGCAGAGTCTGCTGCTGGGCGCGGCCGCGCAGGGCGTCACCAATCTGCTGGCGTTGCGCGGCGACGATCCGAGCGCCGGCGATCAGCCCGATGCCAAGCCGGTATTCGATCTCGATGCCAGCGCACTGCTGCGCACGGCCGCAACCATGCGCGACCACGGTCAGCTGCCGCACGGCCGCGAAATCAAGGGACGCATCAGCTTCTTCCTCGGCGGTGCGGACATGCCGCTCGATCCCAAGCCGGAGTGGAAACCCGAGTCGCTGCTGCGCAAGCTGGACGCCGGCGCCCAGTTCGTACAGACGCAGTTCTGCATGGACGCGCAGATCCTGCGCCGCTACATCGCACGGCTGGCCGACGCCGGCATCACCGAGCGCGTATTCATCATCGTGGGTATCGCGCCGCTGGCATCGGCGCGCTCGGCCAGGTGGATCCGGGACAAGCTGTTCGGTTCCATCATCCCCGAGCCGCTGATCGCGCGGCTCGAGGGCGCCGCCGATCCGAAGGACGAGGGACATCGTATCGCCCTCGAACTCATGCACGAGTATTGCGACATTCGCGGCGTGGCTGGCGTGCACCTGATGGCGCCGCTGAACGAATCCGCGGTCCCATCCGTGATCGCGGAATTCCGGGGCCAGGCAACCGCGGCCTGAAACGAGGTCATTCGCACGGGCTGATTTGCGGCCGGACCGTGCGAAACCGATAATCACCACAGTTGCCGTCACCCCGTAGTCAAGGAGACGATATGAAGCGCTCGATTGCAATGCTCCTGATGCTGAGCTGCAGCACGCTCGCCATGGCGGCACTGAAGCCCGGCGACACCGCCCCGGATTTCAGCACCCAGGCCTCGCTGGCCGGCAAGGCGTTCGATTTCTCGCTGGCCTCGGCGCTGAAGAAGGGGCCGGTGGTGTTGTACTTCTATCCGGCGGCGTTCACGCCCGGATGTACCATCGAGGCGCACGATTTCGCCGAAGCCACCGCCGATTTCCACGCGCTCGGCGCTACCGTCATCGGCGTTTCGCACGACAGCATCGACACGCTCAACAAGTTCTCGGTCACCGAGTGCCGCAACAAGTTTGCGGTGGCGGCGGATCCGGATCAGCACATCATGAAGTCCTATGACGCCGTGCTGGCCAAGAACCCGCTGTACGCCGACCGGACTTCGTACGTGATCGCGCCGACCGGCAAGATCATCTACAGCTACACCGATCTCAAACCCGACCAGCACGTCGCCAACACCATGGCGGCCGTGAAGAAATGGAAGGCCGAGCACGGCGGCTGATCCTCTCCGCAGCGCTTTCCCTGGGCGCGTGCGCAGCGGCGGCT
>JBAUYT010000222.1:0-3961 GCA_049584935.1 Steroidobacteraceae bacterium
GCCCCCGCTGGGCGCGGCTGCGGCAGCCGCCGGTGCGGCGGCGGGTGCGGCCGACGCGACCGCCCTCGCTGCGACCTGGGTGCCCACCGTGACCACGATGTCGTTGCCGCTGACATGAGTCTGGTACGGCAGCTGCTGGTCGAGATTCAGCACCACGCGCGAGCGGCCGTTGGCTTCCGCGGCGATGATGCTGTCGACGCCATTGGCACCGACGTCGATGCGGCGCGAACTCAAGCTTAGCGAGGTGTTGGGAATGTCGAGCGAAATGCGCGCCGGCTTGTCGACCGTGAATGCCAGCGGTTCGGGCGCGGGCCCCGACAGGTGCAGCGTCAGCTGCAGCTGATTGCCGTTCAGTTTCTGCACATCGATCGATTGCAGCTGGTTGCCGGCGGCGGCGGCATCGGACTGCGCCTGCGCGTTGAGACCGACGAGCATGCCGGCGGCGCCGATCAGCGCCATCAAGCAGATGCGTCCGCGCAGCATTTGGGGGATGAACCGTTTCATTCGATGTGTCTCCGTACCGATCATTCGTTGAGGCCGAGCGCGGCGGGGCGTTCGATATAACCGCCGAGTCCGTCCGGAATGATCTCTACCAGTGCGATTTTTGACGGCGAAATGGTTGTGATCTTGCCGTCGTTGGTGCCGATGTGTTCTCCCACGACCACCCGGTGCACCCTGCCGTCCTTGGTCTGCACCAAGCCGTAGTGACTGCCGCCGAGATTGAGCGTGCCCACCATCTTCAGCGTATCGAGCGAGAACTGCTCGAGATAATCCCGATTGCGGTGGCTGTCCGGCCGCAGATTGGTGGTGGCAGAGCCACCCGGAACGAACGGCGAGCGCTTGTCCTGGTCCGTGTAATTGAACGCCTCGTAGGGTTTCACTTCCGGCAGCGGCTCGACCCGCCCGCCGGGCTCCTTCTTGGTCTGCTCGATGAAGCGATCGAGATCCGCATCGCGCCCGCCACAGCCGGCGAGCATGCCGCTCAGCAGCACCAGGCAGAGGGTCGACCGAACTATTGCGCTCATTCTGCTCAGCTTCCGTGTCGTTTTGCCTGATCGGTTTTGCGCTTATCGGCTTCCGCGGCGGCGATCTCGTCGTCGTCGAGGTAGCGGTAGGTCTTTGCGGTCACGTCGAGCTGCAGGTTGTCGAAGCTGGCGCTCTTGTCCTTGTCGACCGGCGTGATCTGGATGTCGTGCAGCGTCACGATCCGCGGCAGCGCCGCGATGCCGCTGACGAACGCGCCGAAGTCATGATAGGAGCCGGTCAGCGTGATCTTGATGGGCAGCTCGGCGTAGAAGTCCTTCTTCACTTCGGTGCCCGGCTGGAACAGCTTCTCCTGCAGTGCCGCTGCCAGGCCGGTCTGCGAGATATCGACCAGCAGGTTGGGCACCTCGGTCTTGCTCGGCAGCTGCCGCAGCAGCGCGCCGAATGACTTTTCGATGTCGGCCAGCTGCTGCTTGTAGAGATTGAGATTGGCCGCCTTGGCGTGCTTGGTCTTGAACTCGTTGCGCAGCGTCTGCTCCTTGTCCTCGCGCTGCTGCAGATCGGGCATGCGATCACTCCAGACGAAGAAGTAGATCAGCCCCACCGACACCAGCACGAAACACACCGCCGTCGCCAGCGCGCGCACCGCCAGCGGCCAGCGCCCCGGGTCGCGCGGATCGAGGCCGCGCAGTTCCTGCATCAGGTTCATTTGCCACCCCCGGCGGCGGCACCGCTGGCAGTGCGGATCGGCCGCTTCTGGGAGGTGGTGTCATCGTCGCTGGCGACGCTGACCTGCTCGGCGTCGACGATGAAGTGGCTGCCGCCGGTATTCTCCTTGGCGGAATCGACCACTTCCAGTTCGGGATTGCGCAGCCACTGCGAGGCCGCGATGTTGCGCATCAAGGTCGACACCCGGGTCGAGGATTGCGCCACACCCTCGAGCTTGATCTTGGTGCCGTTCTGCTTGATCGAAGTCAGGTAGGTGCCGTCCGGCATGTCCTTGACCAGTTCGTCGAACAGGTGCACCACCTCCGGCCGCGACCGCTGCAGCTTCTCGATGATCTGCATGCGCGCGATGAAGCGCTGCTTCTGCGCGTCGAGGTCGTTGATCTCCTCGATCTGCTTGTCGAGCAGCTTTATTTCGCTTTGCAGCTTTTCATTGCGGCGGTCCTGGGCATCGATCATGGAACCGACCAGCAGGTAGGCGATAAACGCCACCACTGCCGCCGCCCCGGCGGCGACCCCGAGTGCAACGAAAAAGGCGAGCTTGCGTTCGCGGCGCTGTTGTTCGCGCCAGGGTAATAGATTTATCCGCGGCATTTAGTCGAAGCTCCGCAGGGCAAGACCACAGGCCGTCAGCAGAGCAGTGGCGTCGCGCTGTACGGCCTGCGCGCGCGCCCGTGAGGAAAGCTTCATCTGTCCCAGAGGGTCGCCGCGTTCGGCATTGATGCCGACCCGGCTCTGAACGACGTCGGCGACACCGGGGATGTTGGCGCAGCCGCCGCAGATCAGGATCTTGTCGGGTTGCTCGCGGCCGCTGCCTGAGGCCAGGTAGAACTGCAGCGAGCGGCTGACCTGCTGCGTCATGTCGTCGATGAACGGGTCGAGCACCTCGGCCTGGTAGTTGCCGGGCAGGCCGCCTTCCTTCTTGGCGCGACCGGCTTCTTCCATCGACAGGCCGTAAGTACGCATGATCTCCTCGGTCAGCTGCTGCCCGCCGAAGGCAAAGTCACGCGTGTAGACCACCTTGAGATTGCGCAGCACGCTGAAGGTGGTGCTGCTGGCGCCGAAATCCACCACCGCAATGCTGCGATCGATGCCGCCATCGGGCATCTGGTGTGTCATCAGCCGGCAGGCGTTCTCGAGCGCGAATGCCTCCACATCGACGATGTGGGTCGAAAGGCCCGCGGCAACCACGGCCGAGCGGCGCTGGGCGACGTTATCGGTGCGCGATGCCACCAGCAGCACGTCGACCGATTCAGCGTCCTTGTCCGACTGCCCGAGCACCTCGAAGTCGTAGCTGACTTCGTCCATCGGAAACGGAATGTACTGGTCGGCCTGCATTTCGACCTGGGCTTCGAGCTCCGAGTCGCGCAGGCCGCGGGGCATCTGAATGACTTTGGTGATGGCAGCGTCGCCGCTGATCGCGATGGCCACCTCGTGGCTCTTGGCGCCGGAACGTTTGACGGCGCGCCGGATTGCCTCACCGATGGCTTCCGGATCGACCAGCGTCTTCTCGTTCATCGAGTTCGGCGGCGTGGGCTCGGCGGCATACGATTCGACGCGATACTGGCCCCCCGCCAGCGACAGCTCGATGAGCTTGATGGACGAAGTCGTAATGTCCAGGCCTAGCAGCTGGCGATATTTGCGCGAAAATAGCAACACTTTTTCCCTGACCTTTCAGTAGGCTGCGCGATTTTCTAGGAGACCCTATCGAGCTTTCCCGTCAATATATAACAGGCATAAGTTAAATACGATCAGAGTCTGCTCGACCCCATCCTGAGGTGCAGCGCCACCTTAAACTGCGGATGGAATCACCGGCCGTGAAGTAGCTCTAACTTCCTGCCGACGGTTTAATCGGCTTTGGCTGCAGCCGCGGAACCGCAAGCTGTGCGAAGCTGCCGAACGCAGCACTCTATATAGTAGGTGTCTGGTTTCCGTGCCTGGAGACGTCGGATTTGGCCCCAGAACGTCTATATCGGCGATGTTAGCAGATTTTCGGCGCTAATTTTGTGAAGATAAACGCAGTTCGGCTCGCAGCCGGTGCCGCCTGGGTGTGCCTGCTGGTGGCCTTCCTGGGCGCCTATGCGCTGATTGCGAGCTACCTCTACGTGGTGCCGTCGCTGCCCCCCATCGACGCCATGGGCACGCTCAACCTGCCTGTGCCCATGCGCGTCTACAGCCGCAGCGGCCAACTGATCGCACAGATCGGCGAGAAGCGTCGGGTGCTGGTCGCCTACGCCGACATTCCCGAGAC
>JBAUYT010000223.1:0-8074 GCA_049584935.1 Steroidobacteraceae bacterium
CGGCCGTCTACGTGCTGCTGGCCTGCTGGCTGTTCGCGCTGGTGCATCGCTACGCGGTGCGCAGCGGCCTGCTGGCGCGCTACAGCGCCGAGAGCGTCAGCTGACCGCGCCTGTGAACAACCTCAGCCTCTATCTGGTGTCGGTGCTCATCTGGGGCTCGACCTGGCTGGTGATCAAGTTCCAGCTCGGCCAGGTATCGCCGATCGTCTCGGTGGCCTGGCGGTTCGCGCTGGCGGCCCTGATGCTGATGGCCTACGCGCTGGCGCGGCGTCGCCCGCTGCGCTTTCCGCCGCGGGAGCATGCCTGGATCGCATTGCAGGGGGTGCTGCTGTTCGGCATCAACTATATCGGCGTCTACCTGTCGGAGCAGTATCTCGTCTCCGGACTGGTGGCAGTGGTGTTTTCGCTGGTGGTGTTCGCCAATTCGCTCGGTCTGAGGCTGTTCTTCGGCATGCCGATCCGTGCCAACGCGCTGCTGGCCGCAACCCTCGGCGTGGCGGGCGTGGCGCTGATCTTCGGCCGCGAGCTGCTGGCGTTGCGTGCCGGCGCGGCCGACCAGCTGCTGGGGCTGGTGCTGGCACTCGGTGCCACGCTGGTCGCTTCGCTGGGCAACATGGTTGCGAGCCGCAATCAGCGCCACGGCCTGCCGGTGCTCCAGGTCAATGCCTGGTCGATGCTGTACGGCGCCCTGTTCGTCGTCGGCGTGGCGCTCGCGAGCGGCGCCCCGCTCAGCTTCGAACTCTCCTGGCCCTACCTCGCCTCACTGCTGTTCCTGGCATTGTTCGGTTCCGCGCTGGCCTTCGGTGCCTACCTGACGCTCATGGGAAGGATCGGCGCCGACCGCGCCGCCTACACGGCGGTCGCCATCCCGATCGTGGCGCTGCTGCTCTCGACCGCATTCGAGCAGCTGCGCTGGCACCTCGAGACCTTCACCGGTGTGGCTGCCTGCATTGGTGGCATCGCCCTGGCGCTGCGCCGGCGGCCGGCCCGCACGCCGGTCTGAGCGGCCCGCATACCGATGGCTGCCACAATCATCCTGGCACTCACCGTGGTCGTGAGCCTGGCCGGCCTGTGGCTGTGGCCGCGCATCATCGTCTGGAACCTGTTTCGGCCCTACTGGTTCCTGCGACAGCGGCAGTTCTGGACACCGCTCGGCAGTGTGCTGGTGCATGCCGACCTGGGGCATCTGCTGTTCAATGCGCTGACCTTCTGGGCGTTTGCGTTTCCGCTGGAACGGCGGATCGGCTCGGCGCGCTTGCTGGCACTGTACGCCTGCGGCATCGCTGCCAGCGACGCCGGCACCTGGTTCAGGCATCGCAACGATCCGGAATACGCCTGCCTGGGCGCCTCGGGCGCAATCCTCGCGGTGCTGTTCGCCGCCATCGTCTACTACCCGCGCCAGTCGATACTGATCCTGCCGCTGCCGCTGCCGATCCCGGCGCCGCTGTTCGCCGTCTGCTATCTGCTCTACAGCTTCTACGCCGCCCGTCACCCGCGCGGCCGCATCAACCACGAAGCGCATTTCAACGGCGCCTGGGCCGGACTGCTGTTCGTGGCCCTGACCGACCCGGCGGCATGGCAGCGGGCGCTGCAGTCGCTATATTATCGATAATCGATAATCGGGCGGGAGCAACGTTGGCCAAACGCGCACTGCGCAGGCCCCGGGCCGCCGGGGCACGCGATCCGCTGTTCAATCAATCGGTGCAGAAGGCGTTTGCGATCCTCGACGCCTTCGGCGGCGAGCGCCGTGCGCTCAATCTGGCGGAGATCGCCGAACTGGTAGGTGTCACCAAGAGTTCGGCGCAGCGCTGCACCCACACGCTCGAGCGTCTCGGGCTGCTGACGCGGGATGCACACCTCAGGCGCTGGGTGCTTACGCCGCGGACGCTGTCCCTCGCCAATGCCTACCTGTCGGGCCATCCGCTGGTGGAGCAGGCCACGACGCACCTGGTGGACCTGAACCAGGCCACCGGCGAATCCGTCAGCCTGTCGGAACCGGATGATACCGACATGGTGTTCGTCGCGCGCTTTCCGAGCCACCGGCGCTTCTTCTGGCACATGCCGGTGGGCCGGCGACTGCCCATGTATTGCACCGCCTCCGGGCGCGCGTACCTGTCGGCACTGCCCACGGCTGAGACGGCCCGCATCATCCGCCGCTCCACCCTGCGCAGATTCACGCCGCAGACGCTGGTGGAAGCGGAATCGATCTTCGAGCACATCGAGGCCGCGCGCAAAGCCGGTTACGCATGGTCCGATCAGGAATGCTACCGCGGCGATGTCACCATCGCGGCGCCGGTGCTCGGCGACGACGGCCTGCCGGTGGCGGCCGTGAACATATCGGCACCCACGAGCCGCTGGAAGCTCTCCGACCTGCGCGCGCGCTACTCGCCGCTGCTGCTGGAGACGGCGCGCGCCGCCAGTGGCACCGCCTCACGGCTGCGTCCCTGACGCATTGCGCCAGAGCGTCGCTGCCGCCCGCGGACCGCGCCGCCGCAGCTCCCGGCCGCGTTGACGCTTGCGGGGCCGGTGGCCTAGAGTAATTCATTCGATAGCTAAGTATCGTTTATCGATACTGGCGCCGGGAGCGATGCCGCACCAGCATCGGGCGCAATCGGCAAAGCGCATCGACGCTTGCACCGTGTCGGGCCACGGCCGTTGCGCCGAAGCGACGGCAATTGCCGAGACGGCGCGCGGGCGTTAAGTTGACGCACGCAGCCGCAGGCAGGAATCGATGCGGCACCGGCAGCATAAGAATTCGGACAGGGAGAGATCATGCAATTGACATCGCAGCCCCCGACTAGTCATGGACGCACCCTTACCGCAACCGTCGGCATGGCGGTGGCACTGCTGATCTGCGTACCGGGAGTCGGATGGGCGGTGGAGTCTCAGGCGGCGTCCGACGCCGATACCGGCTCGGTGCTGGAAGAAGTGACGGTGACGGCGACCCGTACCGAAGAATCGCTCAACCGGGTGCCCATCAGTGTCAGCGTCGAAACACGCGATGCCATGGATCTCAAGGGCATCAAGGACTTCGCCGACATCGTCAAATTCACCCCCGGCGTGTCATTCGACAACAGCGAGACCAACGCCATCTCCATCCGCGGCATTGCCTCCTCCGGCGGATCGGGTACCACCGGCATTTATATCGATGACGTGCCGATCCAGATGCGGGCCCTCGGATTCAATCCGGATGACACGCTGATCAAGGTGTTCGATCTCGATCGCATCGAGATCCTGCGCGGGCCCCAGGGCACGCTGTTCGGCGCCGGGTCGGAAGGCGGCACGGTGCGCTACATCACCAGCCAACCGGACATGCACAATCAGACGCTGTACGCGCGCGCCGAGGGCGGCTACACGCTCAACGGCTCGCCCAGCTACGAGGCTGGCATCTCGGGCGGCACGCCGCTCATCGACGGCGTGCTGGCGGTCAAGGCCAGCGTCTACTACCGGCGCGATGGCGGCTGGATCGATCGCATCAATCCCACGTCACTGGCGGTGGTCGATTCCAACGCCAATCATGATGAAACCACCGCGGCGCGCTTCGCTGCGATCTGGAAGCCGACCGACGCACTCACCATCAGTCCCAGCTTCTTCTACCAGGACCGGCAGCGCAACGACGTCACCATCTGGTGGCCGACCTATTCCGATCCGGGTAGCAACAAGTACATCAGTGCTAATCCGACCGCCAGCCCCGAGCCGGACGTGTTCTTCGTGCCGTCCCTGAATGTGCAGCTGGAGGCGGGACCGGTGCGGGTGATCTCGACCACGAGCTACTTTCACCGCAACGACCAGAGCGACTACGAAGGCACGCTCTACAACCTGAGCTATTACCAGTCGATTGGGGCGGATGAGATCAATAACGCGGGACCCGGCAACCTGATTCCCGGGTTTCCGATCGTCGATGGCAACGGTGTGCATCTGCCCGCCGGGCTCACCAACTACCGCGCCCCCAACACGGTGACCAACCAGCAGCGCAATTTTACCGAGGAGCTGCGGCTGCAGAATGCCGAGAAGGACTCCCGCGTCAACTGGACCGTCGGATTCTTCATGTCGGTGAATCGCCAGTTCAGCTTCGAGCAGATCCACGATCCGATGGCGGATGCCTTTTGGAATCAGGAGTTCGGTACTCCGATCGCCGACTACTTCGGCACGGCCACTAATCCGGACGGCAGTTCCGTGCTGCCATACGGCGACTCCTATTTCAACCGCTTGACCAGTCACGACCGGCAGTTCGCCGGCTTCGGCGAAGCGGACATCAACCTGACCGACAAGCTCAAGCTGCTGCTCGGCGGCCGCATCGCCTACACGCAGTTTGCGATCCAGAGCCTGTCGGATGGCCCACAGAACGGCGGCCCCAGCCCGGCCAACAATTCCGCCAGCCAGACGCCGTTCACACCCAAGGTCGGACTGCAGTACCAGGCCAATCCCGACAATATGTATTACTTCACCTACGCCAAAGGCTTTCGTCCCGGCGGCGGCAATCCAAACGTCCCGGGCGGCGCGGTCTGCGGCCAGGATTTCATCAACCTCGGCATCAGCGGTGCGCCGCCGACCTACAAGTCCGACTCGGTGCAAAGCTTCGAGGTGGGAGCCAAGAACAACGTCAACCACATGGTGCAGCTCGACACCAGCATCTACTATATCGAGTGGAACGACATCCAGCAGAACGTGGTGCCGCCGATCTGCGAAATTCAATGGACTCAGAATCTCGGCAAGGCCGTGGCCAAGGGCTTTGACATCCAGGCCGATTTCGACTTCGGCTCGGGCGCGAGCCTAGAGACCTCGCTCGGCTATACCGATGCGCAGTACACCGAGAATGCCTTCATCGGCCTGTCTGGTCCCGGCCAGACGCCGGTGGTCGCCGAAGGCGATGCCATCGTCGGCGAGAACGGCACCGAGACGGCGCCCTGGACGGCGACTATCGGCCCACAGTACAAGTTCACGGCCCTTGATCACCCGTCCTACGTCCGGCTGGACTACGAGTGGAGCAGCGGCGAGAAGTGGCTGCCGGCCTCGCGCGATTCGCGCACCGGCCAGTACGATGCCGGCGCCGCCAATCTGCCGTCGCTGACCTTGCCGCTGTTCAGCCAGCACATCCTGTCGATGCGCGCCGGCACGCAGATCAATCACATGCAGCTCTCGGTGTTTGCCGACAACCTGACCAACAGCCATCAGCTGATCAACTCGAACCATGAGGTCATGACCAACGATCCGAATACCGGCGTACCGCTGGCGAGCCCGCTTTATCGCAATATCTCGTACCGGCCGCTGACATTCGGCATCACGGCGGTGTTCAAGTTCTGACGGCGCCGCGGCCGGGGGTATTGCATGTCGGATCGTAAACGTCGGCCGCTGGATCGTGGCTTGGGCGAGGACCGCCCGATTCCGCGGCGGGATTTCGTGCAGGGTATGCTGGTGGGCGCGGCAAGCGCACTTTGCGGGCCGCTGCTGCGGGCTCACGCCACCGGCATCACCGGCGCGCCAGGGTCACAGGATCAGCCGGGCTACTACCCGCCGCTGCTGACCGGCATGCGCGGCAGCCATCCGGGCTCGTTCGAGGCCGCGCACGGCTTGCGCGACGGTCGCCTGCCCGGCGCCCCCATCGACACCGGCGAAAGCTACGATCTCATCGTGGTCGGCGGCGGCATCAGCGGGCTGTCGGCGGCGCACTTCTTCGTGCAGCGCCACGCTGGCGCCGCACGGGTTCTGGTGCTCGACAACCACGACGATTTCGGCGGCCATGCCAAGCGCAACGAGTTCCACGTCGGCGGCGGCCTGCAACTCGCCAACGGCGGCACGCTCGAGATCGACAGCCCGCGTCCTTACAGCACGGTTGCATCCGACCTGCTCCGGCAGCTCGGAATAGACGTCGATGCGCTCGAGCGCAAGATCGAGGACCGCAAGTTCTACGCCGGTCTGCACCTGGCCCGCGGGACCTTCTTCGATCGCGAGACCTTCGGCGCCGACCGGTTGGTGGTTGGACTCGGCACCAGGCCGATCGAGCAGGTTCTGGCGCATGCTCCGTTGTCCGAGTCGGCCCGTGCCGACCTGGTTCGGATCGAGACCGGTACGGTCGACTATCTGCCGGGGCTATCGAACGACGCGAAGAAGGATCGGCTGTCCCGCATCAGCTACCGCAATTTCCTGCAGGACCTGGCCAAGGTCGACCCCAAGGTCGTCGATTACTACCAGCCGCGCACGCACGATGAGTGGGCGGTCGGGAGCGACGCGGTATCGGCGCTCGATTGCTGGGCGTTCGGCCTGCCCGGCTTCCGCGGACTCAATTTGCAGGGTGGCTCGATTGCGCGCATGGGCTACACGCCGGCCGGGTACAAGGACACCGGCGGCTCGTCGGTACTGCATTTCCCCGACGGCAACGCCACCATCGCGCGGCTGCTGGTACGCGCGCTCATTCCCGAGGCCCTACCCGGTTCGAGCGCCGAGGACGTCGTCGGCGCGCGCGTCGACTACGCGCGCCTGGACCGGCCGGACGCGCGCGCGCGCCTGCGGCTTAACAGCACCGTGGTAGCAGTAGCACACTCGGGGGCGCCGTCCAGCGCAGGCGAAGTCTTGGTGCAATACGTACGCGGCGGCCGGAGCTACAGCGCGCGTGCCCGCGGCTGCGTGCTGGCCTGCTGGAACATGATGATTCCGTACCTGGTGCCGGAACTGCCGGAAGCGCAGAAGCAGGCGCTGCACGAGCTGGTCAAGTCGCCACTGGTCTACACCAACGTGGCGCTGCGCAACTGGCAGTCCTTCAGCCACCTGGGTGTGGATCGCATCTATGCGCCCGGTTCGTATCACACCACCGTGACGCTGAACCCCAAAGTCGACGTCGGCATCTATCACAGCCCGCGCAACCCCAGGCAGCCGATGCTGCTGCGCATGGTGCGCGTGCCGTGCAAACCCGGCCTGCCGGAGCATGAACAGAACAAGGCGGGTCGGGCGGAGCTGCTGGCGACCTCGTTCGCCACTTTCGAGCACAACATCCGCGATCAGCTGGCGCGCATGCTGTCGCCCGGTGGCTTCGACCCGGCCCGCGACATCGAAGCCATTACGGTAAACCGCTGGCCCCACGGCTACGCACCCGAATACAACCCGCTCTGGGATCCGGACGTGCCACCGGGGGAACGCGCCAACGTCATCGGCCGCGCGCCGTTCGGGCGCATCACGATTGCCAATTCGGATTCGGGCGCTGCCGCCTACACCGATTCAGCCATCAACCAGGCTGATCGCGCGGTCAACGAGTTGCTGCGCCTGTACGGCTAGTAGTCGAGCCCTGGCGCCGCACCGTCGGCCGCGAGCGCGCGCACCACCTCGCGCCGCGTGGCCAGGACGTCCGCCAGCGGCGTATGTCGAGCCAGCGTCACCTCCTCGGCGGTGAACGGCAGCACCCCGGCGCCGAGCTCGTCGGCGTTATAGCGCGCGGCGAGCCAGTTCAGCACCTCCGCCAGTTGCGCATCCGATAGCACCGAGCTCGCGGCACCCGGCACCCGCAGCACGTAGTTGCGGCCGGCGGCAGTGCGCATGAAAAATGCCAGCGAATGTGCCAGCGGCGGAATTCTGCCTGGAACACCTTGCGCCTGCGCGCCGTGGCAGCCCATGCAGTAGAGCATATAGTTCTCGCCGGGGCTGGCGCAGGCGCTGCCAAAAATCAGCGCGGCCAGCAGGCCCCAGGCGCGGCGAGCCATGTCAGCCGCCCCCGAGTGCCTCGAGCACGCTGCTGCGATGCTCGCGCACCGCGGCACCGTCCAGCGCCTTGCCGCGCTCGGCCGCCACTTCCGCGGCTGCGATCGGCTTCGTCCCGGCGCCCGCATGCGCGAGATCGAACACCACGAAATTCAGTACCGCCGCCAGCTTTGCATCGTCCAGCTGCGAGAATTCCGGCATCTTGAAGTCGTAGTGCTGCTGCTCGACCGTGATGTCACCGAACATGCCGTACAGAACCGTCATGGCCAGCTGCTGGCGGCCCGCGGGCAGGCCCGCGTAACGGGCGGGATTTGCCAGCAGCGGCGGTGCCAATGCCGGCGTACCCGCACCCGCCGCGCCGTGGCAGACGGCACAGCTGGCGCTG
>JBAUYT010000224.1:0-4256 GCA_049584935.1 Steroidobacteraceae bacterium
CATCATTGAAGAAATGCACGTCCGCGGCCTGGATGGCGCGGGTGCGGACGATGCCCAGCAGCCCTCGCAATGAGGTGTAGTGGAAAAGCGGACTCGTCGGCTGCTCAGCGTAGAGTTCGCGAACTAACTCTGCGATGGCCATTGTTCGCCCTGGCGGATCAGGGCACCAGAGTACGCGGTCAGCGTCTCGTGAGCCACGCAGCGAACAAGCCCTCGACGCCGATCGAGGTGCCGAGCTGCTACAGCGGCTGTGCCTCGCTGTGAGACGAGATCCGGCCCTCATCGAGCTGAGAGACCGGCTCGCAAAGGCGCGGCGCCAAGCCGAACGGACTCAGATGCGGATGGTCCGCAACTGGAAGGGGTCCGGCCTGCGGGCTGAAATCGAAAGTAGACACGGCAGTAGACACGGCCGGATTCCGAAGCGCTCGTTGTGAAGTCCCAAGACTAAGATGACATTCTGGCTTACTTGGAGAGAGAACCATGACAAAAAATGAACAGAACCGAGTGGTTGCCTGGAGTTTGAAGCTGATCCGGCAAGCCAGTGACCTTCCTAGAGCAGTGGCTCAGAAGTGCCGGCATTACGGCCTTTCTCGCCAAACCTTCTACAAATGGAGAGCCAGGTACAAAAGTCACGGTGAGGCGGGACTCTGTGATCGGCCCCGGACGCCTCTTCACTCTCCTCGCAGCACGTCTCGCACGGTCATCGCGCATTCGCGTGCTCAAGATCTACGACGTCTGCAATCGAAAGTCGGCTATCAGCTTCGTGGACGAGGTCATACGGCGGCTCCCCTTTAGGGTGCTCGTCATCCAGCCGGACAATGGTGCAGAGTTCCAGTCCAACTTCCACTGGCACCTGGAGCAACAGGACATCCGCCATGCCTACATCCGGCCAAGAACCCCACGTCTGAACGGCAAGGTCGAGCGCTCACATCGCGTCGATGAGCAGGAGTTCTACCAACTGCTCGACAAGAACGGCATCGGCGACGACATCCATCTGTTCAATGACAAGCTTCGCGAATGGGAGGACTATTACAATTACCACCGGCCACGTGGAGCGCTCGATGGGCAGACCCCCTACGAGCGGCTCTTGGCAAGGAAAACCTCAGCCAGCGTGTCACCGAAGTCCTGAGACCTTACAGTAAGTTATTGGTCGGAGCGCCGAGATTTGAACTCGGGACCCCTTGCACCCCATGCAAGTGCGCTACCAGGCTGCGCCACGCTCCGAACCGGGTTGATCTTCTAATTGGACCCGCCGGGGATTTCGGCGGCGGCGGCTATGATACCTGCTTTCGGGATCCGCGTCCGAGACGCCTGCTACCGCTCAAGGGCCTTGAACGACTTCTTCAGCAGCTCGATCTTGGGCGTCATGAGGTCCTGGGCGACATCGCCCTCCTGCTGCACTGCCAGCGTGTAGCGGACGTTGGCGTCGGCGCCATCGCCCGACCCGGCGTCAGCGGCGGCGGAAACATGGGTGGCGCCGTTGGAAGTCGAGACGGCGCCGTTGAACGGAAATTCACGGGCCTGGATCTTGCTCCAGTGGCTCTGAAAACCTTCCGGCAAATCGGCGTCCGGATGGACGATGCGCCAGAACTCGGCATAGTTGTGTTTCTGGGCGCTTTCGTTGACCGAGGCGCCGACGACGTCCCAGACGACGGCGTTGCCTTCCAAAAAGTACCCCAACTTGATCCAGAGCAGGCTATCCCGGCTCAAGCTCACGAGCTCGGGCGTAACCGTGAACTCGCAGCGGCGGGAGCGAAACTGCACACGGTGCTCGGGGTCGATCTCGATCTTGAGGCTGCCGAACACCTTGGGTGCCACGCCCTTCTGCGCCAGGTATTCCTGCCACTGCCACAGCGAGCCACCGATCGACACATAGAGGTAGTCGGCCATGAGCTGCAGCGACTCGATACCGATCCGCTCGAATCCCGAGGCGGTGGGCGCCATCATGCCGACGTAGCCCTCGGGCGTGGGCAGCGCCATGACGACCAGCACCAGATCCGACCAGGGTTCGTTCCAGGTACCAATCTGCCAGATGCGCCCGTACGCATCCGTGTAGGTCGAGGTTGAGGCGGCCTTGCCCAGTGAAGTAACCTTCACCGATTCGCTGCCCACCTGGCGGCGCACGGCATAGCCCTGCAGCAGCAGGTCCATGAACACCCGCGTGCTTCCGTACAGCGTGCTCAGCGGCACGTCGTCGGGCCGCCGTAGGCGCAGGCGGCCACGCGCGATCTCGACGAAGCCGTTGTGTTCGAGCTGCGAGGTGCTGACCTGCTCGCCGCTGGTCACCCACACGCCGTCCTGCCCTTCGTGAATCACCCGCGGGAAGGTCGAGGTCAGCTCGGAATGGAGCAGCTGCGAAGACTTGGCGCCGTTCGGAAACAGCCGATCATGATTGTGTGCCAGCAGATCATGCTGGCCACGCTCGATCTGCTGCGTCATCAGCGCGCGAATCTCCTTGAAGAACTCCGGCGGTGCCTTGGGCAGCGTCACTTTGAGATTGATGTCCAGGGTCTCGCTGGCATCGAAGATCGGCAGGCGGATCGGCGCGCGGCCGCCGAGCCGGCCCTCGCCCTCCTTCGAGGCCGTGACGCGTTCAATCGGCAGCGCATAATTCAGATTCTCGGACTCGGACTTGCGCAGTACCACGCCGATGACGTGCCCGGCCTGATCGATGAGCGGACCGCCGCTGTTACCCGGCGAAGCCGCCGCCGAGAAGCGCAGCCACTTCCACTCGCCGTTGATTTCCTCGGGCGTATCCGAGGTGTAGACACCTTCTCGGATCACGATGCCCTCGCCCAGCGCATTGCCGACCGCAAACACCGGATCGTTGAGCGGCGGCACTGGGCCGGGCTCCAGCGCCTGCACGCCCTTGGGCTCGGTGCGCAGCGAGAAAACCACGAAATCCTCGTGGTCGGAATACTTCCAGACCCGATCGACCTCGTAGACCTCGCCGGCGGCATCACGCAACGCGGGCGGTCCGAACTGGCTGCCGGCGCCCAGCATGAACACGTGTCCCGCTGTCACATAGCGATTGCCGCCGATCGCAAACGCCGTGCCTACCGAACGGTACTTGTCGTTGCGTTCCTGGTAGGGAATCAGCTCCATCGGCAGGGGATGGTCGTAGGTGACGGCCGGATCTTCGGCCGGCTTCTTCTGCACCACCTCGAAGGTGGCGGCGCGAATGTGCTGCTGCGTGGCAGCCTCGAGCGCCACGGCCGGTCCTGCCGCGCCGGCTAACAGGAACAGCAGAAGGACGGAGAATTGCCGCAGCGCCAGAGGATGCGCCTTATCGCCGCAGGATTCTCAAAACCTCTTCGAGCTCCGTCCGCAGCTGCCGCACGATCTGCTGGCTCTGGGTGGTATCGGTGCGCGCTTCATCTCCGGTGAGCTTGTTGCGCGCGCCGCCGATCGTGAAGCCCTGCTCGTACAACAGGCTGCGGATCTGGCGGATGACGATGACATCCTGCCGTTGGTAATAGCGGCGGTTGCCGCGCCGTTTCACCGGCTTGAGCTGGGGGAATTCCTGCTCCCAGTAGCGCAGCACATGCGGCTTGACGCCACACAGCTCGCTGACTTCGCCGATCGTGAAATAGCGCTTTCCGGGGATCGCGGGTAGTTCGTTATTGTTCTTTGCTTCCAGCATAAGCTTCGACGCGCGCTTTGAGTTTTTGTCCCGGACGGAAAGTCACCACGCGGCGCGCACTGATGGGGATTTCCTCTCCGGTTTTGGGGTTGCGGCCCGGTCGTTGATTCTTATCTCGCAGATCGAAATTTCCGAATCCGGACAGCTTCACTTGCTCGCCTTGCGACAACGCACCGCGCACTTCCTCGAAGAACAGATCGACGAGTTCCCGCGCTTCACGTTTGTTCAGACCGAGCTGATTGAAAAGAGCTTCGGCCATCTCAGCCTTGGTGAGAGCCATTAACTTTATTCTCTTATCCTGGCGTCTAAATTCGACCGCAGATCGGCTCTTACAGCCTCCACCACACGGTCAGCTTCTTCATCCGTAAGAGTGCGGCTTAAATCCTGTAAAATCAAGCCTAAGGCCACACTTTTTCGACCTGATTCTACTCCCTTGCCCTGGTAGACGTCGAAAACGCGGATTTCTTGTAACAGGCTCGCGGCAGCAACACTAACACGTTCGCTGATGCGTCTGAAGGCAATGGCTTCCGGCACAGTGAACGAAATGTCCCGTCGGATCAGCGGATAGCGGGAAGTCTCGCGAAATTGCGCCAATTTAGCAATGAAAGTGGCC
>JBAUYT010000225.1:0-4025 GCA_049584935.1 Steroidobacteraceae bacterium
GCCCAAAAGTGGGTGCACTACACTTTAAGCCACGATGCATTCGATTGCGGTAACGGCAAGCACCGCGACGAGGCGCTCATCTCGTATTTCTCCGATGGCACCACTGATCGCGTAGGTCCGAATTCTCTGCCGACGCCGTGGGAGCTGGTCGCGCCCGACAGCGTCGGCGGCGAGGTCATGAAGTTCGTTTGCACGCGGCAGCGGGAATAACCGTCGTCCATCGCGAGTCCGCCCACGGACGGCTTATCTTCCGCTTGTGGCTTAGGAACGTCTGTAGTGCTCGTGTGTTTGCATCACACGCCTCAATGTCTTGCTCGAGATTCCTAGAATTTTTTCTGAAAGCCCACGCTGAACCCGCCCGGCAGAATCTGAACCGACAGCGGCGTGTCGCGATGAGCAGCCCAATACCCCGATGCGGTGCCGAGCGCCCAACCAGCGAGCACGTCGGACTGCCAGTGAGCCTGCTGCTTGAGACGGCCTATGCCATCATAGAGCGGCAGGAGTTCCAGCGCCCAGATCCAGGAATGACCGCGCGCCGCTTCGTCGATAATAATGGGGGTCACAAAACTGGCCTGCAAAGTCACCTCTCCACTCGGAAAGCTCTGGCAGCAGCCGCCCTGGAACCAACTGTCAGGCCCTTTGTTCTGAAACGGCCGAGCCCGGCTGAAGACGTATTTCAGAAGCTGGGCGGCAACTCCCGAGACCGCGGTGGAATCGATGCCCTGCCAAAATTCGTGTCCCAGCGGATCATCATTGCCGAGCCAGAGGGCACCGACGGCCTCGGTGGCCACAGCACCGTATTCAAGGTCGAGCTGATAGCTGCGCTTCCAGATGCCGCTGTTGTCGTACGCCCACTCATGGTCAATTCCGAGCAGCCCACCGCCTGCCAAGGCTCTGCCAGATGCCAACATCAGCACAAGCAAGCAGGCGTTCAAACGCCGCATAGCGACGTCACCTCCGAGATTCTGCATGCCAACCGGCGTCGAGCGCGCAGCTGTAAACGCGCCTCCGGCCCGACATGACGTAAGAGGTTCATCAACCGGTTCCAAGCATCGCACTATCGACCAGCCCACGAGGGACATGGCTGCGTGCCCTAACGGCGGTCAGGTAGGTCATGCGTGTCGTGGTCACCGTGTCGGCCGATTCGACTACCGGACGCAACACGTGTTCGAAGTACTGTCGCTCTTCCGGCGTGAATTGTTCCGCGAGGATCACGCTCAGTGGCGGTGCCCACGGGTGCGGCGAGAAGTTCAGAAACACGTCCCATGACCTGATGGACGTGGTGGGAACCAGATCCAGGTGCAGCTCGAGATGGATCTCGGTGAAACCGCAGGTACGCACGAAATCGAATAGATTGCGTTCGGAGTAGTTGGCGATCGGGCTCTTGGCGATGCGCTCTGGCGTATCCGAATACTGTGCGGCCTTCCATCGGTGGAGCAGGGGCAGAAAGCGATCTTGGGAGAGCGTACCCCTGGCTTCAATCATCGATCTCAGCGCGCTGGCCATCAACGCATCATCCTGGAGGATGGGTTCGGCCAGAGAGATGCGCGCACCGGGCTTAAGAATGCGGTGGAACTCTCGCAGCGCCGCCGGCTTATCGGCGACATATGCAAGAACCGCGCGGGTCGCGACGACATCGACCGATGCGTCCGGAATCTCAGTCAGCTGATCCGCAGGGCAGCACAGGAAGGTGCACTGGGCACGCACGCCGCGCTCGACGGCAAGCGCCTCGGCGTGATGCAGCAAAGCTGCGGAGATATCGGTCAGCAGCACCCGCAGTGAGGGACCGATGCGCTCAATGGCGCGGAACGCGATCAGCCCTTCGCCAGCGCCGATGTCGACCAGTGTCATGCCGGCGGTTAGCTGCGCCTGATCCAGCACGCGATCGGCGTAGCGTTCGACGTCGCACCGAACGGCATGTGCGAGCGTCGGATCGTCGCCGTGCCGGCGATGCAGGAGCCATTCGGACCAAACATCCGATGGCGCCTCGGACGGGTCGTCAGCCGCGTCTAGCGAATGATCCAATGGCGCACTCCCTGCATGTCCGACCTGCAGCAGGATCGCTCGTAGACCCGGATACAGGTTCAGTCCCTGCAGGGCCGCGGGCGCTTGTCAAAAAAGGTCTGTTGGTAGTACTCCAGCCTGAGGCTGAATTCGGAGCCGGGCTGATCGAGGGCCTCATCGAGCTTGATGGCATACCTTACGCCGTAGGTCAGTGCATGGAAGGCATCACGCCGTGGCGATCGATCACGACGCTGGTGGGCATACCGGCAACCTTGAACTGCTCGGCCAGTATCCTCTGCGGATCGAAGCGCACGGCGAAACTGGGATGAAACTTCTGTAGAAATCGCTCCGCATCGTCCCGCTGCTGGTCCAAATTGATGGCGACCACGGACAGTCCGGCATGTTCGTAGGTCTCTTTCATCGCCTGCATCCACGGAAAGGACTGTCGGCAGGGCCCGCACCAGGAGGCCCAGAAGTCCAGATATACGACCCGCCCGTGCAGGCTGTTCAAATCAAGCTCACTGCCAGCGTGAGACGTCGCCGTTGCAAGGGCGCATGCGCTCGCTAGCAGCAATCGAGCAATGCAGGTGCTTGTGGTGCGCGTCGCGGTGTCATGCATACGGCCGGCCATCATCCATCAGCTCTGATGTTGTCAACCCTTGGTTTGCCGCCCAAATTCCCATCGTTGCCGCCAAGGCTCGCCCGACCCACACCGGCTCGAGCCCGGCCAGTTTGTGGTCGGTTCCCGAAATACAGGGCGCTGGGGAGATTATTTCAACGCTGCCCTGCGCGTGTCCAGAACCGTGCCGCTGCGATACGGCGAGCTGTCATTGTGGCTCGATGGCACCAACATCAGCAATCGAGCGAACGGCTGTTGCACCGACCTTAACTCCAGCGGGCCCCAGAGTATGGTGCTGCTCAGGGCGGACAAGTCCTGGGCTCCGCGCGCCGTGAATATCGGATTCACCTGGCGAGTGTGGGGACCTCGCAATAGATAATGCAGTGCTATTTTTTTTCGAAGGGAGCGGCGGTGAACATCCGAATCAAGTCAGTCACGGGATCGTTTTAGAAGGCCACCTCTTATTGGGACGACCCCTTGTCGGTACCAAAACCAGCCTTAGCAAATTTCGCTAACGGATCCCTTTGTGAAACCGGGTGCCCACAGCGGCTGAGCGCTCAGCATGCTATCTAGCCAAGAGCCGGATATTTCTACTTGGCTTCTATATGTCGAGTTAACATAATATACCTTATGCGAAGTAGGATCATGACCGTACGGGGCTAAGGGAAGGCCCTGCGCGGTCCCCGGCGCGGTGACAAGGACGTTGCCGCTCGGGCACTTAGAGGTTCCCTCATGCGAACTCACTTGCTGAACTGTCTCCCGCGTCATCCAGTGCACTTTGTCCCTGGGGTCGAGTCGCGCTAACTCCTTGATACGCTGGGCTCGAATGGCATTTCGGGCTGTGGCATACTTCGCTCGCGAGACCTGCATTTGGGCCATGACGGCTAGAATGCACGTTAGGACGGGCTCCAGCGGAGAGTGACAAGGGTCAGGCAGCGACCCCGTGCCGCAGTAGAACTGCCCAGGATGGGATGCGCCCAGCGTCATCAACCGAACTGATCGGTGGTTGGCGTATGGCCTCGCAAAACCTACGTGTCTCTAGCTTCTTCGATGGGTACTCGGCCGAGTGCATCTCCGAGTGGTGCGCCGTATCTCTAAAGACGGCTCGCCTCTACAAATCCGGACGACGGAAACCCTCGCGCCAGGCGCTTCTTCTATTCACATTTCGTCGACAAGGCCGTCTCCTTGTTGGCTCCTGGGCTCAGTGCAGTGTCCGCGGAGATTGTTTGATTGATCCCGACGGCGCCACACTGACCGTCGGCCAGTTGCGTGCGTACTGGATCGTGATGCAACTGGCCGCGGAGCTGGCCCGCAAGGCCGGCCCCGAGGCGCAGGAGCGCCATTACCGCGCTCTCGGGATAGCGTGATGTCCACGCGCAAACTGGCGGGCGCGCCCGGAGGG
>JBAUYT010000226.1:0-1550 GCA_049584935.1 Steroidobacteraceae bacterium
GCAATCGTTGCTTCTATTTTTACTTTGCCGGTGACGTTCATTTGTCTAGCCAGCGCCGGATAATCTGGATTCACCCTAGTGCGCACTTTTCGTTTAGCGGTGTCGGATGAATTTTCCTGCGCAGCAATCTTTGGCGAAACCGCCGCTGATCCGCCCAGAATCAGCGTCAGGCCAATCGCCAAAAGGTGCGATTTACGTCTCATTAACACACCTCCTCCATCGAGGGGAAAGATCCCACCGCTGAAATTGCAATGCCGATGCCATGACGGAAGCATTATTTCGGGCTTCGCCAGAAACAGCGACATTGGCCACATGCCATTGATTGTAAAGACGTTACGGTTAAGCTGCTGGCATGTATTTAAGGTCGAGAAGTCAGCGATTCGTCTCAATCGCAGTCTGGATGGCGGGCACGCGTCTCAGCTTGCGACTCTTGCGATTGTTCATTACGGCAACAGGGCGGTGTAGTTTGCTTGACTCAAATTGAGATGACGCCGTAACGTCTTTTATTGTAAAGGCGAAGCGCGCGCAGTGCCCCCAATCCTCCATGCGTGCACTCAAACGAAGTCGTGAAGTATCTTCCCGTCTCACGGGCTCTTTCGAGAGCCTGCTGGCGCAGTTCTCCGCCACCACACTGGAACTGAATCCATCGCTGGGAACGACTGAATTTTCCAGGCGTCTCACAACGAGAGCGGCAGAAATGCTGGGAGCGCGCTCGGCCGTTCTAGCACTAGGGCACGATCACAGTTGGGATATCGCGGCGCTCAGCGGGCCCGCGCAGCGCTGGGATCCTATGACCCAGAATCGTCTGGCCAACCTGCTGGCGGAACAAGCCGGCATTCCGGGGACAGAACTGCGTCAAGGAGCGGCTGCATCCCTTCTCGGTCGCGGACTGGCAGAAGCGCTCGGCTGGGAAGAATTAGTGTTGGCACGCCTCTCCGGAAGCGAAGGCGAACTGCTGGGGATTTTGTGTATCGCGGACTTGCCGCACGAGCTTACGGAAATCGAGCGTCAACTGCTGGAAGCTTTGGCAGGGCACGCGGCCGTGGCGCTGGAGAATGTCCGGCTATTTTCGAAAGTGGAGCAATCGCGGAAGCAGTGGGTGGAAGACTTCGACGCCATATCTGACTACATCTTGGTGCATGACGCCGGAAATCGAGTTCTACGATTAAATCGCGCGCTGGCGGACGTGCTGGAATTAAGGCCGACTGAAGCAATCGGGCGCGAGATTGACCAGCTGGACATTCTTTCGGCCCCGGGCAAAGAAGGGCATTGCCCTTTCTGCAGGAATCCCAGGTTGCCGCACGAAGAGTTCATCTATGAAGCCGGGATGCGAACTTTTTTGATTTCGGCTTCACGCATACAAAACATGCCGGCGAACGATCTGCGCACCGTGCACGTAATGAAGGACATTACCGACCGCCGCCTGGCGGAGCGGCGTTACCGGCGCGAGCGCGACTTCAACAAGAACATCCTGAACAACACCCAGAGCATGATTCTGGTGCTCGATACGGCGGGGCTGGTCAGTTATGCGAACCGCCGGTGCTTTGAAG
>JBAUYT010000227.1:0-2810 GCA_049584935.1 Steroidobacteraceae bacterium
CAGGCCTGCGTCGGCCAGATCGCCAAGGACGTCGGTCCCGTCGATGTGCTGGTCAACAACGCCGGCATCACGCGCGACATGACCTTCAAGAAAATGGACAAGATCAATTGGGATGCAGTCATGCACGCCAATCTCGATTCCTGCTTCAACATGGCCAAGCAGGTCTGCGACGGCATGGTCGAGCGCGGCTGGGGCCGCATCATCAACATCTCCTCGGTCAACGGCCAGAAGGGTGCGTTTGGCCAGACCAACTATTCGGCCGCCAAGGCCGGCATGCATGGCTTCACCAAGGCGCTGGCGCTCGAGGTGGCGCGCAAGGGCGTCACGGTCAACACGATCTCACCGGGCTATATCGGCACCAAGATGGTCACGGCCATACCGAAGGAGGTGCTGGACGGCAAGATCATCCCGCAGATTCCGATGGGCCGGCTCGGCAAGCCGGAAGAAGTGGCTGGCCTGGTGGCCTATCTCGCCAGCGACGAAGCGGCGTTCGTCACCGGTGCCAACATCGCGATCAACGGCGGGCAGCACATGCAGTAAGGCCCCGTGGGGGCCGCCCCGGCCAGCCGGCGCAAGGTTCAGGCTTTCGGCGGCGGCTTGAAGCCGCGCGTCATCGCTTCGGCCGCATGCCGCAGCTCGGTGCCCGCCTGATCCATGTGGGTTTTGAATTCCGCCCAAACCCCCTCATTCGCGCTCCGGAGCTTGCTGAAGTTCTCCCAGGCCTGCGCCTGCGTGGCGCGCAGCAGCTCGAGGTTCTTTTCGAACTGCACCCGCGCCTGCGCCTCCATGTGCTGGGCGGCGTCCTTGAAGCGCTCCGCCTGTGCCTGCCATTCCTTGAACTGCTTATCGATCAGCGCCTGATAGTCCTCATGCAGTCCCATGGCATCGTCTCCTGCTCATGCCGGATCGGCACCCCATTTCAACGCTCGGTGAGCCATTTGGCAATTGCGGGCGGCACCTCGCGTTGCGCACGCGCGCTGAGGTACATGCCGATATGGCCGAGATCGAACTCCAGCACCGTGTAGTCCTTGCTGCCGATGAGCTGCTGCAGCGCCGCCGAGGACTCCGGCGGCACGAGGCGATCGCGTCGACCGATCAGATTGAGGATCGGCAGCGACAGCGACTGCAGCTCGATGCGGCGGCCGCCGATCTCGAGCCGCCCCTGCACCAGCCGGTTCTCCTGGTAGAGCCAGGTGACGAACTCGCCAAAGGCTGCGCCGGCCTGATCCGGGCTGTCGAAGATCCACTGCTCGACGCGCATGAAATTCTCGAGCTGCGCCGGATCGGGCGTTGCGGCACGCTCGGAGAGGAAGTGGACGTACTTCTGCTGCATCAATCGAAACGGCGACAGCGCCAGGAACAGCTGATTCAGCAGCTCACCCGACACGTTGCCCGCCCCGACCAGCGCCGCGACATCGATCTTGCGCACCCACTTGGACAGCAGATCGGACGGCGTGTGGAAGTCCACGGGCGTCACCATGGTGATCAGATTGCGGACCTGCTTGCGGTGCAGGGCCGTGTAACACAGCGACAGCACCCCACCCTGACAGACACCGAGCAAATTGAGCGCTGAAAGGCGGCGGGGTACCAGGATGCGTTCGACGCACGCCGGCAGATAAGCGTCGATGTAATCGGCGAGCGTCGTGAAGCGATCGGCGCCGTCCGGATAGCCCCAGTCGATCAGGTAGACGTCCACACCGCAGGCCAGCAGTCCGCGGATCAGCGATCGATCCGGCTGCAGGTCCATCATGTACGGCCGGTTGACCAGTGCATAGACGATCAGCAGCGGCACACTCCCGCTGGGCTTTGCGATCGACACATAGCGATACAGCGACAGCTTGCCCGAGCGCCAGACCAGCTCGCGCTGCGAGCAGCCCGCCGCCCGCTCCGGCGCACCGCTCATGACTTGCCCGAACGCCGCGGGCGGCGCGCCCCCTTGGCCGCGGTCTCGAGCGCACTGACGCGCTCGATCAGCGTATTGAGTTCCGCGCGAGTGGGCAGATCGAGCAGCTTGGCCCATTGCTCCACGCACGCCTGCATGTCGGCGCGCCAGCGGCTGCCGGCATTGACGTACTCCGCCAGCGCATCGCCATAGGCCTCGCTGTGCGCCATGCGCCCATAGGCCTCCTCGGCACAGTCGATCCAGCGGTCGTAGAGGTCCCGCAGTGCCGCGGGAGTTGCATCGCCGGCCGGTGATGCGCCCAGGGCTTTGCCGTAGGTGGCGGCGGCCTCGCGCAGCGCGTCGGACCATAGCAACTGCAGCCGGCGCTGCGCGGCCTCGATGGCGGCGGCAGCCTCGGCGATGCGCTGCAGGCGCTGTTGATGTTCCCGGCCTGCGCCGAGTGCCAGGGTGTCGGGACCCTCACCGCGGGGCGCGCTCCCCGCACTGCGCCCGACACTGCTCCACGGCATTGCCAAGGTGCCGAACTGCTCTCGCAGCAGGCGCTGGAAGGCCTGGGCCGCGGTCGCCGCGCCCGCAACTGCTGCGGGTGGCCGCGCCTGTGCCGACAGAAACGAGGCCGCGGCGGCATTGAACTGCGCCGCAGCTGCGGCGAACGCGCCGAAGCCCGCGGCCCCGGGCGCGGCTGGCGACCAGAGCGCTGCCAGGGCCTGCCACTGGTGGAACGGATCGAACTCCATGTCTTCCTCCGTATGCACCGCAAAAGACCGTGGGCGGTACTTCCCGGCCGTTCAAGCCTTCACAGATGCAACATAAGCGTCTGTTTTTTAATCATTAAGCATCGATAATGGAACCGTATCGGCAATCCGTAAAGACACCGATTGTGCGGTGCCAAAGGTTTAATTAGGAT
>JBAUYT010000228.1:0-21551 GCA_049584935.1 Steroidobacteraceae bacterium
ATGTACGAGGCTCACTCATCCTGGCACTGGGACGAGGACATGCTGGTGCCGGTGGCGGAGATCAACGAACTGCTGCTGCTGCTGTTGCAGGACCGTGCCGCCGCCGCTACCGCCCCGGCGCCGCGGCTGCTCGGCGATCTGCGGGCGCTCTGGAGCCAGGCGGATCACGCTGCGCTGCAGCGGCTGGCGCACTGCCCGTATCTGCTGCTGGATGCCGGCTTCTCGCAGCCGGCCTGCTGGGAGCGCCACGCCGCCGGGGGTGTGGTCCGGGAGGCCGCCGGGACCGGCTATTTCGAGAACCCCGATGGCGTCTCGCTGCTGCGGCATGCACTGGTGTTCGCGCGCTACCTGGCGCGCTCGCACCGGCCGTCGGCGCGGGTGCTGCTGGCGCTGGTGCCGGAATGCGCCGACCGGCTTGCGACCCGCTCGCTCAAGGACCTGGAAACGCTGGCCGGGCTGGCGCCGGCCTGGATTGTCCCGCGCTGGGACAGCCAGATCACCGTCTGGCGGCAGATGCTGCAGGCAGCCATCGCCGGGCAGGAGGAAGCGCTGCGGCGGGCGCAGCTGCGCGGCCTGCAGCTGATGGCCACGCTGTGGTAACGTGCGCGACCCATGCTGGCGCTGTCGACTCGAGCTCTGACCAAGACTTACAAGAACGGCGTTCATGCGCTGCGCGGGGTCGATCTGGACGTGGAGGAGGGGGATTTCTTCGCCCTGCTGGGGCCGAACGGTGCCGGCAAAACCACCCTGATCGGCATCGTCACCTCGCTGGTGAACAAAACCAGCGGTACTGCCAGTGTGTTCGGCTTCGACATCGACAAGCAGCTGGAGCGCGCCAAGTCCTGCATCGGGGTGGTGCCGCAGGAGCTCAACTTCAACCAGTTCGAATCGCCGATGACCATCGTCGTCAACCAGGCGGGTTTCTACGGCATCGAACGTACCCAGGCGCGGGTTCGGGCGGAGCGCTATCTGAAGCAGCTGCAGCTCTGGGACAAGCGCAACAATGCCGCGCGCGGTCTCTCCGGTGGCATGAAGCGCCGGCTCATGATTGCACGCGCGCTCATGCACGAGCCACGGTTGCTGATCCTGGATGAGCCGACCGCCGGCGTCGACATCGAGATTCGCCGCTCGATGTGGGATTTTCTGCGAGACATCAATGCCCGCGGCACCACCATCATCCTGACCACTCATTATCTGGAGGAGGCCGAGAGCCTCTGCCGCAACATTGCCATCATCGACAAGGGCGGCATCATCGAGCGCGACCGCATGAGCAACCTGCTGCGGCGGCTCAACACCCAGACCTTTGTGCTCAACACGCGCAGCCCGACGGCGGCTGCGCCTTCAGTGGCCGGCTTCACCGTGCGGCGGGTGGACGAACACACGCTGGAAGCGGACATCGCCAAGGAGCAGAACCTCAACGGCCTGTTCGATCAGCTCTCGGTGCAGAACATCGAGATCGTCAGCATGCGCAACAAGGTCAACCGGCTGGAGGAGATCTTCATGCGCCTGGTCGAGACCGGCGCGGGTGCGGGCGGGGCAGCGGGCACTGCGGGAGCGGTGGCGCATGGATAGCGCGGTGAGCCCGCAGCCGCCGGCCGAGATATCGCTCGGGCATACCCGCTGGGTCGGGTTCGCCACCATCGTGATCCGCGAGTACGGCCGCATCGTGCGCATATGGGGCCAGACGCTGGTGCCGTCGGCCGTGACCGCGACGCTCTACTTCGTCATCTTCGGCAGCCTCATCGGGCGGCGCGTCGGCCCGATGGCAGGATTCGACTACCGCCAGTTCATTGCGCCCGGCCTCATCATGATGTCGATCATCACCAACTCGTACGGCAATGTGGTGTCGTCGTTCTTCGGTGCCAAGTTCGGCAAGCACATCGAGGAGCTGCTGGTGTCACCGCTGCCGACCTCGATCATAGTGGCTGGCTACACGGTCGGCGGCCTGATGCGAGGCTTGATGGTAGGACTGGTGGTCACCGCGGTGTCGCTGTGCTTTGCAAGGCTGCCGGTGGCGCATCTGTTCGCGATCATTGCGGCCGCCGTGCTGACCTCGGCGGTGTTCTCGCTGGCCGGGCTGATCAATGCCATCTTTGCGCGCAGCTTCGACCAGATGAACTTCATCCCGGTGTTCGTGCTGACGCCGCTGACCTATTTCGGCGGGGTGTTCTACTCGGTGAACATGCTGCCCGAGTGGGCGCAGAGGCTGTCGTTCGTCAATCCGATCCTGCACATGGTCAATGCCTTCCGCTTCGGCTTCCTCGGCAACTCCGATGTGCACGTGGTCGGAGCTTTCAGCATGATGCTGCTGCTGACCGTGGCGCTGTTCGCGGTGGCGGTGCAGCTACTCAACCGCGGCACCGGCATTCGCGACTGACCGGGCGCGGGCGCCGGGCCCCGCTGCCTGGCGCAAGCCCCATCCCCAGCCGTTATGTCCTGGCAGCAGGCTGCGCGGCGTGAACTGCGACGTCTTGTCATCCGAGCGTCATCCGACGGTCACATTGCTGTCAGTATCAATGGCCTACGCTGATGTCATGAACCGTGCCCAGATGATCATGGCTCGATTCGACATGGCCGAGTACCGGCTCTGCCGCGAACTCAATCGTGGCACCCATCTCGTGGCCGTTCGCGTGCTGTTCCAGGCCGCAAGCCGGCTCGGCGACGGCATCATCTGGTACGTACTCATCGCCGCGCTACCGCTCGTTTACGGTCGCGCGGGCGCGCGGCCGGCGCTGGTCATGGCGGTCACGGGGCTGCTCGGCATCCTCATCTACAAGTGGCTCAAGGGACGGCTGCTGCGCGAACGGCCGTTCATCCGTCACCCGGGCATTACGCTGGCGATGCCGCCGCTGGATCGCTACAGCTTTCCTTCCGGGCACACGCTGCACGCGGTGTCGTTCACGTGGCTGGCCGTGGGCCATTTTCCGGAACTCTCCTGGATCCTCATTCCACTCGCGGGTCTGATCGCGGGCTCCCGCATGGTGCTGGGACTGCACTATCCGAGCGATGTGCTGGCAGGCGGCGCCATTGGGGCGACGCTGGCGGTAGTCGCGCAGAACTTCATGTAGCGGCCACCGGGAGGTCGCTGCCGCCGCATGCGCGTACTGTTCATTTCGGACGTCTTTTTCCCGCGCGTCAACGGGGTCTCCACCTCCATCCGAACCTTTCGACCCGACCTGGCCGCAGCCGGCGTGGAGACGACGCTGGTGGCGCCGGCTTATCGCGAGAGTGATTCGTCGGACCCGAACGTGATCCGGGTGGCATCGAGCGGCATTCCCAAGGATCCGGAGGATCGGCGCATGCGCTGGGGCGCGGTCAGGGCGGCACTGGCGCCGCTGCAATCGCAGCACTTCGACCTGGTGCACATCCACACCCCGTTCGTGGCGCATTACGCGGGCATCGGCTTCGCGCGCCGCGCACGCATCCCGGTCGTGGCGACTTACCACACCTTCTTTGAAGAGTACCTGCACCACTACGTGCCGCTGCTGCCGCGCCCGATCGGCCGCTCGCTGGCGCGGCACTTTACGCGCTCGCAGTGTGCGCAGCTGAATGCCATTGTGGTGCCATCGGAGCCGATGCGGACACTGCTGCTCGAGTACGGCGTCAGCACGCGCACGCAGGTCATCCCCACGGGACTGCCTGCCGACCGCTTCGTGCCGGGGGATGGCGCGCGCTTCCGCGCCCGCTTCGGCATCGATCCCAAGCGGCCGCTGCTGTTGTACGTGGGCCGTGTCGCGCACGAAAAGAACATCGAATTCCTGCTGCACGCCTTCGTGGGGCTGCGGCGCTCGCGGCCGGATGCGCTGTTCGCCGTGGCAGGCGAGGGGCCGGCTCGGCCGCACCTGGAAGCGATGGCGGTGGCACTCGGCGTTGCGCCACATATGCATTTCATCGGTTATCTGGATCGCGAGCTGGGATTGGCAGATTGCTACGCCTCGGCCGATGTGTTCGTGTTTGCGTCGCGTACGGAGACGCAAGGGCTGGTGCTGCTGGAAGCTCTGGCGCAGGGGCGGCCGGTGGTATCCACCGCGGTGCTCGGCACCGCCTCGATTCTGCAGCCGGGCTGCGGCGCACGCGTGGCACCCGAGAAGGTGGAAGTGTTTGCGGAGACGGTGCTCGATGTGCTCGACAACCGCGAGCGTGCGGCGCGACTGTCGGCGCAGGCGCGCGTCTATGCGCAAGGCTGGGCCTCGGCCAACATGGCCTGGCGCCTGGCAGAGCTCTATCGGGAACTGACCGACGCAGGATCGGCCCGGCCGGCGAAGTTCCAAACCACCGCGGGAGCGGCAGCTTAAGCTACCGCGCCCGGTTTATACGCGCATCCGTTAGCCGAGGCGTTGCTGCAGGGCTGCCAGGCGCTCGAGCGCCTGCAGTACCTCCTGGGGTGGCGCACCTTTGCCGTTGCACCAGTCCCATACAGTCTGTTCGGGCACTCCGAGGCCGATCGCAGCCTGCTCCTCAGTGAACCCAGCAAGCAAGAGTAAACAGCGCAGCCGCTCTCCTGCCTGGCATCCTTCAGGCTGAAGGCGCTGCGACTCCCTTTGGGATTCGTGGCGCTCCATTTCCAGATCTCCTCTGGTTCTCGCTGCTCATGCGGAATTTATATCCGGCGCTGACGCCGAGAGCAGGACCCACCTGCTCCCGGCGCCTGTTATCGCCCACATTCATCTGCCTCAGGTAACGTCAATCTTTCGAGGCCTTACCTCGGCTCTGAGGGGAATGGTCACCGACAGCACGCCGTTCTTTAGATTTGCGACAGTTCGCTCCGCATCGAGCTCGCCGCTCAAGGTAAAAGTGCGGCGATAGCGATTCGATTGAAGCTCCGCATACAGCGCTTCCATCCCTGGCGGCATTGAGAATTGCAGCTCGCCTTCAATTACCAGGGTGTTCTTATCGGCCTCGACCTTCAGGCCTTCCTTGGAGACACCGGGCATATCCACATAGAGTGTGATGCCATCGCTGTCTTCGAGGACGTCTGCCGGGGGCACCAAGGGGTAGTCAGCATCGCGCCCGGTCTGCTGCCGGATCGACGAGGCCTGACGGGTGAGTTCCTGCTTGTCGTTCATGGCCCGTTCCTCCGCTGTCAATTGACTTGGATTTGACGGGGCTTCGCGTTCTCGCGGCGTCGCACACTGATGTGCAGCACGCCCTCGCGGTACTTGGCGTCGATGCGTTCGGGATCGACATCCTCGGGCAGCGTCACCATTCGCCGAAACTCGCCATCGAAGCGCTCCTGCCGAAAGTAGGTGGCCTTTTCGTTGACACGCAAGGTTCGGCTTCCGGAGATGGACAGCAGGTTCTGCTGCACCGATATGTTGAAGCCCTTCGGTTCTAGTCCTGGGGCGAATAGATAGACGTGCACTTCATTCTCGGTGACTCCGACGTTGACCGGCGGGAAGGTCCCTCGCGCCACTGAGCGTATGCCCTGCCGGTCAGAGCGGCGGCCGAACATCCGATCCAATTCATCGAACAGGGTCTCGAACGCAGTTGCATGGCCGTACATAGCAGCTCCTCCTCTTCGGGTGGGTAAACACAACTTCCCGAAACGCGTTTTTTGGGTACGACCGAATATTTCAAGAGGGCGCATTCGGTCGGCCTTGAAAAATTGATCCGAGCGCGAGTGTTGTCGCGTAGCGGGAGAATCGGAATCGGTCCCATGATTCCCGTTCGAGATCGACTTACACAGCTCTGGCGGACACTGGCTCGCTCTTGAGACTCCATGCTGCAGCGCAAAATCCGCCACGCGGGGCCAGAGCGGAACCACTTGCGGGCGAGATCTGGGAGACGCGAAAGCCGTCGTCGTCCAGGTTGAGGTACCTGGGAATCACCGGCGCCTACAGGAGGAACGCCTTTTCCCCTAATTGCCTGCCATGGGCCCTCGCCGGCCGGCACTTCGAGAAAGGTGAGATTCATGCTCAGATCGGCAAAGGTGCGGACACTCTTCTGCCGGCCCTGCTACCGCAGGCCGACGACGCAGAACGCAAGCGCATCACCGAAAGCCACGGGACTCTCTTTAAGGAATTGTACCGCTCAGAAGTCAAAGCCTTTCCCGGGGCTGGCGAACTCATTGAACATCTGCACAACTTTGGAAGCAAAGTATTACTCACCAGTTCATCCAGCCAGCCGGGAGGTCGACCACTACGTTGAGCTGTTGGGCATTCGGGAGTTCCTCACGGACACGGTGACCGGAGATGATGTCCAGAACTCCAAGCCTGCCGTCGACATATTCGCCTGCGCCCTGGCCAGGGTATCGCCGCTTCGCCCGAGTGAAATCGTCGCCGTAGGCGATACGCCATATGATGTCAGTGCCGCCGCGAAATGCCGCATCGACACCATAGCCGTCACTTCAGGCGGGTTTCCAGCCGATGAGCTGCAAGACGCCGGTGCTGTGGCGATTTACCGCAGTGTCCTCGAGTTGCTGCAGGGACTGCGACTTCCCCGCTCGTGCGCCCTTGAGGGGCGCTGCGCTTGCGCCGCTGAGCGGCGCGCCTGGCAAAATCCTGGCGCGTCAGAGCGAGATTGATGCCGAATGCCTCGCCACCGTCGCCAGTCGGCGACGCGCCCGGATCGGAGCTCGGCGCTGCACGCTGCCGCGGCCTGCCGAGGTCAAAACGGCGCGATCTGCGTCGCGGATTTCGGCGCCGACTGCGCACCGGCGCACGCGGTCGCCGCGGCCATGGGTTAAGATCGGGCCGGGCTCCCCACGGCGGATACGGCATGACAGCACGACGGGCGCTGGTCGTCGATGATTCGAGATCCGCGCGTGCGTTTCTGACCCGCCTCCTGGAGCGGTACGAGCTGGCCGTCGACGAGGTCGAATCGGCCGAGCAGGCGATCGAGTACCTGAATCATGAGCGGCCGGATGTGATCTTCATGGATCACCTGATGCCGGGCATGGACGGCTTCCAGGCTGTACAGGCCATCAAGAACAATCCGCTGACGGCGACCATCCCCATCATGATGTACACCTCCCAGGAAGGGGAGCTGTACCTGAGCCAGGCGCGCGCGCTCGGCGCCCTCGGCGTGCTGCCGAAGCAGACCAAGCACGCCGACGTGTCCAAGGCGCTCGAGCAGCTGCGGCTGATTGGCGAGCCGCGTGCCGACGGCGATCTCATGCTCGACTACCCCGAGATCTTTGCCGAGGCCGAGGCGGAGACCGTCAAGGTACGCTCGCCCGGCGGCGTGCGCGCGGGCGCCGGAAGGAACGCATTCACCGAAGACACCGCCGACATCGAGGTGCCGGGCGCACACGCGGCGGCGGCCGCGACGCTGCCGCGGGTGGGTGCCCCGGCGGACATCGCCGCCAGTGCCGCTGACGATGCTGCCGCATCGGGCGCGGCCGCTGCAGCGACTGGATCGCCGGCCGTGGCAGCGAGTTCGAGTGCGGGCATTGCCGCTGCGGCAGCCGCGCGCCGCGATGTGCCGTTGCAGGAGCGTCGCGGCGTCAACCGGCCGAACCTGCCGGCGATGCCGCCGGAGCTGCGTGCCATTGTCGAGGCGATGGTGGCACACCACATGCGCAACCTGCAGCGGTTCATTGCCGAGAATCTCGAGACGCAGTCCGATCGCATGGTCGGCGACGTGCGGCTGATGCTGAAGGATCAGCCGCCGCCAAGCGTGCCGATACTGCCGCCGCCCGAGCCGCAGCGGTCCTCGGGGGGTTTCTGGCTGGGCGTGCTCGGCCTGTTGCTGGCCATGGTGGCGGGCTGGCAGTGGTATTCACAACGCATCGAGAGCGCGACGCTGTCGGCGCAACTTACCCAGGCGCAGCAGGACCTGCAGCTGCTGCGGGCGCAGATGGGCAGCTCCCCGGGTGTGCCGATGAATGCCGCCGCGGCCGGCAACGCCAGCGCCGCCATGTCGCCCGCAGACGCCCCGCAAGCGGCCGACCACTCCATTCTGGAGCCGGTGCCCTATGGTGAGCTGCCGCTGGCGGGCTCACGGCTCGAGCGCATCCAGTCGCTGCTGGCGCGGCTCAACGCCCAGGGCTTCAAGGGCACGGTCGAGATCCGCGCGATTCCGGGCCGCTTCTGCATGCTCAGCGGTTCGAGCGCCACGCCGATGCTGGCTGCGGACGTAGTGCCCTTCGCCAAGTGCGACCAGGTGGGCAATCCGCGCGAAGACAACGGCTCCATCAGCGCGCGCCAGTCGATCGCCTTTGCCAACATGATTGCAGCCGCACGCCAGAGCTCCAATGGTAAGCTGGATATCCAGATCGGCAGCGGCGGCTCCGATGAGACCCTGATTCCCTACCCGCCGGTCAGCGACAACCTGACCGCGGGCGAGTGGAACCGCGCCGCCGCCGCCAATAATCGCGTGGAAGTGCACTGGCAGGCTAACCGCTGAAGGCATCCGATTTCCAGCCTCCCTGGCCGCTGCGCAATGCGCATGTGCAGTCGGTCATCGGCAGCCTGCCGCCGCGTTCCTGGCACATCCGCATGCGCGCCACCGCGCTGCGGGCGCGCGAACAGGCGCTGATACTCGACTGCGGCGACGGGGTACGGCTGCAGGCTTTCCACACACCGCTGCCTCAGGCGCGTCGCGCCGCCGACAGCCGCCGGCTGGCCATTCTGCTGCATGGCTGGGAAGGCAACGTCGAATCCCCCTATGTGCTGTCGGCCGCGGCGCTGTTGTACCAGCAGCAGTGGCCGCTGGTGCGACTGCACCTGCGCGATCACGGCGCCACCCACGAACTCAACCGGGAGCTGTTTCATTCCTGCCGGCTGCCCGAGGTGATCGGTGCGGTGCGCGCGCTGTGCGCGCTGTTTCCAACGGCACGGCCGTGTCTGGGCGGCTTCTCGCTCGGCGGCAATTTCATGCTGCGGGTAGCGGCGGACGCCAATATGCCCGAGGCCATCAGCGGGGTTGTGGCGGTCTCGCCGGTGCTCGAGCCGGAGATCACGCTGCAGGCGCTGGAGCGTGGCTGGCACGTCTACCGGCAGTACTTCGTACAGCGGTGGTCCAGCTCGCTGCGCCTCAAGCAGCGTGCGTGGCCCGAGCAACACAACTTCGATGCGCTGTTGCAATCGCGCGATCTGCGCTACATGACGGCCGAACTGGTGAAGAGCAGCACGCAGTTTGCGAGCCTGCAGGCCTACCTGAGCGGTTACGCGATCACCGGCATCAGGCTCAGGGGCCTCAAAGTGCCGGCGCATCTGCTGACCGCCGAGGACGATCCGATCATTCCGATCGGCGATCTGTTGCGCGTCGATGGCGCCGACAGGCTCACGCTGGTGCGCACGCGTCACGGCGGGCACTGCGGCTTCGTCGATTCACTCAAAGGGCCGAGCTTCGCCGACCGTTACATGCTGGAGCAGTTCGAACAGTTTGATCGTCGGAGCGCCGAATCCGAGGTGCGCTAGGCCTTTCCGGGTTCAGACTCAGTCCGCCAGGATCTGCTCCAGATGATCGGCAGCGTCTCGACCGAAGCGCCGGCTAAGGCGGCGCAAGAGATCCAGATCGATCGGAGCCGATGCCGCCCGATACGCGGAGCTGGCATCCAGGAGATCCTGCGGTCCACCCGCGAAGCATTTCATGGCGATGAAATCCTCTCGGCCGACGATGCGCAGGTCCTGATCCAGGAACTTCACGACCAGGGCGCGGGAAAAGAGCTCCGGATCCATTCCCCGGAGGCTGCCCAGAAGCTCGACATGGTTGTCATGCGTGTCGCTGAGAGTGAGCATGCCAGGAATCGGATCGCTCGCATCGCCACGGCGCAGCTGCGCGGCAAAGCCCGCGTCCTCGAACAGTGTACGGAGCCGAGCGAGCCGTGCCGTAGTCGTGAAGAGCAGTGCGTCCACGTCCGTAGTCGCTCGAATGACGCCATGCACCGACAACGCGAACGCGCCGATGACGGCGTAATCGAGATTCTGACTGCGCAGAATCTCGATTACGTCAAGCAGCAGGAGCGCAGACTGTCCGGCTTGCCGAGTCCTCACGGCTGGAGCGCAGCTTTCCGCATCCGTTCCGCCTCCGCAGCGCGCCCCGCCTGGCGCAACAGGGCCAGCAACTCATTGTGCGCCACAAAGGCCTGCAGTCGTTGCACGGCAGTACCGGCCTCAAACCGCTGCGCGGCGTGGCGTGAATCTTCCGCGACTCTCGACGGAAAGGTTCGCGCCCCAGCTACTGCGCGCGTGGCGACGAACGCGCCCGCTTCCTGCGGGACAAGACCGGTTTGTAGCGAGAGCGGCACACCGCCTCGCACCGCAATTCGAATCAGCAATTCCAATGACAGGCCTGACAGCCGACGGTTGACGATTTTGCTCAGGGTCGGCTGCGGCACACGCAGCCGGCTTGCTGCCGAGAGCTGATTGACGCCCAGACGCTGGATATGGCGTGCTATCTGCAATGCCACATCCGCACGCAGGGCTGCAATGGTGGCGGCGTCCGCGGGCGTCATTTTATTTGAAGCCGTCATAGTAAATCTATTATAGACTGCCACTTTCGGCCGTAAAAGTCCCATAAGTGAGCTGTTACGGGCCGAGTCTTGCTTCAGTCGTCGAGACCGCGGCAGCCCTGCCGCAACTGCAGACAGCGCGTCTCGAGCTCGATGACCGCAGTCTCCGCCGCGCTCAGCGGTGGTGGCAGCCGGATGCGGAACTCCGTCAGCGCATCGGCCACCACGTCCGGATTCAACATCGTCAGTCCCTGGATCGGCAGATCCGAGGCCTCGAACAGGCTGTTGGTGCCGAGACCGGCGCGATTGGCCGGCGTTACGTATTCGGCCAGCCGGTCACTCAGGTAATCGAGCCGATCGTCCGGGTAAGGCTCGGTGTCGAACGACGAGTCCGAGATCAGATGCTCCTCGCGCACGCGGTCGATGAGCTCGTGGCCGAGCAACGGAAACAGGCGCTCGGCCACCAGCGCCAAGTGAAACCGGCCCACGTCGCTGCCGTCGGTGGTCTGCAGCATCACGGCGGGACCGGTGACGCTGGGCAACGGAAAGTAAGGCGGCGGCAGCGGCTTGGGCGTTACCAGCAGCAGGTTGCCGCTCGAGCCGCTCCAGGCGCGACAGGACCAGCCCTTGGGGCCGAACACGCCGGCTCCATGTTCCGGTCGGAAGTAGGCCAGCTCGCCGGAGAGCGCCGTCTCGCCAGGGGCGGCGATCGATTCGGGCAGCCGCATCCTGGACTGGTCTGCCTCACCGTTGCTGGAGGCGCACAGGTACTGCGACACGCGGCTCTCAGCCGCATGCGTCAGGGGCGCGCCAAGGACCATCAGCAGTTGTATCAAAAGATAGACAGGTGGCTGCCGCAAGCTGGGCTCTTTGCGATGATTGCCGCGTTTGATGCCCCATCATACCAAGGGGTAAGCGCCGCCACGCCCAGGGAGAGGGATCTCCTGCCGCTGAGGGGAGCCTCAGCAGCCGCTGTCGAGGCGCAGGCGATCGGTGCGTGCCCGGGGTGTGCGCTTCGGCAGCGACGCCGCCACCTCGGTAAGCGCGCGTTCCGCAACCGCGCGCCAGGTGGTGAGCTTGCCGCCGTACACCGAGAGCACGCGCGGGCGGGTGCGGCGGTCGAGCACCAGCTGGGTCTCGCGCGAGCGATGGAAGGCGCGGTCGTTGCCGGCGGGCAGCACCCGCAGTCCGGCGAAGCGCTCGATGATGTCCGCCTCGGAGACGCTGCGCCAGCGCGGAAAGTAATGTTTGAGCACGCCGAGTAGGTAGTGCACTTCGGCCGGCTGCGGCGCCACGTGTGAGGGATCTCCGCTGAAGCGTGTCTCGGTGGTGCCGACCATCACACGGCCCTTCCAGGGGATGACGAACACCGCGCGACCATCGTGTGGGCTCTCGAGATAGTAGACACCGCGCTCGAGCTGGCCTTCCAGTACCAGGTGCGCGCCCTGCACGCACTCGAGCGGCGGGATTTCGAGCGCCGGACTCACACGGCGCGCGACCTGTTCGGCCCAGGGACCCGCGGCATTGATGAGTACCCGTGCGCGGCATTGCTGCGCCTGGCCCTGGGCGCTGTAGCTGAGCTCGACACTGTCTTCCGCCAGGGTAGCGGCCTCGAAGGTGGCCGGACAGATCAGCTGCGCACCCAGGCCGCGCGCCGAGTGCAGTACCGCGCGGGTCAGCGCGCGATCGTCGGTCTGGCCATCCTGATACCAGAACACCGCCTGGAGATTGTGCGTATCCAGCCCGTCGAGCCGGTCCCACTCGCGCCGCGGCACGGTGCCGAAGCGTGCCTCGGGTGTGAGTCCTGCCAGCAGCGCATACAGCGCCAGGCCGAGCCGCAACTGCCACGGGCGCCGGCGCGTGTGCGCGTACACCGGAATGAAGAAGCGCTGCACCTGCACCAGGCCGGGCGCCAGCTTCAGCATCAGCGCGCGCTCGCGCAGGCTCTCACGCACCAGTGAATACTGGCCGCTCTCGAGATAGCGCAGGCCGCCATGGATCAGCTTGCTGGAGCGGCTCGATGAGCCGTACGCCACATCGGTCTGCTCCAGCAGCAGCACCGAGTGACCGGCCGCGGCCGCAGCCTGCGCAATGCCGGTGCCGTGGATGCCGGCACCGACGATGGCGACATCGACCTCGCTCACGCGGGTGTCAGCGCCGCCAGGCCTGAGCTCATCTGCCGCACCTGCATGGTCTCGATGTGATGCGCCCCGCGGGCCGCCAGCGCCTGCGCCAGCTCGAGGGTGACGACCTCGAAGATGACCCACTGCCAGGGCCCGCGCCAGAGCGCGCCCTGGGGCGGCAGGGTCTCCTTATCGCCAAACAGGAACTCCGGCTGCAGTGCCTCGTACTTGAGGCGGCTGTGCTGGTCGTAATGCTCCAGCACCCAGCCGATGGTGGCGCCGCCGATCTGGCGGGCGCGGAAGATGGCCGCCAGATCGTACGAGATGACGACGCATTGCTGCTGCACCGGCCTGATGGCCTCGAGCACCTTGCCGACCACCTGGTCGTGGCCAAAGTGCCTGAGGCTCTCCTTCTTGATTTCGACAAAGATTCTGACGTCCGGCCGGCCCTCGAGCAGCGCCAGCACATCGGTGAGCCGCGGAATATGAGTGCCGCGGTAGCGCTCGCCGAAACGCGCGGTCTCGGCCACCTCGATTTCCTGCAGCATGCGCGCGCGCATGTCGAATACGCTGCCGGACATGCCGGCGGTGCGTTCCAGGCGCGAATCGTGGATGACCATCGGCACGCCGTCTGCCGCCAGCTGGATGTCCAGCTCCAGGTACTTGAGCCCGAGGTCGAGCGCCGACTGAAAGGCGGGCAGCGTGTTTTCCGGAAATTCGCTGGCGTTGCCGCGGTGGGCGACGAGCTGAAAGGGGTGCGAAGAAGGACTCATGCGGTGGCTGTGGCGGCTATTTAGCCGGAGGCTGCCGCTGCGCGCAAGCAAAGCCGACCGGCGCCGGGCGCGCGCGCCGGCCGACTTTAGCGACCAGGCGGGACGGCCGCAATTATGCGCACGTCACGGCCGCGGCTTGCGCTTTTCGTCGAACTGCACAATGGGCTCGCCGCTGGTGACGGTGACATCGCCGTCGACCGTGGCGCCGCGCGCCATGGCGATCTTGCGCGCCGAGAGGCGGCCACGGATGACCGCGCTGGCGGCAATCTCGATGCGCTCGGTGAGAATGATGGCGCCGGTGATGCGGCCGGAGACCACGGCGCTGACCGCGTGCACTTCGCCCTCCCAGTGCGCGTCGGGGCCGATGGACAGCTCGCCCGCCACGTTGCCGTCGCCCTTGATCGAGCCGCCGAGCAGCAGTGGGCCCGGGGTCACGATGTCACCGGTGACGCTTGCGCCGACGGCAATCAGCGACGGCACTCCGGCCACGCGGTCCAGCAGTCGGCGGGCAGGGGATTTCTCGTTCATGCGGGCGGCCTCGTGGGTGCGGAGCACTAGTGTGGCGCGGTGCGGGCCGGTCGTCATCCTGGCACAGGCTGCTACAATCGCTGCATGAATCAGACAGCAATGCGTGTGACGATAGCGGCCTGCGGTCTGCTGTTCCTGGCAGGCTGCAATCACGAGGCATCGGACTGGAAGGCTGCGAGCGCGGCCAATACCACCGCGGCCTACCAGCAATTCAGAAATCAGTATCCCAACAGCCCCAATGCTGCCGTGGCGCAGACGCGCATCGAGCAGCTGCAGGAGGCGCAGGACTGGCAGGCGGCCACCACCGCCGATACCCGAGACGGCTACCAGCAGTACCTGGCGCAGCATCCAGACGGTCCCGACGCCCAGGAGGCGCGCATCCGGCTGGAGAACTTTGCGCAGGCGTCATCGCCTGCGGTCGCGAGCGCCAATACTGCCGTGCCGGCGACCACCCACCCCTCGCCGCTCAAGCCTTCTTCCGGGCCGGGTCCGACGCCTAACATGGCCACCGGCGGCGCGGGGCGCGAGCCGGCCGCGGCCGGCACCAGCGGCACGCACTATGTGCAGCTCGGCGCCTTCAGCAGCCGCGCGCGCGCGGAGAGCCATTGGAAGCACCTGGCGAGCCGCTTCTCGCGGGAACTGGCCGCGCTGACGCCGCGCTATGTGGCGGGCAAGTCGCACACGCTGTCGGTGGTCAGGCTGCAGGTGCCGGTGAGCTCGCGCGCGCAGGGCGAAGCGCTGTGCGAGAAGCTGCGGGCACACGCGCAGCCGTGCGTCCAGGTCAGCGCAGGCTAGGCTGTCGGCCGCCAGGCCCCTGTCGCCGAAGCCCCGCATCGGCCGACCAGTTTTGCCGGCAGATCAGGTCAACTCTGACGTCCGGGAGTGACAGTAATTGTCACATTGGTCACAGGCACAATCGCGCTGCGATCCGTAACTCATTGATCTGCCAGACACCAAGCAGGTTGGTACGCGGATTGCTTCATCTCGACCGTAAGGTTTTCCCCTAACCTTTGCGAACAACGTTCCCCGGTGTTCGCCTTTAGAGCGCCGCGGCCTTCGGGCTCAGCGGCGCTTTTCTTATGTGCCGCCGACGTTGCACTGCGGCGCCAGGTCCGTTGAAATTGCGCCTCTCCGGCAGCACTTAGCCTGTAGTGCCAACAGGCCGGCATTCCCAATTGACTCTGAGGAGCGCAGCGGCGTGACCGAATCCCGAACCGCCTGGGTAGAACCTGCCAGTGCGCTGGCGCTGCCGCCGGCGTCGGCGCCGAAGCCGGCGCGCTCGTTCGCGAGCGCGGCCGCGGAAGTGCAGAGGCACACGCTCGGCAACGGACTTGCGCTCGTGGTCTGGCCGAATCACAACATCCCGAGCGTGGCGCTGCAAAACTGGGTGCGCGTCGGCAGCCGCAACGAGCACGACGGCGGTACCGGTCTGGCGCACTTCTTCGAGCACATGATGTTCAACGGCACGCACAAGCGCGCGCGCGGCGAGTTCGACCGCCTCATGGAAGCGCAGGGCGCCAGCAACAACGCCTTCACCTCGCAGGACGTCACCGTCTATCAGGACTGGTTCCCGGCTTCGGCGCTGGAGCTGGTGTTCGAGCTCGAGAGCGATCGCATCGCCAACCTGGCGTTCGATCCGGAGGTGGTCGAGAACGAGCGCAAGGTGGTCTTTTCGGAGCGGCGGCTGCGGGTCGATGACAGCAACGCGGCGCTGCTCGACGAGCAGGTGCAGGCGCGCGCGTTTGAAGTCCACCCGTATCGCATTCCGACCATCGGCTGGCCGCGGGACATCGAGTCCTGGAGCTTGTCTGACCTGCAGAATTTCTATCGCACCTACTACGCACCCAACAATTGCACGCTCATCGTGGTGGGCGATGTCGAGCCGCAGTGCGTGTTTGCGCTGGCCGAGCGGTACTTCGGCGCCATTCCGCGCGGCCAGACGCCGCCGGCAGTCAGGCTGGCAGAGCCGCCGCAGCGCGCCGAGCGGCGCGTGGTGCTGCAGCGGCCAGGGCAGAACCCGCTGCTGCAACTGGCGTATCACGCCATCCATGCCAGCGACGCGCGCCAGCCGGCGCTGAACCTGCTGCAAACCATCCTGGTGGGTGGCGATGCCAGTCGCCTGCATCACTCGCTGGTGGAGCGGCAGCGGCTGGCGGTGGCCATCGGCGGCGGCTGGTCGGAAGGCTTCGATCCCAATGTGTTCGTGCTGCAGGCCACGCTGCCGGAGGACGGTGAGCTCGAGGCGCTGCAGGCGGCGCTCGATGCCGAGCTGACGCGACTGCTGCGCGAGGGGGTCACTGAAGCCGAACTCAAGCGCGCCAAGAACCTGGCGGCCGCGGATTTCTGGCGCGGGGTGGCGACGCTCGACGGCAAGGCGCGCCTGCTGGGGGAATACACGGTGCTGCACGGCGATCACCGGCTGCTGTTCCTGGCGGCGGAGCGCTACCAGGCGGTCACTTGCGCCGAGCTGCTCGAGGTGGCTCGCACAGTGTTCACAGCCGAGCGCCGTACCGTGGGCCGGCTCGAGCCGCAACCGGAGTCACAGGCGGCGTGAAAATTCCACCGCACCAGCGCTTGCGGCTGCCCAACGGCACGCGGCTGATCCTGCTGCCGCGGCACGACGTGCCGCTGATAGCGGTCGAGGCGGTGGTGCGCGGCGGCGCGCGGCTCGATCCGGCGCATCGCGCCGGTGTCGCCAGCATTACCGCCGAGATGCTCACGCGCGGCGCCGGTGGCCGCGACGCCCATGCTTTTGCCGAGGCGGTCGAAGGCGCGGGCGGCAGTCTCGATGCCGGTGCGCACAGCGAAGCCATTCTGATGCACGGCCAGTTCCTGGCGCGCGATTCGGTGTTGATGCTGGAACTGCTGGCGGATGCGCTGCAGCGCCCGGCATTCGACGCGCACGAACTCGAGGGCGTGCGCGAGCGGCGCATCGAGTTCATCAAGGCCGCCAAGGATTCCGAGCCGCAGAGCCTGATCGGCATCTACGGCCGGGCGCTGCTGTTTGCGGGGCATCCGTTCGGGCAGCCGGCCAGTGGCAGCGAACGCAGCCTCGAGGCGCTGACGCTCGAAGATCTGCAGCAGTATCACGCCCGGCACATGGGCGGCGACCGGTTGACACTGGTGGTCGCCGGTGACTTCGATCCGCAGGCGTTGCGCGCGGAGGTGACGCGCGTGTTCGGCGGCTGGCGGCCAGCGGCCGTGCCACTGCCGCCGCTGTCCGCGCCGCAGCGGGTCGCCGGACGGCGGGTGCGGCTGATCGATGCACCAGGCAGTGCCCAGACCTATTTCTGGATCGGCAACACCGGCGTCGCGCGCGCCTATCCGCATCGCGCGGCGCTCGAGATCACCAACACGGCCTTCGGCGGCAGCTTCGGCTCCATGCTGATGCAGACACTGCGGGTGAAGAGCGGGCTGACGTATTCCGCCGGCTCGAGCTTCCGGCGTGGCAGCGTGCCGGGAGAATTTGCGATCAGCTCGTTTACCGAAACCGAGAGCACCACGCGCGCACTCACTCTGACCTTAGAGACGCTCGACCAACTCAAACACCAAGGCGTCGGCGCCACCGCCATCGACTCCGCCCGGCACTACATTCAGGGCCAGTATCCGCTGCACCTGGAGACCGCGGCCGACTGGGGCGCAGCGCTGGCCGATCTGGACCTGCACGGGCTGCCGGACGGCTACATCGACGACTTCGATGGCGCGCTCGATACCGTGGACGAAGCACAGTCCCGCCGCGTCATCGACGAGGCCTTCCCGGACAGCGCCGATGTCGACATCGTGCTGATCGGGGACAGTGCGCGGATCCGCAGCGAGGCGGCGCAGTTTGGTGCGCTGAGCGAGCGGGCCCTGGCAGCGCCGGAATTCAACTGACGGCGCGAATGCCGTTTGAGGTCGGCAGGAGTCCGGACATTCGAATCGCGATTGATATCACTTTCTGATTGTGATATCATTGCTATCGCAATGCGCAAAACGATATCAACTACAGCCGTCACTATCCGCAACATCCGGTCAGAAACACACCGCGCTCTGCGTGTCCGAGCCGCTCAGAATGGACGCAGTACGGAAGCGGAGATTCGATTCATTCTCGAAGCGGCTGTGAAGTCCGAAGATCGCGTCAAGCTCGGCTCGCTGCTGGCGCAGATGGGTCGAGAAGCGGCAGGAGTGGACCTCAATGTCGAACGGGATCGCACGCCCGCTGTACCGGTGAGCTTTGGGTGATCCTGCTCGATACCAATGTCATCTGCGAGCCGCTCAAACTAAATGGGGATCCTGCGGTAGCGGCCTGGATCGACGCGCAAGTCCTGGAGACGCTCTACCTCTCAACAATCAGTGTTGCAGAGCTGCGGTATGGGATTGCAGCTCTTCCCGACGGAAAGCGAAAAAGAGTTTTGCGCGCCAACATGGACCAACGCGTGCTGCCTCTGTTCCGATCGCGCATTCTTTCGTTCGACCTCGAGGCTGCGGAAGCCTGTGCCGTATTGCAAGCACGGGCACGAGCGGAAGGCAAGGCCATCGGCACCGCCGATAGCTACATTGCCGGCATAGCGGTCGCCAGGGGGTGCATTGTGGCGACACGAGATATCCAGCCCTTCAGGGCTGCGGGGGTGCCGGTCATCAATCCATGGGAAGCGCAATGAAGGGGTGTCCACCCTACGGCGTATCGTGACTCGCGAGCCAGCCGGCTTCTTCCCGGGTGGTCTCGCGTCCGAGCACGGCGTTGCGATAGGGGAAGCGGCCGAAGCGTGCGATGGTGTCGCGGTGGCCGATGGCGGCTGCCAGTGCAGAGTCGAAGACGGACGTGAGCTCTGGCGGTGCCTCGGATGGCAGCCGCCGGAATGCCGCCACCGATTCCTCCTGAACGTCGAGCGACTCGGCGTGCTGCAGCGGCATATAGAAGAAGATGCGCTCGACCGGATCGAGCGCCGCATCGGCACCCAGCAGCATCCCTGAGATGGACAGCGACAGCGCCGCGTGATCGTTGCCGTAGGCTTGGGCCGTGCCGCGGTAGACATGGCGGGAGAACTGGTCGAGCAACACGATCAACGCCAGCCGCCGCCGCGGACTGGAGTCCCAACCAGCCAGCCGGCCCTCTTCGGCAGCCTGCAGCGAATCAGCGAAGCGGTCGCGGATCAGCTCATCGGCCTGCGGCAGTAGCTCGGGCGCGGCGTGTGCACCGAACCAGAGGCGCACGTGCGGTTCGAGTCCCGCGGCCGTGTACGGTCGCGGGCCAAACCAGTAGAGCAGGATGTCCTGGGCGCGCGCGACGGCGGTCATGGAGGCAGGCCGCGCCGCGCCTTACTCGCGCAGGCTCTCCAAGTAGCCCAACGCCTGCCCCGAGAGCCGCTTGCGGGCCAGCGCGCAGGCTTTGGGCGCATCGACGATGGCTTCGAGCGGGCCGGTGACCAGCATGCGCCGCACGGCCGGGTCGCGCGCCGAGACGCGCGCCATCTTGTTCAGGACGGTAAAGCCGCGACGGATTTTGTCGTGCGAGCTGCGGTTGGATTCGATGGAGCGGGCCAGGTAGTGGCCGAACTGACTGTAGAGGAAGTAGTCGTCATTGCCGACCTGGAAACGGGCTTCGGCAAAGAAATCCGGGAAGTTCTTTTCCAGGTATTGATTGACAGAATGGAGACAGGGCCCAGGTTCGCTGGTAGCGGACGCTTTGGACTTCTTCATTGTCTCTGTTTCACACCTCCGAGGGGTTGCAACGCGCGCGCACCATAGGGCACATCACGCCGCGATGCAATAGGCGGAATTCGCAGTTTCTGGCGGGCGGCCAGCGGTGGCGGGAGTTGCCCGCCACCGCTGCTGCGCCTGGGTTTCCTGAGTGTTACTTGACGGCGATGGCCGTCGTGCCGGCGCCGCCCAGATTGGTGGCCTGTATCGGCGTGCCGACCAGAACAGGCACGCCCGTCACCGGCGTGATGCTCATCAAGCTTATGCTGCTGCCTTGGGTAGCAGCATCGCCATTTGCAACGTAGAGATACTGGCTCGATGGGTCGACCGTAAGCGCGGTGGCGGTATTCTCAACGCCGCTGGCGCCGGTTGCTACCGCCGCACCCATGCTCGTCAAGGTGCCCGCGGTGGGGTCAACGGTAAAGCCCGACACGGTGCCGTCACTGGCATTGGATACGTAGAGGAACTGTCCGCTCGGGTCGATGGCGATGCCGTACGGGCGGGTGCCCACCGGCTGCGACTGCACCAGCGTGAGCGCTCCGGTGTTGTCATACGAGTACACCGTAACGGTGCCGGGGGTCGTGCCGTTGTCGGTCACGTAGATGAACTGAAGAGTGGGATGGGCGGCAACACCGTAGGGGGCGGTCAGTGCACCGAACGGCGAGCCGCTGATGGCCGCGGGAATGCCGCCAGCGCCGATCAAATACGCCGCGATGCCGCCCTGGTTGAAGAGCGGTGCATACAGGAACTGCTGCGTGGCATCCACCACCAGAGCGGTAGGTACGTCGCCCGCCGCATATGGCGAGCCTGCAAGCTGCAAGCCAAGCACCCCAGCTACGGGATTGAAGGACTCGAGTACACCGTGCGGGTTGTCATTACTGCCCACATAGAGGAACGGGCCGCCAGCCGAGGCTGCCGGGTCGATAGCAAGTGACTGCGGCTGATTGTTGGCGTCGACCGCGCCGGGCGTTCCTTCCGTCCCCAGCGTACCGTCCGCGTTGATGGGCCAGACTGCCACATCGTTGCCCGCCAACGTACACGGGGTTGGGGTGCAGAAACCCGCGTTGGCCACATAGAGATAGTTGCCGGTCGGGTCCACTGCCAGCGCGGTCGGGTCGGCATCGGCGGTTAGCGGCGCAATGGCGGGTGTAGTCGGCATGCCATTGGCAGCGGTCAGCGCGCCAGTCGCCGGATCGATCGTAAACGATGCCAGCGTACCTATGCCGCCGTTGTCATATGTATTAGCGGCGAATGCAACCTGGCCAACATTGCTGCACTTGACGGCAACAGTTGTGATATTGGCCGTCGTGATACTGCCGGTGCCGCCGCTCACGCGGCAGATCTGCACCGGTGTCGACGGTTGCGTCAGGACACTGACGGCGTAGGTGCCGCCGCTGGCGACTTCACCGGGTATCGTGAAGCTTCCGTTAGTGAGAGAGGCAGTCGTCTGATGGTTGTTGACCGTGTCTTTCAGCACCAGCCCCGTGCCGGTCAGGCCGCTGATCGTGCCGCCAACGGTGTAGTTGGTAACGCAGTGGACTGCGACGGTCGTGACATTGGAAGTGCCGATCATGCCCCCGGCGCCGCTGGTGACCGTGCAGGTCTGCGACGGGGTGGTTGGTTGCGTCAGCACGGCAACGGCGTAAGCCGTACCTGTGGCGAGGCCCCCCGGAATGGTGAAGCTAGTCGAGCCGCCGGTAAGGGCGATCGTCTGATGATTGTTGACCGTGTCTTTCAGCACCAGGCCCATGCCAGTCAGGCCGCTGATCGTACCGCCAACGGTGTAGGTCATCGCAGCACCACTGCTGCTGGAGCTACCGCTGGAGCTGCTGCTCGAGCTACTGCCGCTGCTGGAGCTACTGCTCGAGCCGCTGCTACTGGAGCTCGAGGAGCTGCTCGACTTCGATGAGCCACTGTTGTCGCTGCCGCCGCAGGCACTTAGCGCAAAAACCCCCACACACAGGATGGCGTATGCCGGAATCTGCTTCAGCATGTTGGTGATACCTAGTTGGTGATGACCCATCGACCCGGAAACCCCCGCGCGCCGGCAAG
>JBAUYT010000229.1:0-22743 GCA_049584935.1 Steroidobacteraceae bacterium
CTGCCGGTGGTTGCGGCACCGAGCCGGTGCCGCTGCCGGTGGCGCCGGCGAGGCTTGCGCTGAGCACGCTCGCGGCCGCGGTCATGACGGTGGCCGCGCGATGCATGCCCGTGGTGTCGCTGCCCCCCGGCAGGCGGAATCCGGTGATCGACTTGCGCAGCGCCGCCGACAGGTCGGCGAGCTTGACGATGGCCTGCGAGGTGGCGCTGGTGGAATCGGCCGACTGCGCGCTGATCTCGCGCAGCACCTGCATGTTGCGGGCAATGTTCTGCGCCGCCGATGACTGCCCGCGGGCACTGGCGGAAATATTCTGTACCAGGCTGGCGATCTGGTTGGATACCTGTTCGATTTCCTGCAGCGCCGCGCCGGCGTTTTCCGCCAGCAAGGCACCGCCGACCACGTCCGTGGTGCTGCGCTCCATCGACACCACCGCCTCGTTGGTGTCGGTCTGGATGGTGCGCACCAGCACTTCGATCTGCTTGGTGGCGTTGGCGGCGCGCTCGGCCAGTCGCTGCACTTCATCCGCCACCACCGCGAATCCGCGCCCGGCCTCGCCGGCCATCGAGGCCTGGATCGAGGCGTTCAGCGCCAGGATGTTGGTCTGCTCGGCGATGTCGCTGATGAGTTCGACGATGTTGCCGATCTCCTGCGAGCTCTCGCCCAGGCGCTTGATGCGCTTGCTGGTGTCCTGGATGGTTTCGCGGATCGTGTTCATGCCGTCGATCGTGCGCCGCACCGCGTCGCCGCCCTTGTGCGCCACGTCGACCGAGTGTCGCGCCACGTCGGAGGCGCGCTCGGCATTGCCCGACACTTCTTCGATCGACGAGGCCACGGCCGCGATCGATTCCGTGGCGGCTCCGACCTGCTTCGACTGAGCGCTGCTGGCCCGCGCCAGATGCGCCGCCAGCGCCTGGGTCTGCTTGGCGGCGCCGTCGAGCTGAATGCCAGACTGGCTGATGGTCGCGACCAGCTTGCGCAGCGCCTCGACCGCGTAGTTGACCGAATCGGCGATGGCGCCGGTGATGTCCTCGGTAACGGTGGCCTGCACGGTCAGGTCACCCTCGGCCAGGCTCGACATCTCGTCGAGCAGCCGCATGATGGCTTGCTGGTTGCGGTCGGTCTCCATGCGCTGCACGTCGGCGCGGCGCTGGGCCTGCAATGCCGCCTCGGCGGCACGGCGCAGGAACGAGAACAGCAGCGCCAGGGGCAACAGCGCGGCCAGCGCCGGCACGGCCGCAATCCAGCCAGGCAGATGTAGCAGCGGCAGCACGGCGCAGGCGATGGCGGCCACCACGATCAGCGCCGCGATGCTAATCGCCAGCGTCTGCGCGCGCGTCGGGCTGCTGGTGCCGGGGCCGCTCATGCACTGGCCCCAGTGAACGCGGGATCTTCCAGCAGCGAGCGCAGGCCGAGCACCGGCCACTGTTCGGTGCCGCGGCGGAACGACCCGGCGATGAAACGATCGCACTGGACGATGGTCGCGGGCCGGTCGGAGGTGAATTCAGCGTCGGCGAAGCGCCGGAACCCGAGCACCTCGTCCACCAGCAGGCCGGCGGGAATATCGCGGTGATTGACCACGATCACGCGCGTGTTGCGCGAAGCCGGTGTCGGGCCGCTGCCGAGGAACGCGCGCAGGTCGATGATCGGCAGCAGCTGGCCACGGACGTTGGCGAGCCCCAGGATCCAGCCCTTGGCACCTGGAACCCGCGTCAGCGGCGTGGGCACACCGAGCACCTCGCGTGCCTCTTCGCGTGCCACCAGGTACAGCTCGCCCGCCATGCGCAGCGCCACGCCCACCCACTCGCCCGCCTGGCTGGCCTCGGCCGAGCCGCTGGCGGTGACGGCGCGTCCACGGCGCTCGAGCTCGGCAAGGAGCTCGAACGGCCGGTCTCTCAGGGTCTTGAGCGCTACGGTCTCCTGCATGTCAGGCGGCGAGAGTTGCCTGCGCCTTCTCGACCAACTGGTCGGGCGACACGGGCTTGATCAAGTAATCGACCGCCCCCTGTCGTAAGCCCCAGGCGCGATCGGCCTCCTGTCCCTTCGACGTCACCATCACAATCGGGATGGCACGCGTGTCCGGATCGTTGAGCAGGGTACGCGTGGCCTGGTAGCCGTTGACACCGGGCATGACGATGTCCATGAAAATCAGGTCCGGGCGCATCTGGCGCGCCAGCTTGATGCCCTCGGCACCATCGACGGCCACGGCGGTCCGGTAGCCGTGCCGCTCGAGCGCCTTCTGCATGACATGTACCTCGGTGGGCGAGTCATCGATTATGAGGATCAGCGCCATCGATCTTCTCCCTGGCCGCGCTCATCGTCCGACGTGCGACTCGATCGCACTCAGCAGCTCATCCTTGGTGAACGGCTTGGTCAGATAGTGCTCCGAACCGACGATGCGTCCGCGGGCACGATCGAACAGGCCGTCCTTGGAAGACAGCATGATGACCGGGATGGAGCGGAAAACCTTGTTGTGCTTGATCAGCGCACAAGTCTGGTAGCCGTCGAGCCGGGGCATCATGATGTCGACGAACACGATGTCGGGCTGGTGATCGGCGATCTTGGCCAGCGCGTCGAAGCCATCGACGGCGGTGAACACCTCACAGCCCTCTTTGGCCAGCAGCGTCTCTGCCGTACGACGGATAGTCTTGCTGTCGTCGATGACCAGGACCTTGAGGCCCTTGAGGTTCGGGCCGCCACCCGGCGCGAAAGCTCCGCCGCGCTCTTCCGCTGTCGATTCCATGTCCAGGACCTCCGCTAGCCGACTACGATGGGGGCCCGCGGCCCCTGCAGGCGCAACCCAGCGTAAACAAGTGCGCTCGGCGTTTTAACATATCGGTAAACCCCCGGCTACGCCGGCCCCGTCACGTTTTTGAGAGCTCGGCGCGCGGCGCGGAACATAATCATTCGGGATCGTCAGCTCGGGAGCTAAGAATGGGTAAGCAGGTCAGATTGGCCGTGGTCATGGACCCGATCGGGGACATCAAGTACGCCAAGGACACGACGCTGGGCATGCTGCTGGCGGCGCAGGCGCGCGGCTGGTCGCTGCACTACCTGGAGCAGGCCGACCTGCGCCTGCGCGACGGTGTCGGCGAGGGCAATGCGCGTGCACTCGAGGTGCGGGCCGATCCGGCCGACTGGTACAGCCTCGGACAAGCGGCGGTCGAACCGCTGGGCGGCTTCGACGTCATTCTGATGCGCAAGGACCCGCCGTTCGATACCGAATACATCTATACCACCTACATCCTCGAGCGCGCGGAACTGGCCGGCGCCCTGGTCGTCAACCGCGCGCGCGGGCTGCGCGACATCAACGAGAAGGTCTCGACCGCGTGGTTTCCGCAGTGCTGCGCACCGACACTGGTAACGCGCGATATGAATGAGATGGCGGCCTTTGCGCATACCCACGGCAAAATTGTCTGCAAACCGCTGCACGGCATGGGCGGGCGCTCGATCTTCGTACTCGAGCCGGGCGACAAGAATGCCCGTGTGGTCTACGAGAACCTCAGCCAGGAGGGCACCCACTTCGCCATCGTACAGAAGTACCTGCCGGAGATAGTCCAGGGCGGAGATGCCCGGGTACTGCTCATCGACGGCGAGCCGGTACCGTACGCCCTCGCGCGCATTCCAAGCGCCACCGATCACCGCGGCAATCTCGCCGCCGGCGCGCAGGGCGTGGGGCGCCCGCTCACCGATCGGGATCGCTGGCTCTGCCAGCAGATCGGCCCGGCCATGAGCGCGGCTGGCATGCTGTTCGTCGGCCTGGACATCATCGGCGGCTACGTCACGGAGATCAACGTCACCAGCCCGACCGGCGCGCGTGAGCTCGACAAGCAGTTCAAGCTGAACATAGGCGAGCTACTGATGGCGGCGATCGAGCGAAGGCTGGCAGGCCGCGGGCAATAGCCGCCGTTCCCTGCGGGCGACGACGGCACCGGCAACATCAGGGTGAGAACCGGATCGCCGGCGGTAGCGGCCGGCCGCAGCTATACTTTTGCCGTGTCCGCATCGATCGACCTCAAGCGCGGTGTGCTGCCGCCGCATGGCTACGGGCGGGCGCCGGTGCGCGACCGGTTCCTGGCCATGCTGCTGCTGGTGGCGATGCTGCACGCCATCGTGCTGCTCGGGGTCAGTTTCACTGACGGCGCCGGCGGCAGCGCCCGCGACACTCCTCAGCTCGACGTCATGCTCGTGACCAATGAGGTGCCGGAGGCGCGCACCAACGAAAATGCCGCCTACCTGGCTCAGCGCACGCAGATCGGCGCCGGCAACACCGACGAGCAACGCATCGCCAGCCCGGTGAGCCGCGGCAGCCTGCTCAACCCGCAGAATGGCAACGCCGCTCGAAGCCAGGATGCGGGACGGAACGATTCGGCCGACCGTCAGCTGCTGACGAGCAGCGGCGCCAGCCCCGACATCCGCTACGTCGGGGAGGCCGCCGCCACGGCGGGCGGCAACGATTTGCCGCTGCTGCTGGGCGAAATCGAAGGCGAGGCGCGCAGCGGGCGCGGCGACGCTGTAGAACTGCTGCTCAAAGGCAAGGCGAATGCACAACACTGGGTCACGCCCGATACCCGCGCCTCGCGGCTGGCGCCGTATCTGGCGGCCTGGAAGCGCAAGGTCGAGCGCGTCGGCACGCTCAACTTTCCAGAGGTGGCCCGCAACAGCGGGTTGAGCGGCAGCCCCGTGGTCGAGGTCCAGATTGGTGCCAACGGCAGGCTGCTGCAGGCCAGTGTGCGGCGCAGCAGCGGGCACGGTGCGCTCGATCAAGCAGCCATGACCATTCTGCGGCTGGCCAGCCCGTTCGATCCGTTTCCTGCCGACCTGGCCTCCGACTACGCACAGTTACGCTTCGCCTACCAGTGGGACTTCGAGGCGGGAGCATTGCAAACCGGTGCTGTGACTGTGTCGTCAGATACGCAATCGGGACCTTGAGAGACGCGATAGCTGCCCCCATACTCGACCGCATGGGCAATACGTCTTCATTGGCCAATCAGTTGCTGATTGCCATGCCCTCGCTCGGCGACAGCCACTTCTCGCAGACGGTCGCGCTCGTTTGCGAACACAGTGATCGTGGTGCACTCGGCATTGTGCTCAATAAACCCCTCGGCATGAAGCTCGGCGACGTCATGGCGCAGATGAAGCTCGAGACCGCCGACATCGGCATCACCGAGCAGCCCGTACTGCGGGGTGGACCGGTGCATACGGACCGCGGCTTCGTGCTGCACCGGCCGGGTGGTGAGTGGGATTCCACGCACCGCATCTCCGATCACATCCAGGTCACCACCTCGCGCGACGTGCTCGCGGCCATCGCGCGCGGCAATGGTCCGCAGGATGCCTTCGTGGCGCTGGGCTACGCCGGCTGGGAGGCCGGGCAGCTCGAGCGGGAAATGCTCGACAACGCCTGGCTCAGCCTGCCGGTCGATGAGCGCATCGTGTTCGACCTTCCCTTCGAAGACCGCTGGCAGGCGGCCTGGCAGCTGCTTGGCGTCGACAGCTCGCGCGTCAGCTTTACGGCAGGTCATGCCTAGGGGACCGTCCCCAGGCACCCCTCAAGTCGTCCTCGCGTTCGATTTTGGTCTGCGCCGCATCGGCATCGCCTCGGGCGACACCGTCAGCGGCCGCGCCGCGCCGCTACGCGCGGTGACCGTGCCCGACGGCGGCATCGACTGGAACTCCATCGAGCGCGCGGTTGCGGAATTCAAGCCACATCTGCTCGTTGTCGGCCATCCCACCAATGCCGACGGCACGGCCGGCACCTTGAGTGCTGCCGCCGACGGCTTTGCCGCCCAGCTCGCCAGCCGCACCCGCCTGCCGGTCCGGCGCGCCGATGAATATGCCTCCTCGCTCGAGGCCAGCGCGGAACTGAAACAGCAACGCGCCAGCGGCCAGCGGCGGCGCCGCGTGCAACGCGCCGACATCGACAGCGCCGCAGCCGCTATCATTCTCGAACGATGGCTGAGCCGGCAGACCGGACGGGCGGATGGCGATGACAGCGGCAGCACTGATTGAGCAGCGGCGCGCGGACGGGTCGCTGCGCCATCTGATCACGCTGCAGGATCTCGGGCAGCCCGAGATCGAAGCGCTGCTCGAGCGCGCGCAGTACTACGTGCGCGAGGTCGGGCGGCGGCCGCTGCACAGCGACCGGTTGCGCGGCGTCACCATCGGCAATCTGTTCACCGAACCCTCGACCCGCACGCGCGTCTCGTTCGAGCTCGCCGGCCGGCGCCTGGGCGCCGATGTCGTCAACCTCGAATTGCAGCTGTCCTCGCGCGTCAAGGGCGAGACCATGCTCGATACCATCTACACACTGCAGGCCCTGCATTTCGACGTGTTCGTCATCCGCGACGCCGAGCCCGGTGTGCTGGCGCACGTAGCAGCACACGTGGCACCCCATGTCAGCGTGCTGTCGGCCGGGGAGGCGCACCTGTCACACCCGACGCAGGGACTACTCGATGCGCTGACGATCCGGCAGTACAAGGGACCGATTGCGGAACAGTCGATCGCCATCGTCGGCGACATCCGCCATTCACGGGTCGCGCGCTCGGCCTACCAGGTGTTTCGCGCCCTCGGCGCACGCGAACTGCGAATCGTGGCGCCCGATGCCTTGATGCCGGATTCGCGTGAGTTTGCGGGCTGCACGCGCCACTCGACCCTGGAGGAGGGCCTGCAGGGCGTCGATGTCATCATGATGCTGCGCATCCAGAAGGAGCGCTTCTCTCAGACCGATATTCCGGACGGCGACGAGTACTTCGCGCGCTACGGTCTCAGCGCCGCCCGCCTCGGTCGCGCCTCGCCGACGGCGATCGTGATGCATCCGCAGCCGATGAACCGCGGCATCGAAATCTCATCCGAGGTTGCCGATGGGCCGCAATCGGTGATCCGTGCACAGGTCAGCAACGGCGTGGCGGTGCGCATGGCGGTGCTCGAGGCAGTCGCCGGTGGGATAGCCGCTTGATCGCACCCGCCGGTGGTGCTGGCCATCGCGGCACCATCCTGCTCGAGCAGGGCCGCGTGCTCTCCCATCTGCATTTCGACGGCGAGCAGCATGTGCTGCGGCTGTCGGCCCCGCGCTGTGCCGCGCGCGCCACTCCCGGCAGCTTCGTGCACCTGCGCTGCGCCGAGCAGCTGCCCATGCGACGGCCGCTGTCGATCATGCGCGCCGATGCGGCGGGCGGCTGGATCGAGCTGCTCTACAAAGTGACCGGTGCGGGCACGCGCGCGCTGGCGGCGGCTGCCGAGAACAGCAGCCTCAGCGTGCTGGGACCAATCGGTACCGGCTTCAGCCCACACCCGCAGCGCCCGCGGGCGCTCGCCATTGGCGGCGGCGTCGGCATTCCGCCCATGGTGTTCCTGGCCGAGCGCCTGCTGGCGGACCGCTCGGTCGCCTGGAAACCGCTGGTGCTCATGGGTTCGGAGCTGCCGTTTCCGTTCCGCATCCGACCCTCGACCATCCTGGTGCCGGGCGTGCCCGACGAGGCCATCGGCTGCATGCCGTCGCTCGACGAGATGGGTGTGCCCTCGCGGCTCGCAACCCGATCCGGCTATGCGGGCTGCTATGACGGCTTCGTCACCGATCTGGCGCGAGCCTGGCTCGGCGCACGCGGCCGGGAGCAGCTGGCCGAGATCGAGCTGTTCGCCTGCGGCCCCACGCCCATGCTTGCCGCCACGGCACGGCTGGCGCGTGAATTTGCGTTGCCCTGCCAGGTGGCGCTGGAGGAGTTTATGGCCTGCGCGGTCGGCGGCTGCGCCGGTTGCACCGTAGCCGTCAGAACCGCGCAGGGCACGGCCATGAAGCGCGTCTGCGTCGATGGGCCGGTGTTCGACGCCGCGGCGGTGTTTCCAGGCTGACTGCCGCGCGCTATTCGCCGCAGCCTAGCGTGCGGGCAATGCTGGGTGCAGCAGCAGCTTCTGCACGCGCCAGTTCAGCAGCTCCGCCACGTAAAGCTCGTTCTCCGAAGGACAGCTCAGCGCATGGACCCAGCCGAACTTCTTCAGCGTGCGTCCCGCGCCGCCGAGCCAGCCGAGCACCGTGCCATCGAGCGCCACCTTGTAAATGCGTCCGGGGTAAGCATCCGACACAAACAGGTACTGCGTGGCACCGGGAGTGATGCAGAGCGCCCACGGCGCGCCAGGCTGGAAGGTGGCGGCACCACCGCCGCCGGCCGCCTCCGATGGGCGATCGCCGATGACGACCTTGGCATCGGGCGGCGCCGGTACGTCGATGGTGATGGTATTGAGCAGCGTCCCCTTGGTATCGAACACCTGAATGCGACGATTGCCGCGGTCAGCGACGTAAATGTGATTCTGACGGTCGGCCACGAGGGAATGCGGCGTGTTCAACTGCCCGGGCCCGGAACCGGGCTCGCCCCACGAGCCGGTCCAGTTGCCATCGCGATCGTAGGTGGCGATGCGCGAATTGATGTAGCCGTCGCTGATGTAGACGTTGTCGTCGCTGTCCCAGGTGACATCGGTCACCTGCCGGAACAAGCCGTCAACCGGGGGCAGCGGCGGATTCGGATGCGGCAGCGGATGCGCCGACTCGTCGGCTGCTTCGGCCTTGCGGCCGAACACCCGCGTGACGCGCCCAGCGGGATCGAAGCGCACCACCATGTCCGAACCCTTGTCGACGATCCAGATGTTGTCGTGCGGATCGACCCGCACCGAGTGGGCAAATGACCAGGCATACAGGTTGTGGCCGATTTCGCGCAGGAACCGCCCCTGCGGGTCGAACTCCAGCAGCTGCGCCGCAGCCGCGCCGTAGGCGGGGCCGGTGGTGTTACCGCGCGAGAGCACGAACACGTGGCGGTGCGAGTTGACGGCTATGCCGGCCACCTCGCCGAGATACAGGTCGCTCGGCAGTTTGAGGAAGTCGGGAACCGAGTCGAAGGCGATTTCCGCAACATCGGCCGCCGCCGCTGGCAAAGGCAGCGATAGAAAGCAGCAGAGGCCCAGCAGCGCCAGGCGTGGCGGCAGCGTCATGCCGCCAATCTTACCGAAATCGGGCGCTCAGCCGAAGTTGATCTTCGCCTCGAGATTGCTGCGCGAATCGGCATGGCCGAGCGCCTCGTCCAGCGCGATGCGGCCGGACTTGAACAGCCGGTGCAGGGCGTTGTCGAAGCTGCAGATGCCGCCCTCGGTGCTGCCCATGATCGATTCCTTGATGCCGGTGACGTCGCCGCGCTTGACCAGCTCGGAGATGTGCGGTGTGTTCAGCATGACTTCCACGGCCGCGATGCGCTTGCCATCGGCGCCCATGACCAGGCGCTGCGCCAGAATTGCCCGCAGGTACTGCGACAGGTCCAGAGTGACCTGTTTGTGCTGGTCCAGCGGGAACATGTTGATGATGCGATCGAGCGTCTCGGCGCAGTTGTTGGCGTGCAGGGTGGCCAGCACCAAGTGCCCGGTGCCCGACAGATTGATGGCCGCCTGCATGCTCTCGCGGTCGCGGATTTCGCCGATCAGGATGACGTCCGGCGCAGCGCGCATGACACCGCGCAGCGCGCGGTCGTAGCTCTTGGTGTCCAGCCCTACTTCACGCTGATTGATGATCGAGCGCTTGTTGCTGTGCAGGAATTCGATCGGATCCTCGATCGTGACGATGTGGTCCGAAACCGATTCGTTGCGGTGATTGATCATCGCCGCCAGCGTCGTCGACTTGCCGGAACCGGTGGAACCTACCATCAGCACCAGACCGCGCTTGGCCATGGCCAGGTCGATCAGCACCTCCGGCAGGCCAAGGCTGTCGAGCCGCGGCATGTCGGCGGTGATGTAACGCAGCACCATGGCCGGATAGCCGCGCTGCATGAAGATGTTGACGCGGAAGCGTCCCAGGCCGGGCTCGGAAATGGCGAAATCGATCTCCAGCTCGCGCTGGAAGTAGACGATCTGTTCCGGGCTCATGAGCCCGAAGCAGATGGTACGCACCGCGGCCGGAGGCAACACCTGCTTGTTGATCGGATAGATCTGGCCTTCGATCTTGATCTTGATGGGCGCGTTCGAAGTGAAAAACAGGTCGGAGGCCTTGCGGTCGACCATCAGCTTGAACAGCGGCTTGGTGTTGAGCGACGGCTGTGCTTCCGAGCCGGTGATTTCGAGCGGGTCTGCTGCCATATGGTCCAGGTCTTACCCTAGTAGGTCTTTCCTTGGCCCTGTTCTTCCTCGGCAATGGCCAGGCCGCCGTCCGACTCGATCGGCTTGTTGTCCCGCTTGCTCTCGAGTTTGACGCGCAATCGCAGCTCGTTCTTCGAATCGGCGTTGCGCAGCGCATCCTCGTAGGAGATGTAGCCACTCTCGTAGAGATCGTACAGCGCCTGATCAAAGGTCTTCATGCCCAGACGGGTCGAGCGCGACATGACTTCCTTGATCTTGGCGACCTCGCCGCGGAAGATCAGGTCCTGGATCAGCGGCGAGTTGAGCATGATCTCCATGGCAGCGATGCGGCCGCTGCCGGATTCGCGCGGAATCAGGCGCTGCGAGATCAAGGCGCGGATATTGAGCGACAGGTCCATGAGCAGCTGCTCGCGCCGCTCTTCCGGGAAGAAGTTGATGATGCGGTCGAGTGCCTGGTTGGAGCTGTTGGCGTGCAATGTTGCCAGCACCAGGTGGCCGGTCTCGGCAAACTGGATGCAGTACTCCATGGTCTCGCGCGCGCGGATTTCGCCGATCAGAATCACGTCGGGCGCCTGGCGCAGGGTGTTCTTGAGCGCGGCATCCCAGGAATCGGTGTCGACGCCCACTTCGCGGTGGGTAACCACGCAGCCCTTGTGCGGGTGCACATACTCGACCGGGTCTTCGATGGTGACGATGTGGCCCCGGGTTTTGTCGTTGCGGTAGCCGAGCATCGATGCCAGTGAGGTCGACTTGCCCGAGCCGGTGCCGCCGACGACGATGACCAGGCCGCGCTTGGACAGCACCACTTCCTTGAGGATCGGCGGCAGATCCAGCTCCTCGAAGGTGGGGATCTTGGCGTTGATCATGCGGATCACACAGCCGACATAGCTCTGCTGCACGAAAGCGCTGACGCGGAAGCGACCGATGCCGGGGGGCGCGATGGCGAAATTGCATTCCTTGGTGGCGTCGAATTCCTTGGTCTGGCGATCATTCATGATGGCCCGCACCAGAATGGCCGACTGCTCGGGCGTCAGTGCGCGTTCCATCTGCGGCCGGATTTCACCGTCGATCTTGATGGCGGGTGGAAAATTGGCGGTGATGAACAGGTCCGAGGCCTGGCGCTCGACCACGCGCTTGAGCAGCTCCTGCATCAGCTTAATGCCTTGATCGCGATCCATTGCTCCGTCCTGACTGTCCCTGGGCCGCCGGTTTGCTCGTGCTGCCGCTACTACAGCGCGTCCTTGTTCTGCGCCTTGTAGCGAGCCTCTTCCTTGCTGACCAGTCCTTTGGAGACCATCTCGGTCAGGCACTGGTCGAGGGTCTGCATGCCCTGCGCGCCGCCCGTCTGGATGGCCGAATACATCTGCGCGATCTTGCCTTCGCGGATCAGATTACGGATGGCCGGCGTACCGATCATGATTTCGTGCGCGGCCACGCGGCCGCCGCCGGTGCGCTTGAGCAGGGTCTGCGAGATCACCGAACGCAGCGATTCGGACAGCATCGAGCGCACCATGTCCTTCTCTTCCCCGGGGAAGACGTCGACAATGCGGTCGATGGTCTTGGCCGCGGAACTGGTGTGCAGCGTGCCGAACACCAGGTGGCCGGTCTCGGCGGCGGTCAGCGCCAGCCGGATGGTCTCCAGGTCGCGCATTTCCCCCACCAGCACGATGTCGGGATCCTCGCGCAGCGCCGAGCGCAGCGCCTCACTGAAGCCGAGCGTATCCCGCTTGACCTCGCGCTGGTTGATCAGGCAGCGCTTGCACTCGTGCACGAATTCGATCGGATCCTCGATGGTGATGATGTGATCGGGCCGGTTGTCGTTGCAGTAGTCGATCATGCCGGCCAGCGTGGTCGACTTGCCCGAGCCGGTCGGCCCCGTGACCAGCACCAGGCCACGCGGCAGCATGCACAGGTCGCGGAAGATCTTCGGCGATTGCAGGTCGTCCAGGCTGAGGATGGTCGAGGGAATGTTGCGGAACACCGCCCCGGCGCCGCGGTTCTGGTTGAAGGCATTGACGCGGAAGCGCGCCAGCTTCGGAATCTCGAACGAAAAGTCGGTTTCGAAGAATTCTTCGAACGCTTTCCGCTGCTTGTCGTTCATGATGTCATACACCATGCCGTGCACTTCCTTGTGGGTCAGTGCGGGCATGTTGATGCGCTTGATGTCGCCGTCGACACGGATCATCGGCGGTACGCCCGCCGACAAGTGCAGATCGGAAGCGTTATTCTTGACCGCAAACGCCAGCAGTTGCGCGATATCGACAGCCATCCGGATCCCTTCCTCGCTCTTCCTGCGGCAGTTATCGGCTTGCCTTCAGGTGCTTAAGGCAGGCATGGAGTATAGCGGAGGGTCTTTACCACCAATATGTTAATCGGTCCGCAGAATTCGCCGTTGCTCGAGCCGCTGACCACAAATTTGGGGGCGCTGCAGCAGGAAATCTCGGCCAGCGCACGCGCCGCCGGCCGGAGTGAGGATTCGGTCACGCTGATCGCGGTCAGCAAGGGGCACCCCGGCGAGGCGGTACGCGCCGCCGCCGGCCTCGGCCTCAGGGACTTTGGCGAGAGCTACCTGCAGGAGGCGTTGCCGAAGATCGCCGGCCTGCGCGACCTGAGCCTGCGCTGGCACTTCATCGGCCGTATCCAGGCCAACAAGACCCGTGCCATCGCCGAGCAGTTCGACTGGGTACACGGCATCGACCGGCTGCACGTGGCCGAGCGGCTGTCGGCGCAGCGGCCGCACTTCGCGCCGCCGTTGCAAAGCTGCATCCAGGTCAATATCGATGCCGAAGCCGGCAAGGCCGGGGTCGCACCCGAAGCCGCGGGGGAGCTGGCGGCCGCAGTGCAGGCGCTGCCGCGTCTGCGGCTGCGCGGCCTCATGTGCATTCTGCCGGACGGCCGCGGCGCCGATGCCGACCGCCGCAGCTTCGGTGCGCTGCGCACGCTGGCGCAGCGCATGGCCGAGCGCGGCATTGCGCTGGATACCCTGTCGATGGGCATGAGCGGCGATTTCCGTGCAGCCATTGCCGAGGGCGCCACCATGGTTCGCATCGGCACGGCGCTCTTCGGCCCACGCAACAGCGCACCTTAAGCCCTAGAATGCTGCCATGAACAATTGCCCGGCTGCGCGCATCGCATTCATCGGCGGCGGCAACATGGCTCGCGCGCTGATCGGTGGGTTGCTGCGCCAGGGCAGCTCGCCGCAGCAGCTGCGTGTGGGGGAGCCAGAGGCGGCTGCGCGAGCCGCGCTCGAGCGCGAGTTCGCCGTGGTCACGACGCCCGACAATGGTGCGGCCATCGACGGCGCCGCAGTGGTGGTGCTGGCAGTCAAGCCGCAGGTGGTGGCAGCGGTGCTTCGCAGCCTGGGCCCGCATTGGCCGCGCTCGTTGCCGCTGCTGCTGTCGATCGTCGCCGGCGTGCGCATCGACGATCTGGCGCAGCTCTGCCCGTCGCTGCCGATCGTGCGGGCCATGCCCAACCGGCCGGCCCTGGTCGGGGCCGGGGTCACGGCACTGTTCGCGGCGCCGACCGTTCCGGTCGCACTGCGACCGCTGGCGGAACAGGTCGCCGCCGCTGCCGGCCGCTTCCTGTGGCTGCGCGCTGAAAGCGAACTGGATATCGCCACCGCGCTGTCGGGCAGCGGACCGGCGTATTTCTTTCTGCTGGCGGAGCAACTGGCGCAGGCCGCTATCGCGCTCGGACTGGAGCCTGCGACCGCGACGCTGCTGGCCACGGAGACGCTGCATGGCAGCGGCGTGCTCGCGCACTTAGGCAGCCTGGCCGAGCAGCGCGCGGCGGTCACGTCCAGCGGCGGCACCACGCAGGCGGCGCTGGAATTCCTCTATGCCGGAGGATTCGACGCTCTGATACAAGGCGCACTGCGCGCCGCCGCGGCACGCAGCGCCGAGCTGGCCGACCTGGCCGCAAGGAGCCTGTCTGAGTCATAACGGAACCCGCTCATGGCTGCACTGATCTTTCTGGTCCAGACATTGTTGTCCCTGGCGATGCTGGCGGTGTTGCTGCGGCTGCTGCTGCAGTGGTCCCGTGCAGACTTCCGCAATCCGCTGGCGCGCGCCATCGTGCAGCTGACCAACCCAGTGATTGTGCCGATGCGGCGTCTGCTGCCGGCCATCGGCCGCATCGACACGGCCTGCTGCGTGGTAGTACTGGTGCTGGCAGGCATCGAGGTGGTGGTGCCATGGCTGCTGACCGGCTCCGGCGTGCCGGAGCCGCTCGACTGGGCACGCCTGGCATTGTTCGAGATACTGCGCACCACGCTCTGGACCTATTTCTTCGCGATCTTCGTCTACGCCATGTTGTCGATGATCGCGCCGGGCGTGTATTCGCCGGCGCAAAGCCTGCTGGTATCGCTCTGTGAGCCGGTTTTGCGGCCGTTTCGCCGGCTTATTCCGCCGCTTGGCGGCCTGGACCTGTCGCCGCTTTGGGCCGGCATCGTCATACAGATGCTGCTGATCCTGCTGCGTTGAGACCGCCGATCGCGCCTGCCACGGCCGTGGCGCGCACGCGCGGCATGTCGCGCTCGGCACACCGGTTGCATCAGCGGATGCGCGCGGGCCTATAAAAAAAGGCATTTGCTCAACGTCGAAGCCCGAAAAATCATTTGCGCTGGCGCAGCGGTGTGTTATGTTGCGCGCCGTTTCTTGAGCGTTTTCTTCATCACGCGTCGCTCGAACCGGCGGTGACATACATTTTTCGAGGAGATTCAGCAATGGCGAAAAAAGGTGGGGCGCCGACCAAGTCGGAGATTCTGGCCCAGGTTTCCAAGGACACGGAACTCTCCCGCAAGCAGGTCAGTGAAGTGTTTGAGTCCCTCAACGGCATTATCAAGAAGAGCCTGAGAGGCAATGGTTTATTTACACTTCCTGGGCTGCTGAAGCTCAAGGTCGTCAAGCGCCCGGCGACCAAGGCGCGCGAGGGAATCAATCCCTTCACCGGCGAGAAGATGACCTTCAAGGCAAAGCCTGCCAGCAAGAAGGTGCGCGCACTGCCGCTGAAGAACCTGAAGTCGTTCGTCAACTGAGCGCCGACTTAGCTAAGACTGCCTTCCAGAGCCCGGCACGGCCCCGCCCTGCCGGGCTCTTTCACTTCACTCGAGCCATTTGACGCCTCGCCGGGCCGCCCGCGGACCCGCGGCTCAACCCTGCAGCACTGCTTCCCGCAGCTCCGGCATGTGGCCATTGAAGAAATGGTCGACGCCGGGAAACAGCCGCAGCGCCGGCGGCGGTGAAAAGTGGCCGGCAAACTCGATCACCGCGCGGTAATCCACCAGCTCGTCGGCTTCCCCCTGAATGATCAGCCACGGGCAGCGTGGCTGCTGGATGGCAGCGTAGCCCAGGTTGGAAACGGCTGGCGCCACCGTAATAAGCCGTATCGGCTCGGCCAGCGGCGCCGCCATCAGCGCCACCATGGAGCCGAACGAGAATCCCGCCAGGGTCAGCGGTGCCTGCGGCCAGCGCTCGCGGCCCCAGGCGATCACCGCCAGCGCATCCGCAGTCTCGCCGCGCCCCTCGTCATAGCTGCCCTCGCTCTGCCCGACCCCGCGATAGTTGAATCGCAGCGTCGCCAGGCCCTGCTCCTGCAGGCTACGCGCAACCATGTGCACCACCTTGTTGGTCATGGTGCCGCCATAGAGCGGGTGTGGGTGACAGACGACAGCAAAGCCCGGACGCGAGCCGGTGTCGGCCGCATCGGCATGCGGATCCTCCAGCAGCAGCTCGAGCGCCCCGGCTGGCCCTAAGATGCGCAGCGGCTGCTGGCGCGGCGGGCGAAAACTCAAGGCTTCTTGCCGGCGTCGAAACTCAGCGAAGCGGAATTGATGCAGTAGCGCAGCCCGGAAGGGTCGGGCCCGTCCTCGAACACGTGACCCAGGTGCGAGCCGCAGCGCGCGCACTGCACCTCGGTGCGAGTCATGCCATGCGACTTGTCGGTCAGCGTGCGGACGCGCTCGGCCGCCAACGGCAGCCAGAAACTCGGCCAGCCCGAACCCGAGTCGTACTTGGAGTTGGAGCTGAACAATTCCTGGCCGCAGACCACGCAGGTGTAGACACCCTTCTCCTTGTTGTAGGCGTAGGCACCGCTGAACGCCGGCTCGGTGCCCTTCTGCTGGGTGACGCGATACTGCAGATCGGTCAGGCGAGAACGCAGCTCGGTGTCGTCTGGCTTTTCATAGCTCATGGTGCGTGCTCCGGAGACATGATTGGCGCACATTATTGGCGCGGCTCGACCAGCCGCACCAGCAGCTTGTTGAGCCGGCGCGCAAAGTCCGGTCCGTTGGCGATCTGGCCCTCATCGGCAAGAGTGGCCTGGTCGTACAGGAGCTGCGCCAGTTCGCGGAAGGGTTCGGCTTCCTTGACGGCGTCCAGGTAACGCACCAGCGGGTGCGTGACGTTGAGCTCGAATGCGGGGGCAGCCGCCGGCACGGTCTGGCCGTTGGCGGCGAGCACACGCCGCATTCCCGCCGACATATCCGTGTCGCTTCGCACCAGCACGGCCGGCGAATCGCGCAAGCGCTCGCTGACACGCACCTCGATGACCTGCTCGCCCAGCGCGTCCTTGAAGCGCTTCAACAGTGCCTTGTGCTCACGCCTCTCCTCGTCCATGCGGGCGCGATCGACGGCCTCGGACAGTCCGCCGAGTTCGAGCTCGCCGCGCGAGGCATCCTTGAAGCGCTTGCCCTCGAATTCGCCGATGCGGCCCATGACCCACTCATCGACGCGGTCGCCCATAAGCAGCACTTCCACTTCCTTTTGCCGCAGCAGCTCGAGGTGCGGGCTGGCGCGTGCCGCCTCGATGCTCTCGCCCACGATGTAGTAGATGCGCTCCTGCCCGGGGCGCATGCGCGCCACATACTCGGCCAGGCTGACTTTCTCCTCGTTGTCGACCGCCGCGGTGCTGGCAAAGCGCAGCAGCGGCAGCTGCCGCTCGCGACCGGCAGGGTCCTCGGCCAGCCCTTCCTTGAAGGCGCGGCCGAATTCGCGCCAGAACTGCTGGTACTTTTCCGGCTCATCCTTGGCCAGCCTGGCCAGCATCTCGAGCACCCGGCGGGTGAGCGCCCCGCGCATGGCCTCGACCTCGTGGTCCTGTTGCAACAGCTCGCGCGAGATATTCAGCGGCAGATCGTTGGAATCGACCACGCCCTTGATGAAACGCAGGTACAGAGGCAGGAACTGCTCGGCGTCGTCCATGATGAACACGCGGCGCACGTAGAGCTTGAGACCGCGTGCCGCCTCGCGCTGCCATAGATCGAACGGCGCGCGCGCCGGCACATAAAGCAGGCTGGTGTATTCGCGCTTGCCTTCGACCCGATTGTGGCTCCAGGCCAACGGATCGGCGTCGTCGTGGGCGATGTGTCGATAGAAATCCCGGTATTCCTCGTCCTTGATATCGCTGCGCGCACGGGTCCACAGGGCCTGCGCCTGGTTGACGTCCTCGTACTCGAGGGCCGCCGTCGACTCCTTCTGCATGCGCACCGGAAAGGCGATGTGATCGGAGTAGCGGCGCACCAGTGAGCGCAGCCGGTACGGTTGGGCGAACTCCTTGGCGTCCTCCTTCAAGTGCAGGATCACGCTGGTGCCGCGCTCCTGGCGCGTGACGGTCTCGACGCTGAACTGGCCGTCCGCGGCCGACTCCCAGCGCACGCCGGCGTCCGCCGGCGCATCGGCACGGCGCGTCAACACCTCGACCCGGTCGGAAACAATGAAGGCGGAATAGAAGCCGACGCCAAACTGGCCGATCAGTTGCGCATCCTTCTGCTGGTCGCCGGTAAGCCGCTTGAAGAACTCGGCGGTACCCGACTTGGCGATGGTACCGAGGTGCGAGATGGCCTCGTCCCGGCTCATGCCGATGCCGTTGTCGCGGATCGTCAGGGTGCCGGCTTTCGGATCCGCATCGATCCAGATGGCGAGCGCGCTGTCCGTGCCCAGCAAGTCCGGCTGCGACAGTGCCAGGAAGCGCAACTTGTCATTGGCGTCCGAGGCGTTCGAAATCAGTTCCCGCAGGAAAATCTCCTTGTGGCTGTACAAGGAGTGAATCATCAACTGCAGCAGTTCGCGGACCTCCGCCTGGAAGCTCAACTGCTCGCGCGCGTTCGACATGTTTCCACCCACCAAAAAACGCCCGTCCGGGCCAGACGGCGGTATGGGGTCGAACTTCGGGCTTTCAAGGAGCCGCGCGGGGCGCGCGGCGATGACGCCGGCGCGGGCGCGCCGGGGGTCCGGTCGGTCAGTGGCTGCCGGCCAGTCCTCGCAGCAGGTGCGTGGCGGCACCGACCCAGTCGTCCATCTCATCCCAGAGCAGTAGAAATATTTCCACGTGAGTGTTGCCGCGTTGTCAGGTGCGGGCGATCCTAAGGAGCACTGCCGCCCGGGGACGTGCGCTGGCTCACACGGTGCCGTGGCTCACACAGCCACGATTCCGGCTTGCGGGCCATGTCGCGCATGCGTAGGCTCCACCCGGACATAATTCTTTTATGGTCGGGTGCTTATGCAGCGAATCGTCGTCCTGAACCCGAAGGGCGGGTCGGGCAAGACGACCATCGCCATCAACGTCGCCAGCTACTTTGCTCAGCGCGGTGAGCGGCTCGTGCTCATGGATTACGATCCGCAGAGCTCCTCGGCTCATTGGCTCAGCAAGCGCCAGGACACCCAGCCTCACATTGCGCTGATCGCGGCGTTCGAGCGCGACCCGCGCATCACGCGCAGCTTCCAGCTGCGCATTCCGAACGGTACCGACCGGGTGGTCGTCGATACTCCGGCCGCGCTCGAGGCCAATGAGATCCCGGACCTGATTCGCGGCGCCGACAAGATCCTGGTGCCGGTGCTGCCCTCGGATATCGATATCCACGCCTGCTCGCGCTGCGTGCAGAACCTGCTGCTGGTGGCCAAAGTACGGCGGGACGAGAATCGGCTCGGCATCATCGCCAACCGTGTGCGGCGCAATACGCTGATCTACCAGTCGCTGACGCGCTTCCTCGGGACCCTGAACATCCCGATTGTGGCGACCCTGCGGGACTCGCAGAACTACGTGCGCTCGGCCGAGAGCGGTTACGGCCTGGCCGAGATGAAGGCCAACCTGGTGGCGGAGGACTGGGCCGACTGGCTGCCGATGTTCGAATGGCTGGAGTCGCCAACCTATCATCGGGCCCAGGGCGGCATGGCATCGAGCGCACGCCGACGCTGATCCGCCAGCCCGCAGCAGCTGCGGGCATGGAAGGAATCAGGCTTTGCCGTCGTCCTTCCAGTCGATGCGCATCTTGTCCGCCCAGGTCTTGTAGTTCGACCAGGTGTAGAGATTGCGCGTAATGGCGGCGTGACGCGTACGGGAGCGCTGCATGTGCTCGAGCCAGCGCGCGTAGGCTTCGGCTCCGCTCTTCTCAGACTCTCCCTTCGGCACTTCGGGTTTACTCATGTGAAATTTGGGACCTCCGTGGCGGACAGCGTAAGGTCTCAGCCGCGGGCGCCGACAGGAACTGGATCACAGCGGTGCAGTGCCCGGCAGAAGCTTGCCGCGCGCCGGCGGTACGGTGATGAAACCGAGAGCTGCGACGCTCAATAATGCGGTGCGCGGCTCGGCCTTCCTTGCAGTCCGGACCCGGATCTGGGTGATCCGCTGCCTGCAGCCGGATCGCCGCTAACTCACCAGCCGGTAGCAGGGACGATAGGCGCTGCCGGGAAGCTTCATGCGCCGCTGCGCGACGAATGCAGTCAGCAGTTCGTCGAGCAGCGGCATGATTTCCGGATCAGCCGCTAGCTCGTACGGTCCATGGCGTTCGATCGCCGCCACCCCGGCCTCCTTCACATTACCAGTGACGATGCCGGAAAAAGCGCGCCGCAGGTTGGCGGCCAGCCGGTGCACCGGCTGCCGCCGCTGCAACTCGAGCGCGCGCATCGAGGCGTGCGTCACCTCGAATGGCAGCTGCATGTCGTAGGGCACGCGCAGCAGCCAGTTGAAGTTGAACGAGTCGTTCTGGCGGCGGCGGAACTCGCGCACCTGCTCGAACGCGCCGACCAGGTGGCGGGCGACGCCGGCCGGATCACCGATGATGAGCTTGAGCCGGGTGAGTGCTTGCGCGCCCAGCGTGCCCTCGATGAAGCGAGCGATCTGCTCGAAGTAGCCGCCGCTGGCGCTCGGCCCGGTCAGCACCACCGGCAGTGGCTGCGCGGCATTGGCCGGATCCAGCAACACCCCCAGCAGGTACAGGATCTCCTCGGCAGTGCCGGCGCCCCCGGGCAGCACCACGATGCCGTGGGCCAGGCGTACGAACGCCTCCAGGCGCTTTTCGATGTCGGGCATGATCACGAGCTGATTGACGATGGCGTTCGGCGGCTCCGCCGCAATGATCCCGGGCTCCGTCAGGCCGATGAAGCGGCCGTGGCCGATGCGCTGCTTGGCGTGGCCGACACCCGCCCCCTTCATGGGCGCCTTCATGGCGCCCGGGCCGCAGCCAGTACAGACGTCGAGCCCGCGCAGCCCGAGCTCGTAGCCAACCCGCTTGGCATAGCGATATTCCGCGTCACCGATCGAGTGGCCGCCCCAGCACACCACCAGGTTCGGCCGCGCCTTATAGTCGAGCACGCGCGCGTTGCGCAGCACGCTGAAGACGGCATTGGTGATCGAGGCGGGATCGCGCGCATCCAGGCGGCCGACTCCGGTGATCTCGTTGGCGGTGTAGATGATGTCCCGCAGCACCGCGAACAGGTGCTCCTTGATGCCCTGGATCATCTCGCCGTCGACGAAGGCCGCGGCCGGCGCATTGCGGATCTGCAGCTTGATGCCCCAGGGATGCCGCACGATCTGCACGTCGAAGTTGCGGTAGCGCTCGAAGATCTCCTTGGCGTTGTCTTCTTCGCTGCCGGAGTTGAGCACCGCCAGCGCGCAGTTGCGGAACAGTTGATACAGACCGGTCTGACTGGTGTCGAGCAGCTTCTCGATCTCGGCCTGCGACAGGTTTTCCAGGCTGCCCCGCGGGGCCACACGCGCATCGACCGAATCGGCCACCACCACGGCGGTGCCGAGTTCCGCCGCTGCCCCCTGCGCCGGCGCAGTGCTCAAGGTCGTATGTCGATCGGGGTATTGTCCTGCGTCATCATCCACAGCTCGACCATGTCCGAGTCGGACATCGCGATACACCCATCGGTCCAATCAGACTTGGCATAGTACTCGGGTGGATGCCGCAGGTTATTCGGCAGGCCGTGCAGCATGATCGAGCCGCCCGGATCGACGTGCTGGTGGCGTGCCCGGCGAACGTCGCCGTCGTTGGGGTAGGACACCTGGATCGAGAGGAAGTAGTCGCTGCGCGGATTGCGCCGGGTCAGCAGGTAGCGACCCTCAGGCGTGCGGAAGTCCCCGGCGCGCTCCTTGGGGCCCTCCGGCTGCAGCCCCAGCGCCACGCGATAGCTTCGCAGCACCGCGCCACGCTGCATCAGGTAGAGGCGTCGCTCGGACTTGCGCACGATGATGAGGTCCGCCACCGGCATGGCCGCGGTAAAGCCGGGAGCGGCCACTTCGGTGGCGCTGGCCGCGGCGCCCGCGGGGGCATGCTGCGCGGAATCATCGACGCTGTTGCTGCCGATATCGGTCCACGCGGTCCCGGGCAGCAGCAGCAGCAATGAAAGAATCTTGAGCGGAATACGTCGCATCAATTTGAATTATAGGCATACCCGCGCCACTGGGCGAGCGTGCGTTGATCACAGGCCGGTAACGTCCTCAACCTTGGGCAGTGAAATCTGCGTACCCGGTTTCAGGTCGCTGAAGTCCTGTTCCGGGTTGTACTGTTGCAACAGCCAGATGGGCACCTTGACGTTGCGCTGCGTGATGCTCCAGAGCGAGTCGCCCCGCCGCGCCACATAGACCTCGGTGCCGGCGATGCGGTGCGAGGCAAAGTAGGCTGCTTGCAGCCGCTCGTGGTAGTCGCGCCGCTTCTGCTCGAACTGCGCCGGGGTTACCTGATCGAACTGCAGCTTGAGCTTGTGTCCCATGACCACGGGCTTGCGGCCGCGCAGCTTGTTGAGTGCACGCAGCTTGCCGGCCGAGGTGCCCAGCCAATCGGCATAGTGGCCGAGGGTCTCGGCGGCGACCACGCGGATCGTGCCGTCGGCGGCAACCGAGTAATCGACCGGATCGGCCATGTCCTGTCCTGTGATGCCGGGCGCCAGCTCCGGCCCTTCTTCCTGTGCCACCGTCACCGGCTCGGCGTTGCCGCTCGACTTGTCGGCGGCGGTGACGGCCTGCTCTTCCTCCTCGCTCTCCTGTACGGCGGCCTTGGCGCTGTCGAGCGTCGCGGCCGTCGTGACGGTCTCCGGCTCGGGAGCCGCGGCCACCAGGCGCAGGCGCTGGCCACCATAGATATAGTCCGCATCGGGTATCGAGTTGAGCTCCATGAGCTTGTTGACCGTCACGCCGGTGCGCGCCGCAATGGTCTGCACGGTATCGTCGTTCTGCACCAGGTAGTACTGCGAGGCGGCGGCTTCGGCCGCCACATTGATGGCCTGGGCCTGGGCCGGCGCCGCAGCGGCTGCCGCATTGGCCGCGGCACTGACGCTGGCAACCTCGCCGGCGGGCGACACGACGCTGGCAGGCGCGGGCGGTGCGGCGGCTGCCGGTGTCCGCGCGGCATGGGAT
>JBAUYT010000230.1:0-7404 GCA_049584935.1 Steroidobacteraceae bacterium
GAGTGAGCCTCGTACATCGTGCATTCCTCCCTGTTTCCGCCAGTTATCCTGCCGCCGCCGCGCTTGCGGTGATCCGCGAGTTTCTGACATATTAGTACTGAAATGGTGACTGGTAACAAACTGGCGGGGACGAAGCCATGAGAATCCACGACGACCGCTACAGTCGCGAGCGCCGCAAGTTCGACATCGCGCTACGCTTCATCCGCCACGAGGCCCGCACCCACACCATCCACGCGTGGACCGGGCTCAGCGGCGACCGTATTCGCAAGCTCTACCGCTTCTATATAAAGGAGTCTGGCTCCAACCAGCCGAGAGGCTCCTTGCCCGTGCGCCATCGCGGCAAGTCGCCGCGGCAGCCGGCGTTCTTCACCCGCAGTGCCCGCGCGCGCTACGAAGCCTCGTCCTTCGCGAGCCTTTGCCGGCTCACGGGGGCGCTGCCGCGCGCCGGCGCGGCCATCAGTGCCGAGCTGCGGCGCGACCCCGCCGGGCTGGTCCGCGGCGAGCTGCTGTGCCAGGCCTACGAGATCTACTGCGCGCGCTTCGGCACGCCCATGATGACGTTCGAGCACGCCGAGTTCCTGCTGCGCGCACTCTGCCGCGGGGATGAGCTGGTCATCGGCGCCTGCCGGGACTGCAGCGCCGTGCTGGTCACGGATCGCTGGACGGTGCGCTCGCCGCGCTGCATCGTCTGCGCGCCGCCGGCCCCACCAGCGGCGGGGTTGCCGCCGTAACCGCAAGGGACTCATTGTCACGGCGCGGTTCCCGGCATGAGCGATGCGGCCGTCAGTCCCAAAAGGGCTCCCGGCTGCGTCCTAGGGAAGTACTCAGTGTGGTATCGCAGGTGCGGTGGATGGCTTCATAGGCAGCCGGGCTGGTCGCTCTTCTCCAAGTAAAAGGTGTACGTCCCGCAATCATCGGCCGCCGGCGGGCGCGGGAGGGGAACTGGGCGATTCACGGGCGGCAGCAAGCGCACGTAGGCGACGATCGCGCGCAGATCCTCCTCGTCGAGGTTGGAGAACTGGTCCCACGTCATGCCCTGCCAATGGAGTTGTCTACCGTCCCGGCTGACGCCGCTGCGGATCGCGCGCGCCAACTCCGCGTCGGTCCAGGCGCCGACGCCCGCTTGCGGATGGGAAGTGATATTGCGGGTCCACAGCGTGCCAAATGGCCGCCAGCTGATCGGCGTACCGCCGCTGCCGTCGGTACCGTGGCAGATGGCGCAGCTCACCGAGTACAAATAGTGGCCGCGTTCCACCATGCGGGCCCTCTCTTCGGGCATGGCGTGCGTGTCCGGTTTGATATCGCCGGCGTTCACGGCCTTCACCAAGGGATCAGGCGGCATATTCCGGATGGCAGGCCACTGCGACAGCACGAACAACAGCATGCCAGCGACCGCGAACCCGAGCACGGCACCGATGGACGCGACCATCCTCGGGCGCGGGCCGGCAAGCACGAACAGCACAATTCCCAGCGCCAGGACAATCCACTGAGTGTCGACTAGCACGGATTGAATGCGCGCCGGCGAGCCTCTGCCGGGATCGATGGCGAAGTTGCCATCCCCATAAGTCAGCGCCTTGGGCGTCGTCGCCGGCAGCGGACGCGTGAGCTTCATCGCAATGGTCTCGACCAGCCCGTAGGTTAGCTTCGGTGGAATCTGGTTATGCACCGGTCTGGATGCCGTTTTGAGAAAGGTGGCAATCGCCGTCGCGTCGTCGTCGCTGAAGTTGTGAAATTGCGCCCAAAGCATCGCGAACGGATTGAGCGCCCGGTCTGGTGCCTGACCGTCGCGCAGCGCGCGAACAATCTGCGGCACAGTCCAATGACCCAGGCCCGTTTCCGAATCCGAACTCAGATTGCGGCTCACCGAATAGCCGTGCGGGTAGTAGCCGACGCGCATGCCACCGGCGAGAAATGCGCCATCAACGTTGTAGATTCCGGTACGGTCGATCTGCGTGTGGCAGAGACCACACACCTCCCAGCGGGTAATGTAGTCTCCGCGCACGGTTGGATCCGCGGCAAATCCCGCGCCGCCGAAGCCACCGCCCTTTTCCCAGGCCGGCGTGCGGGCGAGCGAGGCGATGAAGTTCACTAAATCCCAGCGGGCGGCGGCCGGCAGCACGTCCGCGTAGGCGGGCATAGGCCCTGGCGTAATGCCGGTCGTCAGCCGCAGCCAGACGTCCTGGGGCCGCCTGCCACCGCGAAAAGCCCAGGGTGCCGTGAGATCGCGCGCGTACACCGCGTGGCCGGAGCCGTCGTCGTAACGCTGGCCGCCGCGACCGTCGTCGCCGTGGCACGCGGCGCAGCCTTGATGGGCAAACAGCGCCTTTCCGCGCGCCACACTCTCCGGCGAACTCGGAATCGCAGCGGGGATTTCGATGGGGCGCCCGGGCTTCGAAAAGGCACTTGAATACGATTTCACCTGCTCTACGACGGCGCGTAATTCCTCGGTCGAAAGTAGATCGGCAAAGTACGGCATCGCGCTGGCAGGAAGGCCTTCGCGGACCGTGCGCAGGAGATCCTCGTCCGTGGGCGGATCACCTGCCGCGGTGGTTTTGTACTTGATCCTGCCGGCTGAGAAGTCCCGAGGGCGTGGAAACATCGATGGTGCGGCCGGACCGTTCCCGCGTCCGGTGGGACCGTGGCAAACGGCGCAGTATCGGGCGAATACGCGCACCCCCAGCGGCGCGCCGCGGTCCACGTCCGCGCCTGGTGGCCAAGTCAGGTCCGCGTACTGGGCAGGCTCCGGTCGGTATTCCGCGCTCGGATGCGCCAGACCGACGCGCGCCCAGATGGAACGGCCGACGTCCAGCGCGAGCAACAGTAGGCCGAAGACCAGCACCACACCCAACCGAGAGCGCAACAGCCAGTGCATCCGTCCTCCATTCTCAAAGCGCTCCGGAGCGCCGATGAGTTGGTGTGCCGCCGCATGGATCTTATAGTAGGTTCCATGCGATTATTTCCGTGCGCGCACCCAACCTTCAGGCACCAAGGTGTTTGCACGGATTGCGGCAACCAAGGTTCGCCTCGGGCGAGATCTCATCAATAACAACCATCTACTTAATAAGCAGGGAAACTATGAATATCAAGCACCATATCGCTACGTATGCTGCGCTCGCGGCTCTTGCGGCCACAAGCGTCCAGGCCGTCGCAGATGATCATGCCTTCACTGAAGGACCTGTTGTCAACGTAGCGGCAATTCGGACCGAGTATGGAAAGTTCGATGAATACCTAAAATATCTCGACACCACATGGAAGGCCGAGCAGGAAGCAGCCAAGAAGGCCGGTTATATCACCAGCTATCGAGTCGTAACGGTTGAGCCGAGAGGGGAGAATGATCCGGACATTTACCTGGTAGTCAACTACAAGAACTGGGCGGCCCTGGACGGTGCAATCGCCAAAGGCGATGCGGTGGCAAAACAGGTGGAGGGATCCTTGGACGCGTCGAACAAGGGCGCGGTCGACCGCAGCAAGATCCGACGAGTTCTTGGTTCGTGGACCGGGCAGGAACTTGAGCTGAAGTAGCACGCCGATCGCAAGGACATAGAAGGAAGCCGGGTGTCACGCCCGGCGTTCCTTTCCGCCAGAGTACGGCAACGCCGAACAGGAGCTTCGCTCACCCTGACGCGTCAGTACGGCACTTGCATCCATTGCGGCCCGACCGACTCCAGTGACTCGCACCGCTCGGTGAACTCGGGATGATAGGGAGCGAAGGAAGAAGAATGAGCGTATGTCTGCGTAGAGGCAACGCGGCGGACGCGCCGACTCTTGGGGAGATCTGCTACGGCGCGTTCAAGGCGATCGCCGAGGCGCATAATTTCCCGCCCGATTTCCCAAACGCCGCCGCGGCGGCGGCGTTGCTTGCTGGCTTAATAAACCACGACGGCTTTTTCGACGTCGTGGCAGAAGTCGATGGAAAGATCGTCGGCAGTAACTTCCTCGACGAACGCAATCCGATAAGCGGCGTGGGGCCGATTACGGTCGCGCCGGCGCTGCAGAACGACGGCGCCGGGCATGCGCTGATGCAGGCCGTAATGCGTCGCTCGGAAGAGCGCGGCTTCAGCGGAATTCGACTGCTCCAGGCCGGTTACCACAACCGCACCTTGGCCCTCTACCTGAAGCTAGGTTTCGAAGCGCGCGAACAACTGGCCTGCATACAGGGTCCGGCGGTGGGGAAGGCCGTGCCCGGACATAGCGTACGCCTCGCCACCGAGCGTGATCTTGCGGCCTGCAACCGCCTTTGCTTGCGCGTGCACGGGCATGAGCGAGGCGGCGAGCTGGCGGATGCGGTCGCCCACGGAACCGCCCGCGTCGCGGAGAGCGCCGGGCGTATCACCGGCTACACGACTTGTATGGCCTTTTTCGGCCACACGGTCGGAGAATCGAACGATGACCTGAAGGCACTCATCGGTGCCGCGCAAGGGTTCCCGGGCCCCGGCTTTCTGGTTCCCACTCGCAACGGAGACCTGATGCGCTGGTGCCTTGGCGAAAACCTCCGCATCACCCAGACAATGACCTTAATGACAATTGGCTTCTACAATGAACCCCGTGGGTCGTGGCTGCCCTCCGTTACCTTCTAAAGATCGTGCAACGGCCTTTCTTAGCTGAAGAGAATTCCTGCAACTCAATCACAGCAATGAAGCGCCGGTAGCGCCCCGCCTGAAGGGGGGCGTCATCGGCCCCTGGGGGCTCGCCGCGCTTGTCATCGGGGTCACCTCGCCGGCCATCGGCCTCTACGCCACGTGGGGACCAATCGAGGCGACAGCGGGCCCCGTCGCGCCGCTGGTCTTCCTGGCAGCCTTGATAATCACCCTGCCGACGGTTCTGTCCTATGCCAGCCTCAGTCGCCACGCGCCTTCCGCCGGGGCCGCAGCCGCTTGGCTTTGGACGACCGTCAATCCGACAACCGGACTGGTCGCCGGCCTGGTGATGATCGTCTATTTCCTAATGAGCGCGATCTCAGTGCCGCTGCTGTTCGCGCTATTTTTCCGTGATCTTGTCGAGTGGGCGCATGTGAAGATTCCGGGCATGTCCGTCCTGGCGGCCGGACTTGTGTTGCAATCCGCTCTGATCGCGTGGGTCTGCCTCAGAGGCGCGGAAGCCTCAATCAAGACGACGATCCGCCTGATGTTGATCGAAACGGCCGTGGTTCTCGCCCTTTATGCGACCATACTGGGGGTTAAGGCCGGTCAGGTTGGCGCGGTCAATCTCGGACCGTTTAATCCGGCGCATGCGACCCACGGGCTCTCGGGGTTTTGGGCAGCCATCATTCTCGGAATGTTGGCGTTTGCCGGCTTCGATGTGGTCGCTACGGCCGCCGAAGAGGCTCAGGCGCCGCGCCAGCACGTGCCACGTGTACTCATCGCCGCGGTCATCGGCGTTGCTCTGTTCTGGGCGGTCAACGCTTGGGTTCTAACCCTATCGGCACCTCTAAGCCAAGTCCTCGAATACAACGCCGAAGGTCTGACCGCGATCACGCCGGTTGCGCGCGCCTATTGGGGCTGGGGCAATGTCCTGGTGGTCGCCACCGCCTTTAGCGGTCTTACGGCGATTTACATCGCAAGCGTACAGGGCGCATCACGCCTCATCTTCGCCTTGGCTCGCCACGGCCTGCTACCGGCACCGTTGGCGAGACTTAAAGGAGAAAAGCGCGTCCCGCAGACCGCGGTGCTGGTCGTTGTGTTGACCTGTGTCGTCAACGGCTTGCTGAGCCTTGCGATCCTACACAACGGCCTGGACAGCTTCATCTGGTGGTCGAATGCGTTGGTCTTCTTTGCTGCGCTCACTTACACAGGAGTCAATGTTGCCAACCTCGTCTACTTCCGGCGAGTTGCGCCCGCGCATTTCAATGTCGTGCACAACCTATTGGTCCCGATCGCGGGTATCTGCCTGAATCTGTATCTGATCTACGCTGCATTCTTCTCGGCGTTATGGGCGGCGCCGTTCCGCACAGGGAGAAGCGTCGTCGTCATCTGCCTGGCACTGTTTGCGCTGCTGCTCCTGTCGGCGACCTGCATGCGCCTATTCCGGCGCGACCTGCTGACAGGCTCCGCTCCGGTAAGCGTCGACGAGCCGCTTGCCTCCGCAGCCAATCGTCTGTAGCGAATTGAGTCCTGGCCTGGCGCGACAGCCAGCTTGGCGCGCCTCGAAAGAAAACGGCGAAGCCCTTGCGGACTTCGCCGTTCCTGCTCAAGCGCTTTTACATGCGGACCAAGGTCATCCGCATCGCAACTGCTTGGAAGCGTCCTTCCGTTGGACTCGGTCGCGCGCGTGACAACTAGCCTGCGCGCATCCTCTAGGGTTTCATGACCCTCGCGAGGGAACGATTAGCCAAGTACCTCGCGGTGCGTCAGGATGACTAGAGTTGCGACTGAACCAACGTGTGAATGTGCCACTTGGATCACCTCCTTTAGCTGCTGTGGGCTAGTTGTCGGCGCGCGCCGCCCACCGAAGCTTGTGCGCCTATCGTGATAATACCGATATTTGCCAAATCTCCGCCACTCACCGATGAGGCAAGCCCGATTGCCAGCGGCGGCGCTGACGAAGCCGCGCTGCTTTCAGCATAATCGCATAAGAAGCGGCAACGGTTGACCAACCCGACCAGGGTTGCTCCTGACCTCAGGGCGCAAGCTGGCGAATCGGCTGCCTCAAGGAACCGAAAAGCTGCTTAAGCGCCTGGTGGCGCGTTGTGCAGTCGTAAATACTCATTCAGCGTGTGCGTCAGCGATACGAAATCCGACGGAATCATCAGGACCGTTGTGCTGTTGTTCTCTGCTCCGACCTCGGAAATCATTTGCATTCGCCGCAGTTCCAGGGCGGCTGGATTGGCCATGATCTGTGCCGCGGCCGCGGAGAGCTTTACTGACGCCTCTAGCTCCGCCTCAGCCTTGATTATGCGCGCTCGTTTTTCGCGGATGGCTTCTGCTTGCATGGCCATCACTTGTTGCATGGCGACCGGTAGTTCAACATCTTTCATTTCAAACCGCTGCACTTCAAGTCCCCACGCAGCCGTGGAGCCAGCAATGCTCTCACAGAGCAGCGTATTGATCTTGTTCCGTTGCTGGAGGACTTCGTCTAAGTCGTGCTGTCCAATAATATTGCGCAGGCCGGTCAGCGCTAATTGGTAGACGGCCGCAGGGGCATCGACAACTGCTATGACAGATTTCGCCGCGTCGACTATCCGATACCACAGTACCGCATTGACCTTAATCGTAACGCTATCTCGCGTTATGGTCTCCTGCTGCTCAGCTGAGACGGTGCGCGTGCGGATATCAGTGGTAACTGAACGCTCAATTTGGAGAGGGATTATCCAATACAAACCTGGACCGCGCAGTCCGACATATCGGCCCAAACGAAAAATGACCCCGCGCTGGTACTCCTGGCAAACGCGCAGACCAGAGAGCCCGA
>JBAUYT010000231.1:0-4133 GCA_049584935.1 Steroidobacteraceae bacterium
CCGCCGCGCCAGGCGCCGAGCCAGCTCCCAGCACGGCGCCTGCGCCGGCCGAGACGCCGGCCAGCGCCCCGGTGGCTTCGGACAGCAACGGAGGTACGACATGAATCGCTGCCGCATCGCGCTCGCCGCCCTGCTGCTGGCCGCCGGCACGGCAGGACTGGCGCTGGCGCAGTCCTCTCCGGAGCTCGAGCCCGGCGTGCAGACTTCGCCGGCCGCGGCCGCAGCCCCGGCTCACAGGTCCGAGCCGGCGACGGTGCCGGCCGGGGATAGCTCCTCCACCCGGTCGAAGCCGGCCGGCGCTGCAGCGCCGGTGGCGCCAAAACCGGTGCCAGCCGCCGCTGCTCAAACTGCCGAAAAGCCGGCGGGCAAGTCACTGGATCACATCCAGCTCGACACCACGGAGATCAGCGGCAATCGCGAATTGCCCAAGGTCATGTACGTGGTGCCCTGGCGCAGGGCCGATCCGGGCGAGTTTGCCGGCCGGCCGCCCAACAGCCTGCTCGACGAAGCGCTGACACCCGTGGATCGCGACGTGTTCCGGCGCCAGAACCGGTATTACGCGGCGCTGGAGGGCTCTGGCGCAGCCACGTCTCACTCTGCTGCGGGCGGCACCCCGGCCGCCGCGCCTGCCACCAGGGATGAGAAGTAGGTCGCGGTATGGCCGGTAACGTCACCTTAGTTTGATCAACTCGGTGGATCATAGCGTTCAGGAATGGGAGTCAGCATGTTCAGTCACATAGTGCGATTCTTTCAGGGCGGCGGCGACATGATGTACCCGATCGCCGTGGTGCTGGTCGCAGGTCTCGCGATTGCGATCGAGCGATTCATCTACCTTACGCAGGTGCAGTTGCGCAATCGCGGACTGTGGAACCAGCTGGTTCCATACCTGCAGCGCGGTGATTTCCGTCAGGCCATGGCGCTGACCTCGAAATCCACCGCGGCAATTGCGCAGATTCTCAGTTACGGCCTGGCGCGCATCGCCTCCGCGCGCCACCGCGACGACATCGAAAAGGCGATGGAGGAGAGTCTCATGGACGTGGTGCCGCGGCTCGAGAAGCGCACGCACTACATTGCAACCTTTGCCAACCTGGCGACCCTGCTGGGGCTGCTCGGTACGGTCATCGGCCTGATCAACGCTTTTGCCGCGGTGGCCACGGTCAATCCGGCCGAGAAGGCCAACCTGCTGTCGGCCAGCATTTCGGTGGCGATGAACTGCACGGCGTTCGGACTCATGAGCGCGGTACCGCTGCTGCTGATCCACGCCTGGCTCCAGACCAAGACCACCGACACGATCGACAGCCTCGAGATGGCATCGGTCAAGTTCCTCAACGCCGTCACCGAGCGGCAGCCGCAGCCGGCACCGGCGGCGGCCTGAGCAGCGGCAACCGCGCGGAAGTGTAAGCATGGCCCGTCGGTCCTACCAGATCCGAAAGCTGCTGCGGCACAACCGCAAGCCCGAGGAACTGCTGCTCGTGCCGATGATCGACATCTTCACCGTGCTGGTGACGTTCCTGCTCATGACCGCCGTGTTCTCCCGCACCGTGATCCTGGAGCTGAAGCTGCCACCGTCCAACGCCGAGTTCGTGCCGCCGCCGCCGGGGCTGCAGCTGGAAGTGGTGGTGCGCAGGAACGCCCTGATCGTCGATGATCGCAATTCCGGTCCGCTGGCGACCTTCCCGAACAACGACGCCGGCTACGACTACGACGCGCTGTCGAAGTACCTGCAACAGGTCAAGTCCAAGTTTCCGGACAAGACCGACGCCACGGTGCTGCTGGAGCCGGACATCCCGTACGACGTCGTGGTGCAGGTGATGGATCGCACGCGCGTGCTCGAAGTCAACGCCGGGCTCGACGTGGTCCAGTACGAGCTGTTTCCGGACGTCTCGCTGGGCGATGCCCCGGCCGCCGGCGAAGTGAACGGCAACGGCGCCGCGGCGCCCACCGCTGCCCCGACTCCGGTGGCACCGGCAACCACCGGCAAATCATGAGGCCCACCTCGCCATGAGCATGTCCCGCCGCGCCCGCTTCATGCTGCAGCACCAGCTGCGCCACCGAGTCGAGGGCCAGCTGAATCTGATTCCGATGATCGACATCCTGTCGGTGATGGTGTCGTTCCTGCTGGTGTACTCGACCAATGTCGAGGTCGTGCAGAACAGCAAGGGCATCGAGATTCCGCAATCCATATCCGAGCGCCAGCCGAGCGTGACCGTCGTCGTAATGCTGACCAAGGACGACATGTTCGTGCAGGGCGATCGCATTGGCTCGATCGCGGACATCCAGGCGACGCAGGGCGACATCATCGAACCGCTGCAGGCGGCGCTGAAGCGCCCGATGCTGGTGGGGCAGGCGACTTCCGAGCAGGACGTCGCCGACCGCGAGATCACCGTCATGGGTGACAAATCGCTGCCGTACGAAGTGCTGAAGAAGGTCATGCGTACCTGCACCGACGCGGACTATGGACGCATTTCGCTGGCGGTCCTGCAGAAGGACAAGCCGGTGCCGGCCGGCACCGTCAGCGGATCGTAGTATCGGAGACCAACGGCATGCAGCTGTCCGAGTACTATCGCGACTACACCCTGGCCTGGGAACTCGATCCCGAGGAGCGGCGCCGCTTCTGGCGCCTCATGGCCGGCGGGCTGCTGCTGCTGCTGGTGCTGGGCATCGTTCTGCCGCTGATTCACCTGCCGCAGGAGACGGCCGCGCCGGAAGCTGTGCCCGAGAGACTTGCGCGGCTCATGGTCGAGGAGAAGCCCAAGCCGCCGCCGCCGCCGCCGCCGGTCGAACCGCCGAAGCCGAAGCCCGAGACCAAGCCGGTCGAGGTGCCCAAGCCCGTGGACAAGGCCGCTGAGGCGCGCAAGAAGGCGCAGCAGTCCGGCCTGCTCAAATTCAAGGACGAGCTGGCGGACCTGCGACAGAACGTCGACCTGACGCCGCTTGGCCAGACCAAGAACCTGCAGGGTGCGGTCGGCCAGGACAGTCACGCGGAACGCTCGCTGATCGCATCGAAGGTGGGATCCGGCTCCGCCGGCATCACCACGGCCAACGCCAGCCGCGGCTTTGGCAGCGGCGCCGGCTCGCTGACGGGCAACGCCACCACTGCTGTGAGTTCGCGCATCGCCGCAGCCGCCGGCGGCGGCAATGTCGCCAAGGGCGGCAGCGGCAAGCCGTCGCGCAGCGAGGAAGAGATCGCGCTGGTGTTCGACTCCAATAAAGGAGCCATCTACGCCCTCTATGGTCGAGCGCTGCGCGAGCAGCCGGACCTGCAGGGCAAGCTGGTGCTCGAATTCACCATATCGCCGGCCGGCGAGGTGACCGAATGCCACGTGGTGTCGAGCGAGCTGCACGATCCCGATCTGGAGAAGAAGATCGTCGCGCGCGTGAAGTTGTTCCGCTTTGCCGCCAAGGACGTGGCTACGATCACCACCACCAAGCCGATCGAGTTCGTACCCACGGGGACCTAGATTTAGCGAACCTCGCCGCCGTCATGAATCTGCAATCCGAAATCGAATACTTCAGCGATCTGGACCCCGTGGACCAGGCGCGATTGCTGGCGGTGTTCCTGCACGAGCTGGCGGTCGAGGCCCGCAGCACCTATGGCGCCGGTGCCGAACAGGTGCACGACGGCGCGCGTCTGCGGTTCGTCAACGAGATCGTCTGCCGCCTGGCGCGCTTCATAGAGCAGTTGCTGGCCGACGATCCGACCCGTCCCGCGGACGACGTGGTCATGCGCATGTTGCTGTCGACGCGCGCCGATCAGAGCGCCGAGCGGCTGGTCATGAATGCCTATCGGCGCGCCATGCACGGCTTCGATCGTTACGACGCCACCGTCACCATGGACAAATAAGGGCGCTGCGCCGTAACGTCGCGGCGTGCCAGTCGCCTCACTCGGCCAGGTCCTGATTCTACTGACGGCGTCGGTGCTGCTGGTTACCGCCGGCAGACGCATCGGCCTGCCGCCGCTGCTGGGCTACGTCATCGTCGGCATACTGCTCGGGCCGTTCGCATTCGCGGTGCTGCCCGACGGCCCGCAAACGCACGCCATGGCCGAGATCGGCGTGGTGTTCCTGCTGTTTACGCTGGGCCTCGAATTCTCGTTCCCGCGCATGGTCGCCATGCGCCGCGAGGTATTCGGG
>JBAUYT010000232.1:0-28583 GCA_049584935.1 Steroidobacteraceae bacterium
CCTCGAGCTCATCGAGCCGCTGGCTGTGCTGCAGCAGCCGCGCGCCGGGATGCGCCTGGCGCAGCCGTTGCACCAGGCCGTCCAGGCGCGTCTGCTCGCTGCGCAAAGTACGCCGCGCCGCCGCGGCAAAGCGCGCGGCAAACTGCACCAGCCGATGCCGCCACACGCTGGCGTCCGGCGCCACTAGCTGGGCCGCCCCCGTGGGAGTCGGCGCGCGCAGGTCGGCGACGAAGTCGGCGATGGTGAAGTCGATTTCGTGACCGATGCCGGTAACCACCGGAATGGGGCAGCGCAGGATGGCGCGCGCGAGGCCTTCATCGTTGAACGCCCACAGATCCTCGAGCGAGCCGCCACCGCGCGCCAGGATCAGCACGTCGCACTCGGCTCGCGCACCCGCAAGCTCGAGCGCCGCAATCAGCGCCGCCACCGCCGTGGCGCCCTGTACCGGGGCTGGATAGATCAACACCGGTGCGCATGGGAAGCGGCGGCCGAGGATATGCAGAATATCCCGCACGGCGGCGCCGGTGGGCGAGGTGATTACGCCGATCCGGCGTGGCGCTGGCGGCAGCGGCCGCTTGCGCTCGGGTGCGAACAGACCCTCTGCCGCCAGCCGAGCCTTGAGTTCGTCGAAGGCGCGCTGCAGGGCGCCGACGCCGGCATCCTCGAGCAGCTCGACCAGGAGCTGGTAGTCGCCGCGCGCTTCGTACAGGCTCACGCGGCCGTAGGCCTGCACCAGCTGGCCTTCGCGCGGCGAGAAGCGCGCCAGGCTATTGCGCTGGCGGAACATGGCGCAGCGCACCTGCGTGTCACGGTCCTTGAGGGAGAAATACCAGTGGCCAGAGGCCGGGCGGGACAGGTTCGAGATCTCTCCCTGCACCCACAGCGCGCCGAGGCCCGACTCGAGCAGCCCCCGCACCTCGCGGTTGAGGCGGGAAACCGAGTAGACCGTGCGTGTCGGCGCCGCCGGCACGGCCGTTCCGAGCCCGGAAAACAGGGATTGGGTGCCGAAATCGGCTGGGCGGGTCTTCGTGGGCACGGGTGTCTCGGTCGGCGCTAAGCTGTCGTCGCGGCCGGTAGCGAAGTCTACCGCAAACCCAGCCGACGCCGTAGAATGGCGCGCTTCTTCTCGTAAGGCCCAGAGGCTCATGCGAATTCTCGAAGAGGCACTCACCTTCGACGACGTCATGCTCGTACCCGCGCGCTCCGACGTTCTGCCTCGAGAGGTCGATCTCTCCAGCGCACTGACCCGCAATATCCGGCTGGGCCTGCCGATCCTGTCGTCGGCCATGGATACCGTCACCGAAGCGCGCCTCGCGATCACCATGGCGCAGGAGGGTGGCATCGGCATCGTCCACAAGAACATGTCGATCGACACCCAGGCACGCGAGGTCGGACGAGTCAAGAAATTCGAAAGCGGTGTCATCGTCGATCCGATCACAGTGCCGCCGGACACCACCATCCGCCATGTCATCGAGCTCACGCGCGCACGCGGCATCTCGGGCGTGCCCGTGGTCAGCGGCAGCAAGGTGGTCGGCATCGTTACTCACCGCGATCTGCGCTTCGAGCGCGCGCTCGATGCGCCGGTCAGCTCGGTCATGACGCCGAAGGCACGGCTGATCACCGTGCGCGAGAATGCGCCGAAGGATGAAGTGCAGCGTCTGCTGCACAAGCATCGCATCGAGAAGGTGCTGGTCGTCAATGGCGACGACGAGCTGCGCGGCATGATCACCGTCAAGGACTTCCAGAAAGCCACGGAATTCCCGCGCGCCTGCAAGGATAGCGACGGCCGGCTGCGCGTCGGCGCCGCCGTCGGCACCACGCCCGACACGCTCGACCGCGTGGCGGCCCTGCGTGAGGCGGATGTCGATGTCATTGTGGTAGATACCTCGCACGGCCACTCGCGCGGCGTGCTCGAGATGGTCGCGCGGCTGAAGGCGCGCTGGGGCGATCTCGAGCTGATTGCCGGCAACATCGTCACGCGCGAGGGCGCGCTCGACCTGGTGGCCGCCGGGGCCGATGCGGTCAAGGTCGGCATCGGGCCCGGCTCGATCTGCACCACGCGCGTGGTCGCCGGTGTCGGCGTGCCGCAGATCTCGGCGGTGGCTGCGGTAGCCGCGGCGCTGCAGGAGAAGGGCGTGCCGCTGATCGCCGACGGTGGCATCCGTTATTCCGGCGACGTGGCCAAGGCCATCGTCGCGGGCGCGTATGCGGTCATGATCGGCGGCATGTTCGCCGGCACCGAGGAATCTCCGGGCGAAGTCGAGTTGTACCAGGGCGCTTCCTACAAGGCCTACCGCGGCATGGGTTCGCTCGGCGCCATGTCCGACCGGCACGGCTCCGCCGATCGCTACTTCCAGGACACCGCCACCGAGCTCGAGAAGCTGGTGCCGGAGGGCATCGAAGGCCGCGTGCCCTACAAGGGCAGCCTGGTCACCATTCTGTACCAGCTCGCCGGCGGGCTGCGCGCGGCCATGGGCTACACCGGCAGCGGCAACATCGAGCAGATGCGTACGCGGCCAAGTTTCGTGCGCGTTACCACCGCCGGTGTGCGCGAGAGCCACGTACATGACGTCACGATCACCAAGGAGGCGCCGAATTATCGCGTCTCCTGAAGCATTGGCGGTAAGTGCAAGTGAGGGCGTAGCGCCAAGCCCCGACATCCATGCGCATAAGATACTGATCCTCGACTTCGGCGCGCAGTACACACAGCTGATCGCGCGCCGCGTGCGCGAACTCGGGGTCTACTGCGAAATCCATCCCTGGGACATCGGCGATGCCGAGGTGCGCGCCTTCGGTGCCCGCGGCGTGATCCTGTCGGGCGGTCCCGAGTCGGTCACCGACGCGGCGCCGCCGAAGGCGCCCGAGTCCGTATTTGCGCTCGAGGTGCCGGTGCTCGGCATCTGCTACGGCATGCAGACCATGGCGCAACAGCTCGGCGGCCGCGTTGCTGCAGGCCGCGTGCGCGAGTTCGGCTATGCCGAGGTGCAGGTCGCCGCGCCCAGCCGGCTGCTAGACGGCCTGTCGGACCGTACGCGCGAGGGTCACGCGCTGCTGGATGTCTGGATGAGCCATGGTGACAGGGTCGAGGCGCTGCCGGCGGGCTTCCGGGCGCTCGCCAGCACGCACAATGCGCCGTTCGCGGCCATGGCCGACGAGCGCCGGCGTTTCTACGGCGTGCAGTTCCATCCGGAGGTGACGCATACGCGTCAGGGCAGCGCCGTGCTCGAGCGCTTTGTGCGCGAAATCTGCGGCTGTGAGGCGCGCTGGACCGTCGGCAACATCATCGAAGACCAGATCGCGCGGGTGCGCGCGCAGGTGGGTGATGCGCAGGTGCTGCTCGGTCTTTCGGGCGGTGTCGATTCCTCGGTGGTGGCGGCGCTGTTGCAACGGGCCATCGGTCCGCGACTCACCTGCGTATTCGTCGATCACGGGCTGCTGCGGCTGGGGGAGGGTGATGCGGTCACGCAGGTTTTCGCCGATCGCCTGAGCGCCCGCGTCATCCGCGTGCAGGCCGAAGAGCGTTTCATGAGCGCGCTGCGCGGTATCAGCGATCCCGAAGCCAAGCGCAAGATCATCGGCCGCGAGTTCATCAGCGTGTTCGAGGCCGAGGCGCGCGCGCTGCAGGGAGTGCGTTTTCTGGCGCAGGGCACCATCTATCCCGACGTCATCGAATCCGCGGGCGTACGCACCGGCAAGGCGCACGTCATCAAGTCGCATCACAACGTCGGCGGCTTGCCGGCGGATCTGAATTTCGAGCTCATCGAGCCGCTGCGCGAGCTGTTCAAGGACGAGGTGCGGCGCATGGGCGTCGAACTCGGGCTACCGCACGAACTGGTCTATCGCCATCCGTTTCCGGGGCCGGGGCTGGGCGTGCGCATCCTGGGTGAGATCAAGCCCGAGTACGCCGAGCTGTTGCGTCGCGCCGACCATATTTTCATCGAGGAACTGCGGCGTCACGATCTCTACGAGCGCACCAGCCAGGCCTTCGCCGTGTTCCTGCCGGTACGCTCGGTCGGGGTCATGGGCGATGCGCGCCGCTACGACTATGTCATCGCGCTGCGCGCGGTCGAGACCATCGATTTTATGACGGCGCACTGGGCGCACCTGCCGTACGAGTTTCTCGACGTGGTCTCCCGCCGCATCGTCAACGAAGTGCCGGGCGTGTCCCGGGTGGTGTACGACATTTCCAGCAAGCCGCCGGCGACGATTGAGTGGGAGTGACTCATAAGATCGTACATCCATGATTGCTATAGAGTTTTTATAACTACAAACTTACCCGTGACAATTGTGCTCAATACCCCTTCGGATACGGGGTTGTAGTGCTTAGCAGATGTAACCGTTAATACGGCCCGGAGCGGGCCTGTCTCTCTCTGCGTGTATCGCCGGAATGTTCTTTCAACCGTGGATCACCAGTTCGTTCGTGCGTTCATCGTATGCGATTGGTACGTCGGGATCATCAGAGGAGCGCTGCAGATATCCGCATTTACATGGCAGATCAGTCACGGAAGAAAAATTCGGCTTCGGCATCTCGAACCTCATCCAAGATGAAGTCAGGGCTGATCGTATGACTGATCGGTCCCGTGTTTGCGCTGCATCGTAGCACTATGGTGACCTACGGCGAGCGAAGCACAGTGCGAATGCGTTGAAGTATAAGAAGCTCTGTGCCAAAAGTACGATGACGGTTCCCGCCGGTCCGTTTTGTTCTCTCAGGTCGCTGAGATACCAGCATCCGACTCCGACGGTCCCTGCTACCAGCAGCGAGATATAAACCCACAGCCCAATACGACGATAGGAAACTGCCCTGTACGAAAGGAAGCCGAAGAGAAAATACGGGATCGTGGCCGCCGATGAAATCATCAGAACACCCACCGCTGCGCCTCGACGCCAATATGCAAAATGTCGTAAGTCGACGGTACTCAAGAACATTAGAGCTGCCACAGAGCCCAGCACAATGTGACTCCACAGAATCAGCGAGCGGTGAAATAGCAGGCGGTCGTGATTGCTTGTTTGGCTCTCTTCCGGCATGACCTAAGTGCCTAATGAATTGACTTGGCCCGTGCAGATTAGCGTAGCGGCAGGCCAAATTGAGCCCGAATTGGTTAGGAGCTATCTGAGATTGGTAAGGGATCGGTAAGGCAAACCTCGCAAGCTGCGTCCATCTTGGTTTGACAAAATATACCCGGCCAGAGAATGTATTTGTTAGATTGACCAGTTCGCAGTTAGTCTCCAGTCAAAGCGCCGAAAACAAGGCGCTCGACTCGACAGGGGACGTACCGTGACAAGAACAAGTTCCTCGGCACACCGAGGAGCCAAACGCACCGAAATCGGCGCAGACTTCCGGCTTATCCTAACGCTGTGCTTGATCGCCACGTTAACTGCATGCGGTGGCGGAGGTGGCGGTAACACAGATACCAGCAGCACACCAACCGGATCGAATGCTTCCCCGGGCGGAATATGGCGTGGCACCGATCCGATATCGAACCTGCCTATTTACGGCATCGTGGACGAGAGTGGTCAATTTCAGTTTATCCGGTCGGACGGTGCTCAGTATTTTGGCACCGTCACGACCTCTGGCAACAGTATCTCCGGCAACTACAATGGAATACTTCCCATCGGTTATGTGTTCCCTGATGGAAGTAATCATGGCAGCGGGACCCTCAGTGGGACGATTCAAGCTCGTCAAACAATGACGGGGACGATTAATTTCACGACGGCGGGCGGCACGGCCAGTAGCGGCACGCTAACGCTTGATTTCGATTCTCTCTACGATTCAGGTTCGTCACTCGCTGACGTGGCAGGGACCTATTCCGATCCAACCAGCGGTGGCATCGTGACCGTGAGCGAGACCGGTGCGGTGTCCGAGCAGAACGCAGATAACGGTTGCTCGATTAGCGGACAAGTTTCTGTCATCAATAGCCAGTACGATGTATACAAAGGTTCATATTCGTTTTCTGGGTGTCAGGGAACATCTTCCTTTCTAAATGGCACCACGGCCACGGGCTTGGGAACGCTAGACGCTACGGTGAGTCCGCATATCGCATACATCGCCGTGGTCAACAGCGGCGCCGGCTACGTTTTGACAGCAAAGTTGACGCAGCTATCGAGCGGGGCATCATCCTCTTCGTCCGGCGGTGGATCGTCATCAAGCTCTTCGTCTGGTTCCTCGTCATCTTCTAGCTCATCGTCATCGTCCAGTAGCGGAGCCTCACCGCCGTCCTCATCCTCTTCTTCCTCAAGCGGGGCGAGCGGTTCGAGCGGCGGTGGGAATTCCTCGTCTTCCTCATCGAGCAGCAGTTCCAGCAGTGGGGGCTCTGGCAGTTATTCGGTGGGCGGAAGCATCACCGGGCTTACAGGTACGGGGTTGGTCCTTAAAGACACCGTGAGCGGCACTCAAGCGAGCGTCCCTGCCAACGCAACGGCGTTCACCATCCTGCCGGCACTTGCCAGCGGACAGTCTTACGGGATTACTGTGCTGACTCAGCCGAACAGCCCGACACAGGACTGCGCCGTCACAAACGGCACGGGAACCGTGTCTGCAGCGAACGTTGCCAATATTGCCGTAACCTGCACGCATTTTTTGGTTACGTTGGGTAGTGCAGAGGAAGTCAAGGTCCTAACGTTCAACAATACGGCCGTCACGCAACTGTCCGGATCACCCTTTACGTTGACTGCCCAAACGCCAGACCATTGCAGCGCCGACGGCAACACGATTGCACTATCCCCAGATGGCTATTTGTATATGGAGTGCGGTCTCCAAGGGCAGTGTTATCCCTTCGGTGAGCTGATTCAGGTGTATAGCGTTACGACTGCCGGTATTGCCTACGTGGGCGTTGTAAATGGGATCACCCTTTGTCCGGTTCAGGACGATATCGTTGCGATGATGGCAGATGCAGGCAATCTGTACGTTGTTGCTGGATATGACACCAATTACCTCAACATAGCCGACATATTTGGCGGCACCGGTTCAGGTGCCGGCAGTACTTATCAGCTTGGATGCCAGCAAGACTCACTGGCGCAAAGCGCTAACATCGATACAGGAACGACGCCGCATCAAATGTTGGTCAATTGCGCCCCGACGGCAAGCGGCTTAATTGGACAAGTTATAAATCTTGGTGCGCCGGCTGACACTCCAGTTGACGTGAGTTTCCCTGTGAGCGGTGCTTTAACCCCTCAAACGGCGGTGCTTATCGGCGGGGTTGCCTATGTTCTGAATACTAGCAGCGGAGGAAGTGATTCTATCCAATCGTTTAGCGTCGCTGCCGACGGCACCTTGAGCTTGATCGGTACTCTCGCCCTGAGCTTTGGCGGTGTCACATCCATGATTGGGGACGCCGGAAGTGGCTACCTGTTTCTTGCCTATCCTAGCGGCAATGGCGGTGCAGTCGACGCTATTCCAATTTCCGCAGGGACCTTCGGGACTGGTGGATTTGTGAGTAGCGGCTTGTGCACGCCCTCATCTACGGGAAGCCTGTTCTTTGATGCACAGGCGCAGGCCATAATACTCAACTGCGCATCATCGTGGTCTAGTGCTGGCGCCAGAATCATTCCTTTAAAGGCGCCAAATGTGCTCTTGGAAGTGGATGGTTTCACGAACGATTCAACAACGGCTGCCGTAGGGAATTGAATCGGACGCTGCTTGATGGAGACGCAAAAGGGGCAGCCGCATTCACAGGATGTTCGAATTGATAAGGACTGCGTCGTGACTAAGACAAGACGCTCGGCGCACCGGGGAGAAATGCCTGCCAGACTCGTTGCAGCTATCAAAATCCTTTGGGTGCTGGTCCTGACCACTACCTTGAGCGCATGCGGAGGCAGCAGTGAAGGTGGTGGCAGCAGCACCGGCATTTCGATACGCCGGCCCGTCTCCAGCGAGTCACTGACGAAGTCGATCGACCAGACCTGGTTGGGCCGCTCAGGCACCGTGAGCGGACGGCGCTCGACCGCGACCCCGCGGCGTTTGCGCCGGCGCTGCACCTGCAGGCGTTCCTGGCAATACAACCGATACACCCGCTTCACATTCACGCACTGCCCCTCGCGACGCAGCATCACATGGATGCGCCGATACCCGAACCGACGCCGCTCAGCGGCCAGCGCGATCATCCGGCTGCGCACGACCGCGTTGCTGATCTCTGGGCGAGCCGCGTAGTGCAGCACGGTGCGCGATACCCCGATCAGCGTGCATGCACGTCGCTCTGAAATACCATTCTTCGCCCGCATGGCTTGCACGGCTTCCCTGCGCGCCTGCGGGCTTACCGTTTTCCCCGGGCCACCACCTTCAGCGCCTCGATATCGAGCATCGCCTCCGCCAGCAGCTTCTTCAGCTTCGCGTTCTCGCCCTCGAGCTCCCGCAGCCGCCGTACGTCGGCGACTTCCATCCCGCCGTACCGGCTGCGCCAGTTGTAGAACGTCGCGTCACTGAACCCGTGCTTGCGGCACAGATCCTTGACCACGACGCCGCCCTCGACCTGCTTGAGAAACCCGACGATCTGCTCCTCGGTAAACCTCGACTTCTTCATGTCCGTATCCCCTCCGGAAAACGGACTTTACTAACTTTACATTGGCAGTGAAAATTGGGAGCAGGTCACTCTCACGCCGATGATGCACAGTTCATCATCCACGGAATGTCGAACTTATCGGTACACATCCCGAACCCGGGTGACCAGAAAGTCTTTTGGAACGCCATCTGCACCGACCCGCCTTCGGACAATCCTTCGAAAAGGCGCTCCGCCTCCGCAACATCCTTCACCTGGATTGATACGCAAAATCCTGTAGGCTGGACCTTCTTGCCCTGTGGGTGGTCCGCCCCCATCAAGCTTCCACCGCCTGGTATCTCGAGCGTCGCGTGCATGATCTCATTTTCAATTCCCGCAGGTACCTTGTCTCCAATCGGGGATTCACCCTGAGTCATCATCATCGTAATTTTCCCGCCGAGCGTTTCTGCATAGAATTGAAAGGCGGCTTTACAATTTCCATCGAAGTTGAAATAGGTAGTGACTTGCATTGGTCGCGCCCCCCGGTTTGGTCTAAGGCATTAACGGTTTACTACTGACAACAGGCGCAGCCGACGATTCCTGAGCCCGCATACCCGCCCGCATGTTGTTCGACTCACTTAGATCTGACATACGTGCGCCAAACGATTTTCGATGTTTCCGATCTAGCGGCGAAAAGGGAAGAGCGCGCGCAGGCGAGCGTCCCGCAAGTAGATCCCACCCCAAGCGATAAGGCCGAAGTAAACTCCGAATAGGATCGAGCTGAACAACGGATCCTCAATCCGGATTTTACTCGCCACCGCACCACCGTAGAATCCTGTCAGCAGCACGGCGCCCAATACCGCCGTGCGCGGAACTGCGTACAGAATGGTACAGAGCAAAGCGATGGCCCCGATAGGGCGGATCGCGGCCACCGGGTAACCGATTTTCGTGGTGGCATCGAGTACGTGCGACTCGAGGGCCAGCTTGCCGGCGGCATCGAACAACATGAACAAAATGGTGAGAATACTTAATGCCCAACCGATGCGTACCTGCGCTTTCCCTATAGTTGGAAGCTCCGTCGCCGCTGACCCTGCCGTGCCCGTCAAAGTGTTCATATGGCCTCCTGCTTGTGTTCCGAGGTACTAGACGGTACAGTACTCTACAATACCCGTTGGCGATGTCAAGTACCATACCGTCTAGTTCCTGAATACAGGTATTCAGCTATGAAAGAAGTCTCCGAAACTCACTCGGATCGCAAACACAAGTCCATGGTGGACGCGGCCAGAAGTCTGTTTTTCAAGCAGGGGTACGAAGGCACCAGCATGGAGGAGATTGCGGTCAAAGCGGGCGTGTCTAAGCAGACCGTTTACAAGCACTTCGCCGACAAACAGAAGCTATTTTCGGAGATCATCCTGGCGACGACCAGTCAAGTGGATCGGATCGTGGGTCTGATCGCCGGTCCGATGGTAGAAACACTTGATCCAAGGAAGGATCTCATTCTCTTGGGCCGGCAATTTGTTGCTGAGCTGATGGACCCGGGTGTGCTGCGCCTGCGCAGATTGGTCATTGCCAATGCTGACCGAATGCCCGAGCTTGGCCAAACCTGGTATGAGCAAGGATTTGAGCGCGTGCTGCGCACTCTCGCCGGCAGCTTTGCAGCGCTGTCCAAGCGTCATCTGCTATCCGTGGAAGATCCGCTCATCGCTGCCCACCACTTCGTTGGCTTGCTCCTTTGGATTCCAGTGAACCAGGCGATGTTTACCGGGAACGATGAGCCCTATACGAAGGCCGCGCTGGAGCGCTACGCCGATTCGGCGGTGAGCACGTTTTTGGCTGCCTACGCTGCAAGTGGTAAGGCAGCAAAGCCCCCCTCTCGTTGAGTCTTGCGCCCGCGCCGTTCAACGGCTGGGACTATGAACGAGCTGGATCCGGCGGAGTCCGACCGTGGTGCGGGGTATCGTGGAGAGGCGCTATGGTCGGAGTAGGGATCCAATTGACGTCGGTGCTGACCTGCCCGGAATGCGGCCGGTCGAAAGAGGAGACTATGCCGACCGACGCCTGCCAGTACTTCTATGACTGCACCGGTTGCGGGGCCGTGCTTCGACCCAGGCCGGGTGACTGCTGCGTCTACTGCTCCTATGGCACGGTCGCCTGCCCGCCACGGCAGTCATCCCCCGACGCCTGCGGCTGTAACAAATAGTCTCCTGCCAGCGAAGGGCTTAGCCGATGGCACGCAACACGCCGGGCGTCAGCGCCTCGCGCGCGTCGCAGACGCACCGAGCATCTGGGCCTGGTTGGCAAAGTGCTTGGCCATCTGACCGCAGACTAAATCACAGAGCTGGTAAACCCGCGGATCCGCGATTCGATAGAACGCATTGGTGCCTTGCGCCGTGCGCTCTACGAAGCCGTAACGGGTGAGGGTGGCTAAATGCTTGGACACGTTGGCCTGACTGCACTCGAGTAGATCGGTAAGCTCGCCGACGTTGCGCGCCTTATCGCGCAGTGCATTCAGGATCTTTAGGCGCAGGGGCTCCGAAAGCGCCCGAAAGTATTCGGCAACGTGACTCAGCGCCCGGTCATCCAGCGCTTTCAATGGCATGCATCCTCGGTCGCCAGTATCAATCACAGTCTATCTTCGATAGCCGGTTGCAACAATCGCCATATAGCGATATAGTAACAAACGAATGGATGGCCCGCAATGAAAGCGGCGTCAGCCAACGCGAACGACCGCCCGATTCGAAGCACGTTTCCTAAATTTGCGCGACAGCGCCAAACAGAGGCCATTGACCTTGAGTTCACCGTCACACCCCATCGAAACACTTGCGCCTGTCGAAGTGGCGCGTCTCCTCAAAGCGGGAAAGCTATTGCTGATTGACGTGCGCGAACCCGCCGAACACGCCGCCGAGCGAATTCAAGGCGCACTGCTATATCCCCTGTCGGGCTTTGATGCAGCGGCGCTTCCTACTTCCGGTTCCCGCCGTGTAGTGTTTCACTGCGGCAGCGGCAAACGATCACTCGCCGCTGCCGAGAGGCGCCTCGCAGCAGGGCAAGGCCAGGCCGCACACATGGGTGGGGGAATTACGGCCTGGAAGGCTGCGGGCCTGCCCGTCATTGCACAGAGTGCTACATGAGCCCTAATGAATGGGCGTCGAAGCCAGAGGCAAGACCATGAATCCTTTCCCTCACATCTACCAAGTCAGCGCCCGGGGATCAATCGCGGGTACCGTTCCGGTGGCGTCTCAGGGAGTACCCAATATCGAAACCGCGCCACCCCCCGAATTTGATGGACCTGGTGACGTGTGGTCACCGGAGACGCTGCTCGTTGCGGCAGTCGCGAACTGCTTCATTTTAACCTTTCGGGCTGTGTCGCGGGCAGCCCGTTTCGAGTGGGAGCAAATCGAGTGTTCCGTCGATGGCGTGCTTGAACGGGTGTCGGGAGTCACGCAGTTTTCCAGGTTCTCAACCCGCGCGAAACTCACGATCAAGGCAGGCTCGGATAGCGCCAAGGCGCAGGAGCTATTGCAGCGCGCCGAAAAGGCTTGCCTCGTAGCCAATTCGCTTCGCGGTGAGCGACACCTGCAGGCCGAGATCGTCGAGACGGCGTCATTGCCGTCGGGCGCTCCAGCCTGGGCGCCGTCGACAGCTGCGCCGTAATGGAATGCGACGGGCCAATGGCCGCAGGCTCCATCGCTAGCCGCTCCACGGGACGTCGGCGTCGATCTCACGCCATCTACCCGGTGCTAGTCCTGCAACGGTTAACTTACCGATGCCCGCGCGTATCAGGCGCAGCGTTGGATATCCCACCTTTGCAGTCATGCGCCGCACTTGGCGATTCTTGCCTTCGCATAGGGTGAGTTCGATCCATGCCGTCGGAATCCTGGCGCGATAGCGGATCGGCGGCTCACGCGGCCACAGATTCTGCGGTTCTTCGATGAGATTCGCCTCGGCGCGCTGCGTTGTGAAGTCGCCGAGGCTGACACCGTTTCGCAGCTGATCGAGTGCCGTCGCAGTCGGTGAGCCTTCTACCTGCGCCCAGTAAACCTTCGCCATCTTGTGCCTGGGCTCGGTAATGCGCGCCTGCAGGACGCCGTTGTCGGTTAGCAGCACCAGGCCCTCGCTGTTGGTATCGAGCCGGCCGGCGGGATAGACGCCTTTTACGGGGACGTAGTCCGCCAGTGTCCTCCGGCCAGGCTCTGGGCTGAATTTGCAGGCGACATCGAACGGCTTGTTGAAGGCGATGAGCATCGGGCGCAGTCAAGCCAGCGCCCGCTCGATCAGGTCCGGCGGCACCGTCGTGCGTGGCACCGCATGGGTCGCGCGTCGGCGGACCTTCTTTCCGCCGCGCCGAACGGAGGCGTGCTCCCCGAACCATTCGTGCACATCGAGATCAAGACCAACGCCATGCATGTAGTTGTACAACGCCTTCCTCAGGGGCGGGCCAAACGAGTCGTGGTCGACACCAGTGAGATCCGAGAAATTGATGTCGTTGCTGGCGAAGGTAGCCTGGAGCGGTGGAGCGAGAGTGACGCCATAGTGCTGTGGCTGCTTGCCAACCGGCGAGTGCACGGTGCAGGTGAAGCGATGGAAGAAGCCCGATTGTATGCAGCCCGCCGCGAACAATTGGCGAACGTATTCCAGCGCGTCGACGGTGTCCTGCGCGGTCTGAGTGGGGAAGCCGTACATCAAATAGGCATGTACCAGGATTCCGGCGTCGGCGAACGCGCGTGTGACCCGGGCGACCTGCTCGATCGACACGCCTTTCTTCATGAGCTTGAGCAGTCGATCCGATGCCACTTCCAATCCGCCGGTGACGGCGATGCAGCCGCTTGCGGCCAGTAGTCGGCAAAGGTCGGCATCGAACGACTTCTCGAAACGGATGTTGCCCCACCAGGAGATGGCCAGCTGCCGTTGCAACAGCGCCTTCGCCAGCGACCTCAGTGCCTTGGGCGGCGCGGCTTCGTCGACGAAGTGAAAGCCGGTTTGCCCGGTTTCGTGGATCAGCGATTCGATGCGACCGATCAGCACGTCGGTAGCCGCAAGTTCGTAGCGTGAGATGTAGTCGAGGTTGACATCGCAGAAGCTGCATTTTTTCCAATAACAGCCGTGTGCGACCGTCAGCTTGTTCCAGCGCCCGTCTGACCAGAGTCGATGCATGGGATTGAGCATGTCGAGCAGCGACAGATAATCTTCCAGCGGCAAGCCCGTATAGGTGGGCGTGCCGCTTTCAGAGAAAGCGATCTCGGGCTCTTTGAAGTCGACGTACCGGTGCTCGCGCGTATAGGTGCGCACAAGCCGTTCGAGCGGTCGCTTACGCTGCAAATGTTCGATGAGGGCAAGCAGCGGACGTTCGCCGGCGTCGAGGGTAATGAAATCGAAGTAGTCGAAAACGCGCGGCTCGGCCATGCTGCGCAGCTCGGTATTGCAGTAACCGCCGCCTAACACGGTGATGATGGACGGGCGGCCCTGCTTGATGGTCTGCGCGATGCGGAAGGCGCCGTAAACGTTGCCGGGGAACGGGGCCGTGATGAGCACCAGGCTCGGTTGGTGGCGAGCCAGCGCATCGAGCGTCAACGCGTTCAGGTATTCATCCAGCAGGCTCGGCGGCGCAGTGAGAGCCTGTTGCAGCGGATCGAACGAGGGCTGGCTCGCTGCCAGCGATTCCGCGTAACGCACGAACTCGAAGCGCGGGTCGATGGCGTCCCGGATGACGTCCGCGAGGTCGTTGAGATATAGGGTGGCGATGTGTTTGGCACGATCCTGCAGTCCAAGCGTTCCAAATGCCCAATCGAGCGCCTCGTGCTCGAGAGGTGCAAACCGCGGACCTTCGGGCAGGTAACGTCTGGAAGCAATGCGATGAGCCAGGCCGGGATCGCGGCCCTGCAAAAACAGAATGGCCGCGGAGATGGTCGTGCGGTACGCCTCGGTATGCTCGGCAAAGAAATGCATAGCGGCCGTGTGCCGCTTCGGGGGCAGAGCGCGCACCCGCTCGTCGATAGCCTGCACGCCGTCTATCGAGAGCAATTTGAGCGCCAGGGCCAGGGAAAGGTCGGCCTGCTGCGCTTTGAAGCCGCGCGAACGTAGAAACCCCGTGAGATAAGCCGTTGATGGATACGGCGTGTTGAGCTGCGTCATTGGCGGAATGATCGACAGGATGCGCAGTTCGTCCATGGCCGGAATTATATCGGCCTGCGCGGCCCACGCAGGGTCAGCAGGCAATGTTCGGCATCGGGTTAGTCTGAGACGGTGCGCGCAAGCGGCGCCACGGTGCCAATCATGACGGTATAACCTACGATCGATGTCGATTGCAGTATGATTCGGCCAATTCAGCTGCTGGAGAAAAAGTCATGTCCCTCCGCATCAATGACACCGCCCCGAATTTCAAGGCCAAGACCACCCAGGGCCCGATCGACTTCCACGAGTGGATCGGCAACGGCTGGGCGATCCTGTTTTCGCATCCCAAGGATTTCACCCCGGTATGCACCACCGAACTGGGCTACATGGCGAAGATCGAACCGGAGTTCACCAAACGCAATACCAAGCTGATCGGGTTGTCGATCGACCCGGTGGATAGCCATGGCAAGTGGGCGAGTGACATTGCGGAAACCCAGGGTGCCACGGTGAAGTATCCGATCATCGGTGACACCGATCTGAACGTGGCAAAGCTGTACAACATGCTGCCGGCAGAAGAGCCCGGCACCTCCGATGGCCGCACGGCTGCCACGAATGCAACCGTGCGTTCGGTGTTCATCATCGGGCCGGATAAGAAGATCAAGTTGATGCTGACCTACCCGATGTCCACCGGTCGCAACTTCGACGAGATCCTCCGCGTGCTCGATTCCATGCAGCTCACGGCCCGTGAGAATGTCGCCACGCCGGTCAACTGGAAGCCCGGAGACGACGTGATCATTCCGGGCTCGGTGTCGGACGAAGCCGCCAAGCAGAAATATCCACAGGGGTTCAAGACCCACAAGCCCTATCTGCGCACGGTCTCGCTCAAGAAAAGCTAAACGGCGGCCACTCGTTGCGCGGCGGACCGCATGATGCAGGCCGCGGATGAAGGTCGGGTCAATGCTGGTTCTGAACGCCGGGAACATCGAGGCGCTGGCGCCGATGACGGATGTCATTGAATGTCTGCGCCGCGCATTCGCCGACGGCGCCGTGGTGCCGCCGCGGCAGGTGCTGTCGACGCCGGGTGGCGCCGGCGATCGGCTGCTGCTGGTGATGCCGGCGTTCGACGCCGCGGGTGGTGGAGTCGTCAAGCTCTCGAGTGTTCATCCGGATAATCCAGCCAAGGGACTGCCGACATTCCAGGGAGTCGTCGTGGTGCTGGATGAGTCCGGCGCGGCGCGGGCGCTGCTCGACGGCGCGGCGGTGACGCGGCGGCGCACGGCGGCCGCATCCGCGCTGGCTTCGAGTCTGCTATCGCGCCCCGACAGCGCGCGACTACTCATCCTTGGCACCGGCTCGCTGGCCCCGTTGATGGCACTGGCGCACTGCCAGGTGCGGCCCATACGGCATATCGGCGTCTGGGGGCGCCGCAGCGAGCGTGCCGAAGCAACCGCCGACAGCATCCGCGCGCTGGCGGATCCGGGCGTGGAGGTCCACGCGGTGACCGCTCTCGCGGACGTGGCGGCCAGTGCCGACATCATTTCCTGCTGCACCAGCAGTGTAACGCCGGTTCTGGCCGGCGAATGGCTCAAGCGCGGCAGCTTCGTCGATCTGGTCGGCAGCTACTCGCCGCAGCGGCGCGAGGCCGATGACGAGGTACTGCAACGCTGCCGCATCTTCGTCGATACCCTGGAGGGCGCGCTGGCAGAAGCGGGCGATCTGCTGGACCCGATGCAGCGCGGCATCATCACTCGGCAGTGCATTCTTGGGGAACTCGCCGATCTGGTGCGCGGACAAGTCGAGGGACGGCGCGACCCAGGTGAGATGACGCTTTTCAAATCGGTAGGCAGCGCGCTCGAGGATCTGGCGCTCTGCCGGTTGATCGTCGAACGGTTCGCGCCGGCGGCCATCCAGCCCCGCTGATCACCTGCCTGCCGGTTCGCGCCGGCCGGTATTCAGCCAGACGTTGGCGGCAAAGCACACGATGCCGATGATGACCAGCGTGCCACTGACACCCAACACCAGCTGAAAGTGCGGCGCCTGCCGCAGCAGCATCGCCAGACCCAGCATCATGAACGGCAGCCCGATGTTGTAAAGGACGAAGTGCAGCTTCGCCAGCGGGCTGCGCTCGGTGGCGGGCCAGAGGCGGTAGACAATCGCGACGATCGCCAGCGATACCCAGCCGAGCAGATTGAGGTGCGCGTGCACGGGGGCGAGCGTGAAGTCGTTGGACGCAGCCATCTGCAGCCCGAGCACGATTCCGACGATGAAATACACCACGGCAAAACGAATCAACCATGTGCTCATGGTCGCAGTCTAGCGCTCGTGGTTGCGGCTGCGCAAAACCGGTGCGCTGCGGCCGGTGGATCTGGCTATGATCCGGGTACTCGAACGGAGGGGTATGTATGTCGATCGAACGCATTGAATCCGGCACGCGCATGTCGCAGGCCGTGATCCACCACAACACCGTGTACCTGGCCGGGCAGGTAGCAACCGGGGCCGCGGGCCGCGGGGTCGCCGAGCAGACACGGGATATCCTGAGCAAGATCGAACGGTTGCTGGCGGAAGCCAATTCCGACAAGCACCACCTGCTCAGCGCGACCATCTGGCTGGTCGACATGTCGACCTTTGCCGAGATGAACAGCGCCTGGGATCGTTGGGTCGTGGATGGATCGGCACCCGCGCGTGCGACCGTGGAAAGTGCGCGTCTGGCGTCGCCCGACTACAGAGTGGAAATTGCCGTCATAGCGGCACAGCGCTGAGTTCGAGCCGCGCGCGTACGCCCGCATCGGTCAGGGCGGCCATCAATGCGGCGACGTCGCCGATGCCGGCGCCGAGCGCCGCCGGCACAATCGGGCAGGCTGCGGCTGCCTGGGGCAGAGCTTCTCGCGCCACTACGGCGCGAGCGGGCGCCAGCACGCGATCTCCCAGCGCCACTGCCAGTGAACCGAGCACGATCAGTTGGGGATTGAGCGCGTCGACGATCAATGCCAGGCCCTGTCCCATGCGTTCACCGGCGGCGGTGGCAACCGCCAGCGCGTCGGGCTCGTCCCGCAGCATCGCCTCGACCAGCGTGCGGATCGGTGTACGAGGCTGCCAGCGCTGCGGATACAGCTGTGCCGCCAGCTGCACCAGTCCGGCGCCCGATGCGAATCCCTCCCAGGAGCCGCGTTTGCCGTAGCCTTCAGGGCCGTCTGCCGCCAACCGCCAATGTCCGATCTCGCCTGCGGTATCACTGGCGCCGTGCAGGATGCGGCCATTGACGATGAAGCCTGCGCCCAGTCCGGTGCCGAAGGTCAGGAACACCAGGTGTCGAAGCCCCGGGCGCGCGCGCCCCGCGCCGAAGTGAAATTCGGCCAGTGCACCGGCATTGCCGTCGTGCTCGATGTGCACTTCCAGGTCCGGAATGCTCTCGGCGAGGCGCTGGCGCAGAGGTATGTTGTGCCAGCCGGGCAGGTGTGGCGGATCGAGCAGCACGCCGGCGGCGATCCGCAGCGGTCCGCCGACCGACACACTCACGGCCACCACCTGCCGGCCTGCGGCGAGGGCGGCCGCGCGCAGCCGGTCCACCGCCTCGAGCAATCGTGGCAGCGTGGCTTCGAAAACGCGGGCAGCCTCTGTCGGCATCTCGATCCTCTGCAGGATCCCGCCGCTGGAATCGCCTTCGACACAGGCAATCTTGCTGCCGCCGATGTCGAGACCGATTAGCGTGCGCAGGGGTTGTGACATGGGCACAAAGGTAGCACCGCACGCGCATAATGAATGCATGACGCAGGGTACCGACATCGGCTACATGCGCCGCGCCCTGCAACAGGCGCAACAGGCGGAGCGCGCCGGTGAGGTGCCGGTGGGTGCGGTGCTGGTGCACGAAGACCGGGTCATCGCCACGGCCTTCAATGCCCCGATCACGCGCCGTGATGCCACTGCGCACGCGGAGATCGAGGCGCTGCGCGGCGCCGGCGCAGCTCTGGGCAATTACCGCCTCGGCGGCAGCGTGCTCTACGTGACACTCGAGCCCTGCGTGATGTGCGCCGCGGCCCTGGTGCACGCGCGCGTGGCACGGGTCGTGTTTGGTGCGTGGGATCCGCAGTTTGGCGCCGCTGGCAGCCTCATCGATGTGTTCCGGCTGCCGGGACTGAATCATCGCGTCGACGCATTCGGCGGTGTGCTGGTGGAGGAATGCGGTCAGCTGTTGCGCGAATTCTTCCAGCGGCAGCGCACCTCGGCCGTCTGACCGGCGGGCCCCGCGGTCTCGGATCAGTTCAGCAGGCGGTTCGGCTGCTCGGTGCCGACGATGGCGGCCGAACGCGTGGTCATGACGCGGCTGCGTGCGGTCTTGTCGGCGTCAATCCACTCGAGCACGGCCAGGTACTGGCGCACCCCTTCGACGAACTTTGCAGGTTCCCAGCCACGCGCGTAGCCGCGCTTTGCCCGCATGTACCACTGCTCCTCGGCCAGCAGCGGCAGTTGCGTGCGCACGTCGCTCCACGAGTCCGGATTTTTGCCATGCATCTGCGCCAGCACGCGCGCGTCTTCGAGATGGCCGTAGCCGACGTTGTATGCCGCCAGCGCGAGCCAGGTGCGATCCGGATCGGGGATCCGCTTGGGTATGGTGTCGATGACCTGCGCCAGGTAGCGCGCGCCGCCCAGGATGTTCTGCCGCAGATTGTCACGGTCGACACCCACCGTGGTGGCCGCATCGTTAGTCAGCATCATGATGCCGCGCGCGCCATTGGCGGACGTGGCGGCGTCCTGCCACTTGGATTCCTGGTAGCCCACTGCTGCCAGCAGCCGCCAGTCGAGACCGGTGGCCTGCGACGCCTCTTCGAACAGCGACTGCAGCGCCGGCAGGCGCGCGGCGATGTCGGCCTGGAACTGGTGCGCGGACTCGTAATCGAAGTCGACAGATTCGTTGCGGGCCACGGCTTCAATCCTGGCCAGCTCACCGGAGTTCTGTGCACTTTCGATGAAGCGGCTGGCCGCCTGCTGCAGTTCGGAGGCGTTCTCCGGAACCACCCATTGCACCTGCCGCGGGATCGGCAGCGAGAAGGCGACCACGACCTCGGGGTACAGGTGCTGAGAAAAGGCGAACTCGTTGGCATCGACGATCGCGTAGTCGGCACCACCGCTGTTGACCAGGTCGAGCGGGTCCGCTTCATCCCGGCGCACGGTTTTCCAGCTCAGATAAGGGGCTTGGCGGATGCGCAGGTACTCCAGCAGCGTCTGCTGCGGGCTGCCCGCGCCCAGCACGATGCGCGAATTGCGCAACCCCTCGATGCTGTGCATCTGCGGCTTGCCTCGCGGCTGCACCACCAGCTCGGGAATGGTCTCGTAAGGGACGGTGGTCAGGCCGATATCCCGCCAGGCGCCATCGGGGCTGATCTGGGCCGCCGCAATGTCCGCACGGCCATGGGTCAGCGCCGAACGCATGGCGGCTGCGTTGGCGACGGTATTGACGACCAGCGGCACGCCCAGCGAGCTGGCAAAAGCGCTCACCAGGCGATAATCGAAACCCTGCGGTCCGTGTGCACCGAGGTAATAGGTGGTCGGCGAATTGACCGTCACCATGTGCAGCTGTCCGCGCGCGCGGATGGCATCCAGGCTGGAGTCGGGCTGGGCGCAGCCGGTGACCAGCAGCGCCACCGCCGCCAGATTCACCACCCGCAATACCCCGCCCGGCTTCACCTGCCGCAGGTTGGAGCTCATGACACTTCCCACTCGGCTAGAATACCAGCTACCCCCGGAGAGGTACCGAAGCGGTCATAACGGCGCCGACTCGAAATCGGATGGTCGGGTTAAACCGGCACGTGGGTTCGAATCCCACCCTCTCCGCCATCCAAAATTCGCATCAGGCGTCGCCATTCGGCGACATTCATCGACCGTAAGTTCAAACCGCACCAGCGTGCCTGCTGCTGCGCCGCAGCCGCGGCGCATTTGACCACCGGCAAGCGCTGACATACGGCACTCGGACGGCTCGGTACACTCGAATACCCCATGCCAATCAATCGTCTCAACGCTAGTGTGTGTCAGCTTTGGATGGAAAGTGCGGCAGGTCTCGGTTTCTGGCCCGGTACGGTGACTTATGTCCTGTCGTGGCAGCGCCGCGAACCGTACATTGCAGCACCCACCGCACGTGCGATTGGATAGCATAGGCAGCGTATGCCCGGGAGCGGTCCGGCAGACATGACTCAGTCGACGGAATATTCCGCGATGCGAACCCGGTCGGGCCTGCTCGTCGACCTGGTAACCGCCAGCGTGGCGGAGATCAGCGCCGCTGCCAATGTGTTGGAAACGCTGCCCCGCAGCCTGGCGCGGTTGTCGCAGGCACTGCAGTTCGACCGCGTCCTGGTAATCGAGGCGACGTCGGCGGACACCGCCGTACCTGGCACCCGCCTGCTGTTTCATTGGACCCCGACCGATGGCGCGGTGCCGCCGTTACGGCCGGCGGCGTTGTTCCCGCCGCCGGAGGTCGAGGCGCTGCCGGAATGGAGTGGGCCGCTGTCGCGCGCCGAAGCCGTGGTCAGTCTCGGCAGCAGCGCGCCCGAGCCGCTGCGGCGCTTTCTCGCCGCCCGCGGTGCGCAAAGCTCGCTGACGGTGCCGGTTGTGATCGAGGGCCATCCCTGGGGATGGATTGGGTTCGACGACAGCGGATCGGAGCACAGCTGGCCGGCCGACGGCATCAAGTCGCTGGCGATGCTGGCGCAGATCGTCGGTGTGGCGATCACGCGCGAGCGTTTTCGACGCCAGGCACGCCGGCGCGAACAATTGCTGCAGGCCGTGACCTTGTGCGCCGCGCAGATCGGCGCGGCACAGGATCTGCGCCAGGCGCTCGATCACTCGCTCGCCATCCTCGCACAGGCGGTCGACGTCGATCGCATGCTGCTCATGGAGGTGCTAAACGAGCGGCCGCTGGCGCCGCAGCGCATCTTGCGCAATTTCTGGCACCGTACCGACACGCCGGTGCACGTGGCGCAGATCACCCAGACCACCACGCAGGCACCAGACCCGGACGTGGCCGCCTGGACGGAGCCGCTGCGTCGCGGCCTGGTGGTGGAGGGTCAGCTCTCGAGCGCCGCGCCCGGTGTGCGCGAGCTGTTCCTGCGGCTGCAGGCATGCTCGGTGCTGCTGGTGCCGATCATGGTCGCCGGCAGTTACTGGGGTCACATCGGGCTCGACGTCTGCCGCCACGAGCGCTCCTGGGCCAGCGCGGAGACGGATGTGCTCAAGATCCTGGCCGACATGATCGGCGTGGCAATCACACGCGAGCGCCACGTCACCGAGCTGGCGCGGGCCGATACCATCATCCAGAAGAGCCCGACGGTACTGTACCGCCTGCGCGCCGAGCCCTCGCTGCCGATGATCTACGTCTCCAGAAACATCGAGCGCACCGGTCACACGCAGCAGGAGCTGCTGGCCTCGCCGCTGCTGTATCGCTCGCTGATTCATCCGGAGGATCGCGAGCAGGTGACCGCCGCGATGGATCACCTGCTGCAGTGGAACGCGCCGGCGGGCAGCCTCGAGTTCCGCATGCTGACACCCGATGGCAACGTCCGCTGGTTCGAGAACTGCTACACCCCGGTACGCGACGAGGCGCAGCGTCTGGTCGAGGTGGAGGGCATTCTGATCGACATCAGCGAGCGCAAGACCGCCGAGGCCAGCATCGCCAAGCTGGCGCGTACCGACGTACTCACCGGCCTCGCCAACCGCATGACCTTCAGCGACCATCTGCGCCAGGCGTTCGCGGCGGCGCAGCGCGGCTCGCGCGCGTTCGCGGTGCTGTACCTGGACCTCGACCGCTTCAAGGAAGTGAACGACACGCTGGGTCACCACGCCGGCGATCGGCTGTTGCAGGAGGTATCGCGGCGGCTGCGGGACGTGACCCGCGAGATCGACCTGGTGGCCCGCCTCGGCGGCGATGAGTTCGCCATCGTGCAAACCGGCATCGACGACTCGGCGGCCGCCGGCTCACTGGCCGAGAAGCTGATCGAGATCGTCTCGGCGCCATACGTCATCGACGGCAACGACCTGCGCATCGGCGTCAGCATCGGCATTTCGCTCTATGACGGCAACGTTGGCAGCCCGGACGCATTGCTGCTGCAGGCCGACCAGGCGCTGTACCGCGCCAAGCACGCCGGACGCGGCCAATACCGCTTCCATTCGGACGAAATCGATCACGAAGTGCGCGCGCACATGACACTGGCGGAGGATCTGCGCAGCGCGCTGGCGCGGCACGAGCTCGAGATGCGCTACCAGCCGCAGGTGGAGCTGGCCTCGGGCAAGATCGTGGGCATGGAGGCGCTGCTGCGCTGGAATCACCCGACCCGCGGACTGCTGCTGCCCGAGGATTTTCTGCCAATCGCCGAGAAGTACGGGTTGATGCAGCAGCTCGGCCGCTGGGCCATGGACACGGCCTGCCGGCAAATGTCGCTGTGGCGCAACGCGAGCATGCAGGTGCCGGTGGTGGCAATCAACGTGGCGCTGGCGCAGATCAAGATGGGACGGGAGTTCGTCCGCGACGTCATGGACAGCATCGCGCGCTGGGGCCTGAAGCCCGCGGACATCGAGCTCGACGTCACCGAACTGGTACTGGCGCGCTCCACCCTGACGCAGAACAACGTGCTCGACCAGCTGCGGCGGGTCGGTGTGGGCATCGCGATCGACAATTTCGGCTCACAGTATTCGTCACTCGATTATCTGCGCACCTATCGGGTCAGCCGCCTCAAAATCGCGCGCGGCATGATCGCCGCCGCCGACGCCGAGCCGGGCGGCGTGGCGATGGTGCGAGCCATCCTGAGTCTGGCCGGAGAACTCGGCATCGACGTGGTGGCCGAGGGCGTCGAAACCGATACGCAACGTAAGCTGCTGGTGCAGGCGAGCCTGCACGCGCAGGGACAGGGATTTTTCTACAGCCGGGCGGTGCCCGCGGAGGAGACCATGCCGATGCTGCGGGCCGGCGTGGTAGTGCCGGAATCCGAGGCGCAGCCGCAGGAGCCGGCGCAATCCGGCGCTCCGGCCCCGGGTGACGGCAAGCGCGTGGCCAGCAGCTAGACTCCAGCGCGCCCGGACTGCTACCGCCGCGACGTTCGCGGCATAATGCGACGATGTGGATCGTCAGGCTGGCTTTGCGCCGGCCGTATACCTTCATCGTGCTCGCGTTGCTGATCGTTCTGCTCGGCGCGTTCAGCATCCTGCGAACCCCGACCGACATCTTTCCGAACATCGACATTCCGGTCATCAGCGCGAACTGGTCGTATACCGGACTGCCGCCCGAGGATCTTGCCAATCGCATCGTCGCCAATGCCGAGCGTTACGCCCAGACCACGGTGAACGACGTCGAGCATTCCGAATCGCAGTCTCTGTCCGGCATATCGATCGTCAAGTACTTCTTCCAGCCCAACGTCAACGAGGAGCTGGCATACGCGCAGATCACCGCCGTCTCGCAGACGCTGTTGCGGCAGGCGCCGCAGGGTACCACACCGCCGTTCATACTGGCGTACAACGCCTCCACGGTGCCGATCCTGCAGCTGGCGCTGTCGAGCTCGGTGCTGTCGGAAGCGCAGATCTTCGATGCTGCCAATACCATCGTGCGCCCAGGTCTGGCGACCGTGGCCGGCGCCTCGCTGCCGTATCCGTACGGCGGCAAGCAGCGCCAGATCACTGTCGACCTCGATCCGGAGGCACTGCGCGCCAGGGGACTCGGCGCCGCCGACGTCAGCAATGCCATCGGCGCGCAGAACCTGATCATTCCGGCCGGCACGGAAAAAATCGGCGATATCGAGTACAACGTCAAACTCAATTCGAGCCCGCTGCGCGCCGCGGATCTGAACGACGTGCCGATCCGCGACGTCAACGGCACGGTGGTATTCGTGCGCGACGTCGCCAACGTGCACGACGGCAACAGTCCGCAGACCAACCTGGTGCGGCTCGACGGCCGGCACGCGGTACTGATGTCGGTGCTCAAGACCGGCAGCGCATCGACGCTGCAGATCGTCGCGAGCATCAAGCGGTTGCTGCCCGGCATTCGGGCGCGGGCGCCGGAGGGCTTGAAGGTCGAGGCCACTTCGGATCAGTCGATCTTCGTGCGCGCCGCGGTCAGCGGCGTGGTGCGCGAGGGCGTCATCGCCGCGGCTCTGACCGGTCTCATGATTCTGCTGTTCCTGGGGTCGCTGCGCAGTACGCTGATCATCACCATATCGATCCCGCTGTCGGTGCTGACCTCGATCATCTGCCTCTCGGCCATCGGCGAGACCATCAATCTCATGACCCTGGGCGGGCTGGCGCTGGCGGTCGGCATCCTGGTCGACGATGCGACCGTGGCGATCGAGAACATCAACTGGCACCTGGAGCAGGGCAAAGAGGTCGAACCGGCCATTCTCGACGGCGCGCATCAGATTGCACTGCCGGCGCTGGTGTCGACGCTGTGCATCTGCGTGGTATTCGTACCGATGTTCCTGCTCACGGGCGTGTCGAAATTCCTGTTCGTGCCGCTGGCCGAGGCGGTGGTGTTCGCGATGCTGGCCTCGTACTTGCTGTCGCGAACGCTGGTGCCGACATTGGCCATGTACTGGCTGCACAAGCACGACCCTCACCCGGGCGAGCCGCGCGGCGCATTCGCACGCTTCCAGCGCGGCTTCGAGCGCCGCTTCGCGCGACTGCGCGAGGGTTATCAGGGCATGCTGGCGGCCGGGCTGCACCACGGCTTCGCTTTCATAGTGGTGTTCATGCTGGTGGGATCGACGGCCTTTCTGCTGCTGCCCTGGCTGGGACGCGATTTCTTCCCGTCGGTCGACGCCGGCCAGGTGCGCCTGCATTTGCGCGCGCGCAGCGGCACGCGCATCGAGCAGACGGCCATTCTGGTGGACCAGGTCGAGGACCGTATCCGACAGACGATTCCGGCCGCCGAGCTCGACACGCTGGTCGACAACATCGGGGTGCCGTACAGTGGCATCAATCTTTCCTACAGCACTTCCGCACCCATCGGGCCGGGCGACGCGGACATCATGATTGCGCTGCGCCCGCAGCGGCACCGGCCGACGATCGAGTACGTGCACGCGCTGCGATCACAGCTGCGCGACCAGTTCCCCTCCACCACGTTCTCGTTCCTGCCGTCCGACATAGTCAGCCAAATCCTGAACTTCGGACTGCCGTCGCCATTCGACGTGCAGGTGGGCGGATTCAATGTACCCGCCAATCGCGCCTTCGCCAATGCGCTGCTGGCAAAGCTGAAGACGATTCCCGGCGCGGTCGACCTGCGTATTCAGCAGGCGTTCGATTATCCGGAGGTGCACGTGGCGGTGGATCGCGTCAACGCCGCGCAGCTCGGCTTCACCCAGCAGGACGTGGCGACCAACCTGCTGATCTCGCTCTCGGGCAGCCAGCAGACCGCGCCGTCATTCTGGGTCGATCCGAAGACGGGCATCGAGTACAACGTGGCAACCCAGGCGCCCCAGTATCGATTGACCTCGATGCAGGATCTGGCCACCACGCCGGTCACCAAGGGCACCGGCGGTAGCCAACAGCTGCTCGCCAACCTGGCCACGATTGACCGCGGCGTCGGCCAGGGCGTGGTCAGCCACTACAATGCGCTGCCGGTCATCGACATCTATGGCTCGGTGGACGGCACCGACCTCGGCTCGGTCGGGGACGCGGTGCAAGCGCAGGTCGAGGCCGTGCGTAACCAGTTGCCGCGCGGCAGCGACCTGAAGGTACGCGGGCAGACCGAAACCATGCGTACCTCGTTCAACGGTCTGGCATACGGCATGATCGGCGCAGTGCTGCTCATCTATCTGCTGATCGTGGTCAATTTCCAGAGCTGGCTCGATCCGCTGATCATCATCAGCGCACTGCCGGCGGCGCTGGCCGGCATGGTCTGGATGCTGTTCGTCACGCACACCACCATCAGCGTGCCAGCGCTGATCGGCGCCATCATGTGCATGGGCGTGGCCACGGCCAACAGCATCCTGGTAGTCAGCTTCGCGCGCGAGCGCATGGACACCGGCATCAGTGCCGCCGCGGCTGCGCTGGAGGCGGGTTATGTGCGGTTCCGGCCGGTGCTCATGACCGCGCTGGCGATGGTCATCGGCATGCTGCCGATGTCGCTGGGGCTCGGCGAGGGCGGCGAGCAGAATGCGCCGCTCGGCCGCGCGGTGATCGGTGGCCTGCTGTTCGCGACCTTTGCCACGCTGCTGTTCGTGCCGGTGGTGTTCTCCGTGGTGCACGCGCGCTTCACGCAAGCGCCGCAGCCGCGCGCGACGGAGCCGGCATGAACATGCCGGTCGAGCACATCGAGCATACGCGCCGGCTGAAGCGCCTGGCGCTGTACGTTCTGATTGCGGGAATCATCGTGGCCGCCTGGGGCATTTTCACGCGCCTGCAGGCGCGCGATGCACTCGCGCGCACGGCCAGCGCAGCCGCGGTCACCATCGTCAACGTCGTCAAGCCACACCACGGCGAGGGCGGCAACGACCTGGTGCTGCCGGGCGATGTGCAGGCCTTCAAGGACGCGCCGATCTACGCCCGCACCAATGGTTATCTGAAGCGCTGGTACGCCGACATCGGCAAGCAGGTCAGGGCCGGAGACGTCCTGGCAGAGATCGAGACGCCGGAAGTCGACGCCCAGTACCGGCAGGCGAAGGCGGACGTGGCCACCGCCGAGGCAAACTTCAAACTGGCGCAAACCACAGCCAAGCGCTACCAGGAACTGCGAAAAACCGGTCTGGTGGCCGCCCAGGATGTCGACAACGCGCAGGGAGATGCCGATGCCAAGAGCGCGCAGCTCGAGTCGGCGCGCCAGAACCTGCAACGGCTGGAACAGCTCGAGAGCTTCAATCGCGTGACCGCGCCATTCGACGGTGTAGTGACGGCGCGTCGTATCGACATCGGTGCGCTGGTCGCCCAGGGCAACAACAGCGGCCAGGAACTGTTCCATATGACCGCCACCAACCGCCTGCGGATCTACGTGCAGGTGCCGCAGGCGTATGCCGATCTAATCCAGCCCGGGATGGTTGCAGAGCTCAGCTTTCCGGAGCGTCCCGACCGGCGCTTCACCGCCAAGGTGGTGAGTACGGCGCGCGCGATCGATGGCACTACGCGTACTTTGCTCACCGAGCTCGAAGCGGACAATTCCAAGGGCGAGCTGCTGCCGGGCTCGTTTGTACAGGTTCACCTGCAGCTACCGGCCGGAGTGAGCAGGTGGCGGCTGCCGTCCAACACGCTGCTGTTCCGCGCCGACGGATTGCACGTGGCCGCGGTGGGAGCCGACAATCGAGTAGTGCTCAACGAAGTGCAGATCGGCCGTGACTACGGCAGCGAGATAGAGATCCTGAGCGGCGTCGGCGCCGATGATCGCATCATCGTCAATCCGCCCGATTCGCTGATCAGCGGCACCCCGGTACGCATCAGCGCAGTGGCACCCTGAGCGGCCGATTCAGCCGGTGCCGTCGCCTTTGAATTCCGCGGCAAAGTGCCGCGCAAAGGATTCGCGGAACAGATGCGGCAGCTCGCCAGACGCCATCTCGGTGATGTTCTGAAACCGTTCCCGCAGCCCGGCCAGGTCGGCGTCACTGAGCTGGCGGGGCGGCGCGGGCGCGAGCAGCCGGGGATCGAGCCGCGCCAGAAACTCGGCCAGCGCGGCGCGCAGCGCGCGGGTGGCCGCCTGATCATGGCGGCGCGTGCTCGCGAGCGTTTCCCGCAGCCATTGCACGGCATCGAGCTGGTGCGTGTCGTGACCCTGTAGCAGGCGCGTGAGCAGATCCTCCACCGGCAGCCCGGTGAGCCCGATGCGTTGCGGATCCTCGCGCCCGACCTCGATCTGGTTGCGATCCCTCATGTCCCGTTGCGCCAGCGTCAGTCCCTTGAGTCCGACCAGAGCCTCGCGCAGCAGCAGTCCGGCGAGATGCAGCAGCCGTGCGTGGCTGTCGGCAGCAAAGAACTTGCCGTCGATGCCGGCGCCGCGGCAGAAGGCTTCGATGCCGGCGGTGTTTTCCGCGGTTCGCTGCTCTGCGG
>JBAUYT010000233.1:0-3860 GCA_049584935.1 Steroidobacteraceae bacterium
GCACATACCAGTGGTGCAATTCGGTCGGATCGTCGGCATCGTCAGTGTCGGCGATGTCGTCAAATCCTTCCTCAACGAGAAGATGCAGGAAAACGCGGTGCTGCAGGAGATCGCCCGGGCGCAGTACTTCGCCGGCTGATCAGCTCGCGATCGGTTCGTGGTGCGATCGCATCGGAGCCGCCGGTCATCGCCTGCCGGCAACCAGTTGGCCGGTGATCTTGGCGACGTGTTCACCCTGGAAGCGGCACATCTCCAGCTCGAGCGCCGTAGGCATGCGGAACTCCGAGCCGGCACCGGTGATGCTGCTGGCACCGTACGGTGTGCCGCCCGAGACTTCGCGCAGCGTGGTGAGGTCTTTGAACGTGTACGGCAGGCCGACGATGATCATGCCTTGATGCAGCAGTGTGGTGTGGAACGAGGTCAGCGTGGTCTCCTGACCGCCGTGCTGGCTGGCCGTGCAGCAGAAGACGCTCCCGACCTTGCCGACCAACGCACCGCGTCCCCACAGCGCGCCGGTCTGGTCCATGAAAGTACGCATCTGTGCGGCCATGTTGCCGAATCGCGTGGGCGTGCCGAACAGAATGCCATCGTACTGTTCGAGTTCGTCGGGGGTCGCGACCGCCGCCGCCTGCTCGAGCTTGTAGCCGGAGGCTTTGGCGACATCCGCCGGCACGGTTTCGGGTACGCGCTTGACGGTCACGCGCGTGCCGGCGACGCGCGCGGCACCTTCGGCCTGTGCCTGCGCCATCACCTCGAGATGACCAAAGCTGCTGTAATAGAGAACCAGGACGGTGGACACTGCCGCCTCCTCCAGAGCCATTCGGATAGCGAAACGATTTTCGCTTTCAGGTTACGGATCGCGGCACGGGGCGTCAAATTCGCGGCGGGGCTGCGCGGATCGTGGGAACCGTCAGATCTGCGCGCTCAATGACAGCCCCGGTACCGCGGCAAGCGCGCCGGAAATCTGCCGGCTGACCTGCTGCAGCATCCCCAGGCGTTCGCGTACCAGGCGGGTACGCGAGATGCGGCGCGAGTGGCTCGAGGAATTGAGCGACGCCACCACGCGACGCTGCTGATCATGCACCGGTACGGCGAGCGCAATGACGCCATAGGCCAGTTCGTCCTCAACCACCGAGTAGCCCATGCGGCGGCAGTCTTCGATGATGGTGCGCAGCCGGCCAGGGTCAGTGACGGTGCGTTCGGTCAGTGCCTCGAAGCGGGTGGTTTGCAGGTAGCGATCGAGACGATCCTGGCTGACACCGGCCAGCAGCACCCGCCCGGTGGAGGTGGCGTGCGCGGGAAAACGGCTGCCGACATGTGCTTCGAGCCGCACCAGCGTTCGCACCGAAGCACGCGCCACGTACACGATCTCGACGTCGTCGAGCACGCAGAGTGCGGCAGAGTCACTGGTGATGCGCGCGAGTTCCTCGAGATGCGTGCGCGTGACCTGCTCGATGTTCATCGACTCGAGATAGGCGGCGCCAAGCTCGAGCACCTTGGGTCGCAGCAAAAAGCTGCGGCCGTTGCGTGTGACATAGCCGTTGTCTTCGAGGGTCAACAGGCAGCGGCGCGCGGTGGCGGCGGGCATGCTGGCGCTACGCGCGACATCGCTCAGGGTCAGGGCGGCATGCTCGCGCGTAAAGGCGCGGATCACAGCCAGCCCTTTGGCCAGCCCGCCCATGGCTTCACGTCGGCGCGGTGCTGTTTTGCGGCGCATCGGCGCAGTCTATTTCGATATCCGAAATAGGAGAAGCCCGCCCGGGCGGCGTTGACAGCCTCGCGCGGTTGGCACAAAGTGTGTTTCGCATATCGACGTCTTGTTCGCTATCCGAAAAGACTGGGGGACTCTTGAAGATCGGCCGTCAGGACAATCGCAGCTCTGCGATCTCCACATCCAATGAGCACACCATCGTCGTACGCGGGCGGGACCTGACCACGGAACTGGTCGGTACGGTCGGCTTTACCGATCACATCTGGCTGCTGATTACCGGTGCATTGCCCAGCGCCGCTCAGCGGCGCGTGCTGGATGCAACGCTGGTGGCCATCGCGGAGCACGGCCTGGTGCCGAGCGTGCAGGCCAGCCGCATGACATTGGCGGCCTCGCCGGAGGCGCTGCAGGGCGCCGTGGCGGCCGGGATTCTCGGCTGCGGTTCGGTCATTCTCGGCGCCTCCGAGGCGGCCGGAAAATTTCTGGCGGAGATTGCCGCCGAGATCGATGGCGGGGCCACGCCCGAGGCGGCGATCTCTAAAGTGGTTTCTGGCTATCGCGCGGCCCGGTGTGCAATTCCCGGTTACGGCCATCCCTTGCACAAGGGTGTCGATCCACGTGCACAGCGGCTGTTTCAGGTCGCGGCGGAGGCGGGCAGCTCCGGGCGGCACATACAGATCGCGCAGGCGGTCGAGCCGCTGCTGCCGCAGTTGATCGGACGGCCGCTGGCAATCAACGTCTCGGGCGCCATTCCGGCCGTATTGCTGGATGCCGGCTATCCGCTGCAGGCGCTCAAGGGCGTGCCGATCATTGCGCGCACCGCCAGCCTCGTGGCGCATCTGCTCGAGGAGCAGCAGCGCCCGATCGGCTTCGTGCTGTCGCATGCGGCGGCCCAGGCCATCGATTACGACGGCGCCGTACCGGGCGGTTTCGTGGCGAGCGCGGACGACTGATCCGGAGCGCGGCATGATCGGCACACTCTCCGGCGTACGCGTCATCGAGCAAGGCACCTTCATCACGGGGCCGTGCGCCGGCATGATGCTGGCCGACCTGGGTGCGGACGTCATCAAGGTGGAAAGCCCGGATGGCGATCCCTACCGCGCCTACCAGGGCGGACAGTACTCGCCGCACTTCCAGGCCTACAACCGCAACAAACGCAGCCTGGTACTCAACCTCAAGGACAAGCACGATCACGCGTTGCTGGACGGCCTGATCCGCGAGGCCGACGTCTTCATCCAGAATTTTCGTCCGGGTACCGCCGAGCGTCTCGGTATGGGCCATCCCCGTCTGCTCGAGCTCAACCCGCGCCTCGTGTACTGCTCGATCAGCGGCTTCGGTTCCAGCGGCCCGTACGTCGAACGCCCGAGCTACGATTCGGTGGCGCAGGCGCTCAGCGGCTTTCTGAGCGTAGTCGTTGACTACCAGCACCCGCAGTTTCTCGGGCCGGCGCTGGCGGATGCGATCACCGGCCTGTACGCCTCTTATGGCGTGCTCGGCGCACTGGTCGAGCGCGGCCGCACCGGCCGCGGGCGGCTGGTGGAAGTGTCGATGCTCGAGGCGATGATGCACTTTGCGGTCGAGCCGTTTGCCGCCTTCTTCGCACTCGGTACCACGCCGACCTCCGCCGACCGGCCGCGCCTGGCGCAGGCCTACATACTGCACACGGCCGATCAGCGCCTCGTTGCCATCCATCTGTCGTCACTGGAGAAATTCTGGACCGGGCTGATAACGGCGCTCGAGGCGCCGGAACTCGGCAGCGATCCGCGCTTCAATCCCAGGCTCAACCGCATTGCGCAGTACGAGGTGCTGCGGCAGGAACTCGACGCGCGCTTCTCGCGCCGGCCATTGAGTCACTGGGTGCTGCGGCTGCAGGCCAACGATGTGCCCTATGCGCCGATCAACCGCATCGACGATGTGGTCCAGGATCCGCAGGTACAGCATCTCGGCATGATCGTGCCCATCGACAACCCGCACGGCGCCGCAAGCGCGGTTCGTCCCGCCGTGCAGTTCGGCGGCACGCGTGCCGCGTCGGTGCACGCGGCGCCCACCCTGAACGAGCACGGCGAGGCGATCCGTGCCGAGATTGCCAACGGCGCCCGCTGGCCGAGCCGGTCGGCCGCCGTCACCGCCGAGACCTGAGGCCACCTTATGC
>JBAUYT010000234.1:0-32320 GCA_049584935.1 Steroidobacteraceae bacterium
TCGTCGACCAGGCTGCTGGTATCGGCGATCCGATCCTGCGACGCGCGCGACAAGCGGCGCACGCGGCGGCCGACCAGCAGGATGGGGCCGATGACCAGCGGAATCAGCACCACGATCACCGCCATGATATTCGGCGGCATTACCTACGTGCTCTGGCTTGGGGCGCATGCAGTGCTCGAGCATCGCATGACCTCGGGGCAGCTCAGCCAGTTTCTGGTTTATGCGGCCATCGTCGCAACTTCTTCGGCTGCGCTGACCGAGATGTGGGGTGAGCTGCAGCGCGCCGCCGGCGCCATGGAGCGGCTGGCAGAACTGCTCGAGGCGCGGCCCGCAATCCACGCACCGGCGCAAGCGGCGACGCTGCCGGCGCGAATTGCCGGCAAGGTGCGCTTCGAGCACGTCTGGTTCCGCTACCCGTCACGCACCACCGGCTGGGCTCTCGAGGACCTGGAGCTCCAGATAGAGAGCGGCGAGACCGTCGCGATTGTCGGTCCCTCCGGCGCGGGGAAGAGTACGAGCTTTCAGTTGCTGCTGCGCTTCTATGACCCGACTCGCGGCGTCATCCGCGTCGATGGTCACGATCTCCGGCAGCTCGACCCCGAGGCTCTGCGGCGCCAGATCGGCTTCGTGCCGCAGGACACGGTGTTGTTCGGCGCGAGTGCCCGCGAGAACATCGCCTATGGCCGTCCTGACGCCAGCGCGGCGCAGATCGAGGCGGCCGCGCTGGCCGCGGCGGCCGATGAGTTCCTGCGAGCCCTACCCGATGGCTACGACACCTTTCTCGGCGAGCGCGGCACGCGGCTGTCGGGCGGACAGCGCCAGCGCATCGCCATTGCGCGCGCCATCCTCAAGGATCCGCCGATACTGCTGCTCGATGAGGCCACCAGCTCGCTCGATGCCGAATCCGAGCGTCTGGTGCAGACGGCGCTGGCTGAGCTGATGCGCGGTCGCACCACGCTGGTGATCGCGCATCGACTGGCAACCGTGCTCAAGGCCGATCGCATCGCGGTACTCGAGGGTGGCCGGCTGGTGGCGGTGGGCCACCACGCGCGCCTGCTGCTCGAGAGTCCGCTGTACGCGCGCCTGGCTGCGCTGCAATTCAATACGGCCGAGGCGCTGATGCCGCGCCAGTCAGGCAGGCTGCTGGTCGGCGAATAGCACGACCACAGGCAGCAGGTCGAACAACTGGCGCAGATTCAGCCCATCGGCTCCAGCTCTTATCGACACGCCGCTCAGGATATCGGTCCAGGCGTTGCGCGCCAGATCATCGGGCAGCTGCAATCGGGTGTCGGGATCGAACGGCTCGCGTTCGCGTCGGCGCGAGTGACGCGCGAACGCGACCAGCAGTCGCCGCGATCCTTGCACGCGGGCGTAGGCGCCGATCTCTTCGGCGCGCGCGCCGCTGCCCGCCAGCGGCAGGTAGTCGCCCTCATAGAGCGCCGCCTGCTGCGCTCGGTGTCGCAGCAGTGTCGTGATGATGGCGAGCTTGATGTGGCCGTCGGTCCAATTGTCGAGCCAATGCGCGAGACTGGCGTGTCGATCCCGCTGCAGCGCCGCCTCGATTTCGCCCAGCTGCCGCTGCCGTAGCGGGTAGTCGACCGGCCTGCGATTGTCGGGATCCACCATCGACAGGTCCCATAGGTCGGCGCCGTTATAGATGTCCGGCACGCCCGGCGCGGTGAGCTTGAGCACCGTTTGGATCAGGCTATTGCGCACACCCGTGGCCGCCACCTGGCGCGCGAACGGCAGCAGGGCGGGGAGAAAGGCAGCAGCGCGGCCACCGGTCAGCGCCGCAGTAATCAGCCCGCCCATGGCGTCTTCGTAGCCAGGATTCGGGAATGCCCAGCTGGTGTGCACGCGCGCCTCGCGCATGGATTTGAGCATGGTGGCCCGCACGCGTTCGGCAAATGCCGCCAACGGCTCGCCCGCGCACGCCTGCTCGTCCAGCAGCGCGGCCGGCCAGCTTCCGAGCAGCACCTGGTAAAGCAGGTATTCGTCGTTGTGATCGGGCTGCAGATTGGGGTCGACGCCGTCGGACGGCGGCGGCCCACGCAGGATGCGGCTCCACAGCAGCACCTGGCGGCTCCATTCCTCGGGATACTCCGACAGCGCCGCCAGCCGTGCGCGCGCATCCTCGCCGCGCTTGGTGTCATGCGTCGCAGTGGTGAGCATCGAATGGGGCCAGCGTTGCGCGCGCAGCTGCGTAGCACGGTGGAATGCTGCCATCGTGGCGCCGAAACGGCTGGGATCGCCACCAACCTCGTTGAGCGCAATGAAGCGGTTGTAGCGATAGAACGCCGTGTCTTCCAGCCCCTTGGCCGTGACCGGGCCGCTGTACTGCTGCAGCCGCGTGATGCAGCGCAGGAGCGACACGCGCGAGAAGCCGCTGCGCGGCCGCTCGATCAGCCGCCCCGTCAGTACCTGCTCGAGGAACGCGAATACGCTCGGGTCGATTTCGGTCTCGTGGCGCGGTGCCTGCGACAGTGCCCAGCCCAAGTCACGCTCGTCGGCAGCATCGAGCACCGCACTGGCGTCGGTATAGGTGCGATACACGGGGAAGCAGGCGATCAACTGCTTGATCGCCCGGCGCAATAACGTCTGGGTGAAGTCGGCAGTTCGCGGGTGCTGCCTTGCCAGTCGCGCGAAGTCCCGCGCCAGCACGTTGAGCTCGCCGGACATTTCGTTGTCCATGATGTGCAGCTTGCAGAGCCGCCCGATCTCGCCGAACTGCTGCCGCTGGCCGGTAAACTGCGTGTAGCAGTCGCTGAAGGCCCGCTCGCTGGCCGAATCGACCAGCAGCGCGGTCACCTGGTTCAGGAACTCATAGCCCGTGGTGCCGTCGATCGGCCAGTCTTCGCGTAACGTTTCGTGTGCCGCCAGAATTTTTTCGACCACCAGGTAGAAGTGGCGGCCTGCTCCGCGCAGCGCCGCGATCCGATCCTGCAGGCGCTGCAGGTAGGCCTTGGGATCGAGCAAGCCGTCGATGTGATCGATGCGCAGTCCGTCGATGACACCTTCTCGCACCAGGCGCAGCACGCGCTGGTGGGCATGATCGAAGACCTCCGGCAGTTCGATGCGCAGTCCCGCCAGATCGTTGATGTTGAAGAACCGCCGGTAGTTGATGTCGTCCGCGGCCACACGGAAATAGGCCAGCCGCCAATGCTGCCGCTGTATCAATGTATCCAGTTCCCGCCAGCCTGCGAGTTCACCTGCGCGCCCCTGGAAGCGCGTCAGCCGGCTGTACAGCGCCTCGCGCACGTCGGCATGCGCCTGCACTAAATTGGCGAGCTCTGCCTTGAACTCGGCCGCGCGTCGCGCCATCTGCAGCCGCCAGGTGGGCAGCGAGGCGAAGGCGTCGGCCACGCGCTCGAGTTCCGCGTGCTCGTTGCCGAGGATGCGGGCGTAGTGGGGCGGGGTGATCGGCAACTTGTGTGTGCCGTAGGCCCAGACCGCGAAACTGCCATCCTGCTGGTCGTAGCGCAGCTCGAGCATGCCGCGCTCGAGCTCGATGCCATAGTGATCTCCGAGCAGCGGCACCAGCAGCTTGTTGTGCAGGTAGCGCCGTTGCGTCTCCCACTCGATGTCGAACCAGCCGGCTCGCGCTGCATCCGGGCCCCATTCGAGCACGTCCAGCCACAACGGATTGTCGGCACCACCGACGCCCATGTGATTGGGTACGAAGTCGAGGATGTGCCCAAGGTCATTCGATCTCAGCGCCGCCGCCATCTCCCGAAACGCCGTGTCGTCGCCGAGCTCCGAGTTGAGCTCGGCGTGATCGACGATGTCGTAGCCGTGAGAACTGCCGGGGCGCGCTTTCAGATAGGGAGAGAGGTAGGCATGACTGACGCCCAGCGCGGCCAGATACGACGCGCATTGCGCCACGGCATCGAAGCCGAACCCCTTGTGCAATTGCAGGCGGTAGGTGGCGCGCGGGATCATGCCGTACCGCTCACGTGCGCAGGCTCCAGCGCACGCTCCACGGACCCAGCGCCGCGGCATCGACGTGTCCCTCCTGCCACAGCAGGTTTCCCGCCGGTGCTTCGATGCCTGCGGCCGGTTCGTCCTTCAGATTCGCTAGCAGGATCAATTCCGGGCCCCCATCCGCCTGCCAGTGTGCGCGCACCGCCGAGTGACCCAGTTGCTCGACGCTACCGCCACGTGCCAGTGCCGGCAGCAAGGGTGCGATGTGCCGGCGCCGCACCGAGAGCAATTCGCGATACCAGGCGAATACCGATGCCGCTTCCGGCTGTTCGAGCGCGGTCCAATTCAGGGTGCTGGCATGAAATGTCTCCGGCGCCTGCGGGTCCGGAATCCGCTCGCGCGCCGACTCGTCCTGGAACGCGGCAAAGCGCGCGAACTCCTGGCGGCGGCCGCGAACCACCGCCTGGCCAAGCTCGGCAGCAAAATCGCAGAAGAACAGAAATGGTTGCCGGGCGTGCCATTCCTCACCCATGAACAGCATCGGGATCTGCGGCAGCAGCAGGTAGATCGCAGTTGCCGCGCGCACCGCGGGTGCGGTCGCCAGCATGCTGATGCGCTCGCCGAATGCGCGATTACCGACCTGGTCGTGATTCTGCAGAAAAGCGACGAAGGCGGCCGGTGGCAACTCACCGCTCGGTTCACCACGCGCCGAGCCGCGGTAGGCCATGTGCTCCCCCTGGAAGGCGAAGCCCGCTGTGAGTGCCCGCCCCAGCAGGGTCGTCTTGCCCGCGTAATCCGCATAGTAGCCTTCGGTCTCGCCAGTGGCGGCTGCATGCAGCACGTGGTGCACGTCGTCGTTCCACTGTGCGTTGTACAGACGCAGTTCCCGCTGGCGCGTACGCACCAGCCAGCGCGCCTCGTTGTGCTCGTTCTCGAGCAGCAGATGGATTTGACGCTCCGGAAACGCAGTGCGGGCGCGCTGCGCCAGTTCCGCCAGGATGTGCACCGGTGAGTCATCGAGAATGGCGTGCACCGCATCCAGGCGTAGTCCGTCGCAGTGGAATTCCTCCAGCCAGTAAAGCGCGTTGTGGATGACGAATTCGCGCACCGGCCGACTGTCGCGACCGTCGAAATTGATCGCCGCGCCCCAGGGTGTCTGATGACACGGGTTGAAGAATTGCGGCGCATAGAGTCCGAGGTAGTTGCCCTCGGGGCCGAAGTGGTTATAGACGACGTCTATCAGAACCATGATCCCGAGCTCGTGCGCCGCATCGATCAGTGCCTTGAGCGAGTCGGGATGGCCGTAGCTGGCGTCGGGTGCGAACGGCAGCACGCCGTCATAGCCCCAATTGCGGCCGCCCGGAAAATCGGACAATGGCATGAGCTCGATGGCCGTAACGCCGAGCCCGGTGAGATGGATCAGGCGCTCACGCACCGCATCGAAACTGCCGGCGTCGCTGAAACAGCCGACGTGCAGCTCGTAAATCACGGCCTCCTCCCAGGCTCGGCCGCGCCAGTCGACGGTGCGCCAGCGGTAGCTGCCCGGATCCATGACTTCGCTCGGACCGTGCACGTCCTGCGGCTGATAGCGGGAAGCCGGATCAGGTACGGCCATGCCGTCCGGAAGCACGAACTGGTAGCGGGTACCGGGCCTGGCACGCGCCGAAACCAGCGAGTGCCAGCCGCCCGACTGGCGCTCGAGCTTCCAGGTGTTGCGTGGCTGAGCGTCGAGCCGCAGCGCCATGCGTTCATGCTTCGGCGCCCAGATGCGGAAACGCACACCGTCGGCATGCAGCTCGGCACCAAACGGCATGCTGTGCAGGCGCGTGGCCGGGCGACGCGCAGCGGTGTTCATGAGGATTCCGGCAGCAGCTCGAATACCAGCAGCGATCGATCCCCAATAGAGTAGTGGGCGCCGATTGCGAACTCCCGTGCCTCCGCCCGCTCGAGCTCTGTGTCGATCAGCAGACGCCAGCCCCGGGCACCATTGCAGGGCGGCAGCGCCAGATCGACCGGCTCATGGTGTGAATTGAACACGGTCAACAGTGTCGCATCGGTGCCACGTTCGCGCAGCCCCTGTGATTGCGACCTGCCGTCCATGAGCATGCCGAAGCACTGCGTGCCGCCGGTCCAGTCCTCCGGCTGCATTTCCTCGCCGGAAGGCTTGATCCAGGTGACGTCCTTGACGCCGAATTCCTCGTCGAAGTGACCAGTCAGAAAGCGACGGCGGCGCAGGATCGGAAAGCGATCGCGCAGCCCGGTAAGCAGGCGCACGAAGTCCTGCAGGCTCCTGGCTTGCTCGGGGATATTCCAGTCGATCCAGCTGATCTCGTTGTCCTGGCAGTAGGCGTTGTTGTTCCCATGCTGCGTGCGGGCGAATTCATCGCCCGCCAGCAGCATCGGCGTGCCTTGTGACAGCAGCAGCGTTGCCAGCATGTTGCGCATCTGCCGCGCGCGCAACCGCAGGACGCCGGCGTCCGTCGTCGATCCCTCCACGCCGCAATTCCACGAGCGATTGTCGTTGCTGCCGTCCCGATTCTCTTCGCCATTGGCATCGTTGTGTTTGTTGTTGTAGCTGACCAGGTCCGCCAGCGTAAAGCCGTCGTGCGCAGTGACGAAGTTGACACTCGACCAGGGAAGCCTGCCCAGATGATTGAAGATGTCGGCCGATGCGCACAGCCGCGGCGCCAACGTGCCGGCTGGCGCATTCCCGATCCAGAAGGCGCGCGCGGTGTCCCGGTACTGATCGTTCCACTCCGCCCAGCCCGGCGGGAAGCCGCCGACCTGGTAACCGCCGGGGCCACAATCCCAGGGTTCCGCAATGAGCTTCAGCTTGCCCAGGACCGGATCCTGGGTCACGGCCTTGAGAAAGCCGCTCTGGTTGTCGAAGCCGTTCGGCTCACGCGCCAGGATGGTGCCCAGATCGAACCTGAAGCCGTCGACGTGCATTTCCTGCGCCCAGTAGCGCAGCGAGTCGGCGACCATCTGGATCACGCGCATGTGACTTAGATTGACCGTGTTGCCGGTGCCGGTGTCATTTATGTAGTAACGGTTCTGATCCGGCAGCAGCCGGTAGTAGCTGGCGTTGTCGATGCCTTTGAAGGAGAGCGTGGGGCCCTTCTCGTTGCCCTCGGCGGTATGGTTGTAAACCACGTCGAGAATGATTTCGAGCCCAGCCTCGTGATACCGCGCCACCATCTCCTTGAACTCGCGCAGGGTGTTGAGGTGGTCGGCCGCATAGCGCGGGTCGGGTGCAAAAAAGCCGATACTGTTGTAGCCCCAGTAATTGCTGAGGCCCTTCTCCAGCAGCAGCTTGTCGTCGATGAATGTGTGCACGGGCAGCAGCTCGACGCTGGTGACGCCGAGCGAGCGGACGTACTCGATCACCGGCGCGCAGCCCAGGCCGGCATAGCTGCCACGCAGATTCTCGGGAACGTCGCCGCGCAAGCGGGTCAGGCCGCGCACATGCGCCTCGTAGACGACGGTGCGGTCCCAGTGGACATGATGCTTGGCCGGCTCGCCGTGCCAGTCGAAGTTGGGATCAACCACGACGCACTTGGGCATGAAGGCGGCGCTGTCGCGCTCGTCAAAGGTCAGATCGTCTCCGGTCTCCATCTGGTAGCCAAAGCAGGCCGGGTCCCACTTGAGCTTGCCGGCATGTGCTACCGCATAGGGATCCAGCAGCAGCTTGTTGGGGTTAAAGCGGTGCCCAGCCTCCGGCTCATAGGGGCCGTGCACCCGGTAGCCGTAGAACGTGCCAGGGCCCACACCCTCGAGGCGGCCGTGAAAGATCTGGTTGGTGTACTCGGGCAGCGTAATTCGTTGGGTTTCGCGCCCATGAGGCGCATCGAACAGGCATAGTTCGACCCGCGTCGCGTGCGCAGAGAAGAGCGCAAAGTTGGTGCCTGTGCCGTCCCAGGATGCGCCGCAGGGATAGGGCAGCCCCGCGCTGAGAGCCGTCACTGGCGCCGAGCGATGAGCACCGATTCCGCAGCCGGCATACGCACCGAAACGGGGTACTTCTTCAGTTTCTCGCCTATGGCAAACAGCTCGCGCTCGACGGTGATGCGGATGCCGCCCGGTCGACGCATCGCCTCACGAATTTCGACTTGCCGTTCAAGCAGTTGCTGCAATTCGGCCGACATGGGTTCCATGGCTACTCCTCACAGTGCCGCTTGGGCCGCAGAATCGGGTTTGCGGGGGAATGCCGCAACGCCGGATCATCCACACCCGCTGTCGGCGCCGTCCGATGAACCGGATTCGCAGTTCCAATGCCGCGGGTTGCGGCAGCGCGGACGGATGCTAGAATCGCGCGCCTCGTGGGGCGGTAGCTCAGCTGGGAGAGCGTCGCGTTCGCAATGCGAAGGTCGAGGGTTCGATCCCCTTCCGCTCCACCATTTCATCGTATCAGCCGCCGTGGTACGCCACCCGCCAGATGATGTTGGACTCGTCATCGCTGACGAGCAGCGAGCCATCGTCTGCAGTGATGATACCCACTGGGCGTCCCCAGACATCGCCGTTCGGCAATACGAATCCGGTCAGAAAGTCCTGATATTCGCCACTGGCATGCGTCGTCTGATGCCGCGGCACGCGGATGACTTCGTAGCCCGTCCGGACGGCGCGGTTCCATGAGCCATGCGAGGTCGCAAAGATGTCACCACGGTACTCCGGCGGATAACTGCTGCCCCGGTAGAACTCGAGCTGTAACGGCGCATCGTGTGGCTGCAGCAGCACGTCCGGCAGGATGACCTGCTCGCGCAGCTCCGGATGCTTGCCGGCCAGGCGCGGATCCTGGTGCGCTCCGATATACCACCACGGCCAGCCGTAGAATCCGTTCTCCCTGACCGAGGTGATGTAGTCGGGCACCAGGTTGTCCCCCAGGCCGTCCCGTTCGTTGACGACGCACCAGAGTTGACCGTCCAGTGGATCGATGGCGATCCCGGAGGGATTGCGCAGGCCGGCGGCATAGACACGCTGATGTGAGCCATCCGGCTCGACGGCAAGAATATTGGCGCGAAATCTCTCGGCAGGTATCACGTCGGGGTCGCCGATATTCGAACCCGAACCGACCGCAACGAACAGCGTGCTGCCGTCCGCCGAGAACCGCAGATCACGCGTCCAGTGGCCACCTCCGGACGCGACATCAAGCAGCTTTTGCGCGGGCCCGGTGGCGTGTAGGCCGCCGTCGTAAGGCACGCGCAGCACGGCGTCGGTGTCGCCTATATAGACCCATAGCGGGTGCGGCCCAGCGGGATAGAACGCAATGCCATACGGTCGATTGAGGCCATCGATGAAGATGTCCGACCGTAGCGGCTTGCCGCCGGCCACGCCTCGGAAAACGCGTATCCGTCCGGCCATGCTTTCCGCCAGGAAGACATCGCCATTCGGGGCAGTGCGCATGGCGCGCGGACCCGAAAGACCTTCGGCGAACACGTTGACCACGAATCCCGGCGGAGCGCTCGGTAGCGCGTTGCGTGGGCGTGCAGCCTTGCTGGCCGGATTGTTGGCGGACGTGCTGGCGTAGGGCTCGGGCAGATCCGCTGCCGTGATCCGATGAGGCTGACCGGGACTCTCCGCGCGGAAATCAGAGAAGACTGACGCCGGCGGCTGGCTGTCCGGTGTCTCTCCGGCGCCTGCGAATCTCGCTGACCAAGTCATGACAACGGCAGCGGCCGCGAAGCGGAAGAGGGAACGAATGCATCCCATGGGCAGACCTTAGATCAAAGACGTTAGACTGTGCAGCATGAAATTCGTCACCGTCCACCGCCACGCTCAGCCCTTAGCGGGGCTGTATCTGCCCAACGGAGTGCTGCTCCTCGCCGAAGCCGCCAGGGCAGCTGGCGAGTCTGCCGACCTGTCATCGGTGCTGGCCATCGTGCGCGGCGGCGACCCCGCCCTCGACGCCTGCCGGCGCCTGGTGCGCCGCCCCGAGAATGTCCGCACTGCGATGATAAGCCACGCCGATGCGTCGCTGCTGGCGCCGTTGCCCGTGCTACCGCGCAACGCCTTTTGCGTCGGCCGCAACTACGTCGATCACGTCAAGGAAGGCGCCGCGGCGCGCAACGTGGATCTCAAGCTCCCCGAGGCACCGCAATACTTCACCAAAGCCACGCATACCCTGGTCGGTCCCGGTGCCGACGTTCGCCTGGATCCCAAGGTGACGCGTCGCTTCGATTACGAAGTCGAACTCGCCGTCATCATCGGCCGCGGCGGCCGGGACATTCCCGAAGCCAGCGCCATGGATTACATCTTCGGTTACACCATTGCCAACGACGTGACTGCGCGGGACCTGCAGAAGCGTCACGACCAATGGTTCAAGGGCAAGTCCCTGGATACGACGCTGCCACTGGGTCCGTGGATCGTCGATCGCGAGGAAGTCGGCGATCCGGGCACGCTGGAATTGACGATGGACGTCAACGGCGAGGAGCGCCAGCGGGCGCGCGTATCGCAGATGATTTTCAGCATCCCGTTCATCGTCTCGAATTTGTCGGCAGGGCTGACGCTGGAACCGGGCGATGTCATTGCGACCGGCACACCTTCGGGGGTGGGCTTTGCCATGAACCCGCCGCATTACCTGAAGGGCGGGGACGAAATGGTTGCCCGCATCGATCGTATCGGCGAACTGCGCAATCGCGTGGTCGAGGTGTGAGGCGGTAAACTGCCAGTCGGCCCCCTTTGTTCGCCCCCGTAGCTCAGTGGATAGAGCGACCGCCTCCTAAGCGGTAGGTCGTCGGTTCAACTCCGGCCGGGGGCGCATCTCACTTGGTTCCACCCTCAAATTCGGATAATACGTCCGCTAAAAGCACCTAAGTCATTGATAGTTGCCAAAAGCGGGTTTATGGGATCACTTTCCCGGTCGCTGCGAATGGGCGCGGAGTTGTTGCTCAAACGAATGCGTCGCCGCGTAGACATGTTGATTCACTTGCCCATACGGCGCGCCCTTGGTGAGCAATTCGATTTGATTGCGTCTACTCACGATATAAGCAAGCATGGCTAAATCGCCGGCTCGCTTGCGTGCCCCCCAGTCGTTGCATGCTCGCGTCTGTTCCAGCCAGGCCATTACGGCCTCACTGTCAGCAGGCGTCGCCCCACCGGAATCCCGGAGTTGCGCCAGTGTCGGGGGCTCATCCGTTGTTGCTCCCAACCAGAGCCTTCTCTGCAACTGAGCGAAGCGAGGGGATCTACTAACTGCGCCCCAGCAGGCATTAATTTGGTCTACGCGCATGGTCAATGCATCTGGCAATGCGTGCTTCGCCGGCTCCGATAGATGCTCGTCCTGATTTTGGACGAATATCTCCGAAGCAGGCGCGTATCCAGACGTAAGGACTGTTGCCAGCATTACCGCCTTCATCACCGATGCGCCATACGACGAAGTTGTCACAGCAGTGGCCTCAAGCCGCCCCTAGAGATCGGCTTTTATTTGTGGGTTCGTGTACTCCGCGGCCAGTACAAAGTCAACGCGCGCCCCATGCATCTAGCCGCAAAACGCCCGTCGCTAACCAAGCTAAATGCCGCTCAGTTAGCAGCACTGGGAGCCAGCGGCGCAGCTACGTCAGCTACGTCAAATGCGTCCATAGCGCTCGCCCGTCTTGGGGTCTTGAAAAGAGGAATGCCTACCGGTCGGCTAAATTTGATCGATTGATGGCCGCAATGCTCGGCGCGCCGGTGAGGGTCATGGCAACCCTCATCTCCCGCGCGATCAGCTCCAGCAGCTGCACGACTCCGGCCTCGCCTCGGGCTGCCAGCGCAAATATCCAGGCGCGCCCCAGCAGTACGCCACGCGCCCCGAGAGCGAGCAAGCGAATCACGTCCAGGCCCGAGCGCACCCCCGAGTCCGCCAGCACCGTGAGCCGATCGCCCACCGCTTCGGCGATAGCCGGTAAGGCGCGAGTGCTCGAGAGCGCGCCGTCGAGCTGCCGCCCGCCATGGTTGGAAACCACGATGCCGTCGGCGCCGATATCCGCTGCCGCGCGCGCGTCTTCGGGATCCAGTACTCCCTTGATGATCAATGGGCCGTCCCACCCGGCGCGAATCCAGTCGAGATCTTTCCAGAAAATGCCGGGATCGAAATTGGCTCCGAGCCAGCCCATGTAGTCATTGAGGCCGCTGGCTGCGCCGAGCACGGGCTCGAGATTTCCCAGCCGATGTGGCCGTCCTTTCCAACCGACGTCCCAACTCCAGCGCGGTCTGCCGATGGCCTGCATCAGGCGGCGTAGCGGCGCCCTCGGGCCGGACATGCCCGAGTGCGCGTCGCGGTAGCGCGCGCCGGGAATGGGCATGTCAACGGTGAACACCAGCGTGCGCACACCCAGGGCCCGGGCGGTGGCGAGCAGATCGCGCATGAAGGCACGATCGCGGATGACATAGAGTTGGAACCAGACATGCTCGTTGCCGCCTGCCTTCACGACCTCGGCGAGGGAACAGAGCGATACGGTGGAGACGCAGAATGGAATGCCGGCGGCCCTGGCGGCGCGCGCCGCCTGCGTTTCACCGCGTCGGCGGAACATGCCGGCTATACCGACCGGGCCCAGCGCGATCGGCAGTGACTGCTGGCGCCCGAACAGCGTCGTCCCCAGGTCGATCTCGCCGCAGCCCTGCAGCACCCGCTGGCGCAGCGCAATCTGCCTCAGGTCGCTGACGTTACGCCGCAGTGTCACCTCGTCGTTGGCACCGCCATCGGCGTAGTCGAACAGAAAGCGCGGTAGGCGCCGGCGCGCCGCCTCCCTGAAATCAAGCGTTGAAGAGATGATCACGCCGCCAGTTTAGCGGCTCGGGGAGTACCTCGCGCAGCCGCCGGCTTAAGTGCTGCGGCTCGTTGCCACTACTCGCTTCACGTACGCACTGCCGGCGGACGCGTGTCGCGCTCGGGCACTATCGGGTCATCATCGATCGGTCGGGCCCTGCGGTAGGCGGGGTTCTCGGGTATGGCTCGGCGTGTGCGTGGCGACGCAGCAACAGGCCACGAAATGCTACTATTCGCCAGAAACCGCGGCGGCGCGGCCGTAGTGTGCCCGCCACGGCACTTGCATCACCAAGCATTCTTCAGGGGCTTCATCTTGGGTAAAGCGGCCGGTTTTATGGCCTGTGCGCTGTGTTCATCGCTGTTGGCCACGGCATTTGCGAGCCCCGGACCCGAGGTCGTGGCACAGGGTTCGGCCATCCCGGCGCCCAGGGATCGGCCTTATCCAGGGGCAATTGAACTCAGTGTGGATGCAAGGGATGTCGAGCACCGCGTGTTCCACGTGCGGGAGAGTCTCGATGGCGTCACGCCGGGATCCATCCTGTTGTACCCGAAGTGGCTACCCGGCACGCACGCGCCCCAGGGTCCGATCGATCGCTTCGCTGGACTGACGATCACGGCCGCTGGTGCGCCGGTCTCCTGGACGCGGGACACCATCGACATGTATGCGATCCGGCTGCACGCTGGCCCGACGGTGCACACGGTGGAGATTCAATTCGACTATCTGTCGCCCACGTCGGCAAGCGTCGGTGCGCTGGAAGTCAGCCCCGACGTGCTGATGGTGGATTGGAACGAGGTCGTGCTGTATCCGGCCAGCTACTTTTCGCGGCAGATCCCAGTGACAGCCAGCGTGAACCTGCCCGCGGGCTGGCAATTCGGCACGGCGCTGGAGACGGCCGGCACCGGCGTGCCGACGAGCTTCAAACGCACTGACCTCGAGACCCTGGTCGACAGTCCGGTCTACGCCGGGCGTTACGCCAAGCGCATCGATCTGGAGTCGGGCGGCCCGGCGCCCGTGCACCTGGACCTGTTCGCGGACCGGCCCGATTACCTGGTCACGACATCCGAAGAGCTGCAGGCCTATCGCGCGCTGGTGCAGCAGGCGTTCAGACTGTTCGGCTCACACCACTTCGATCATTACGATTTTCTCTATTCGCTGAGCGACCAGGTGCAGCAGCAGGGGCTCGAGCACCACCGCTCGAGCGAGAATGGCAATGATCCGGAGTCCTTTACCAAATGGGACGCCACCGCGTTCGGACGCGACCTGCTGCCGCACGAGTTCACGCATTCCTGGAATGGCAAGTTCCGCAGACCGGCGGATCTCTGGACGCCCAACTATGACGTGCCCATGCAGAACAGCCTGCTGTGGGTCTATGAGGGGCAGACGCAATATTGGGGCCAGGTGCTGACCGCGCGCTCGGGCCTGTGGACGCTGCAGCAGGCGCTAGATCAGTTCGCCCTCACCGCGGCCTATTTTCAGGCTGAGAGCGGGCGCCGCTGGCGGCCGCTGCAGGACACGACCAACGATGAGATCATCAATCCGCGGCGGCCGCAGTCCTGGCGGGACTGGCAGCGGTTTGAAGATTATTACGAGGAAGGCAAGCTCATCTGGCTGGAAGCGGATACGCTGATCCGTGAGCTGAGCGGCGACCGGCGCTCGCTCGATGACTTCGCGCGCGCTTTCTTCGGTATCGACGACGGCAGTTTCACGCCGGTCACCTACACCTTCGACGACGTCGTCCGGGCACTCAACAGCGTACAGCCCTATGACTGGTCAACGTTTCTGCGCCAGCGTCTCGACTCGTCCGGCCGTCCGGCGCCGCTCGAGGGCCTGCGGCGCGGCGGCTACCGGCTCGTGTATACGGATACGCCGAGCGAAATCCTCAAGGCCGACGACGAGCAGCGCAAGCACGTGGACCTGCTCTACTCGATTGGAGTGCGCATCGATGACTCGGAGAAGGGACAGGCCGGCATGCTGAAAGAAGTCATGTGGGACGGTGCTGCGGCCAAAGCCGGTCTCACCGAAGGCGCGCAGATCCTGGCTGTGAACGGCATTGCCTACGGTGACGACGTCCTCAAGGATGCCATCCGCGCGGCCAAGCAAGACACCAACCCGATAGAGCTGATCGTACGGATCGGCGATCGCTATCGGGTGGCGCGCGTCGATTATCACGGTGGCCTGCGCTACCCGCATCTCGAGCGGAACCAAGCGGTTCCCGCCAGACTCGATCAGATCCTGGCGCCTCGGCCATAACAGCGGCGGCGATCGCAGCGATCGCCGCCGTGGCCGTCACCGCCGTGGTCGGTCGCGTCAATGCCTGTTGGCGCCGCCGGTAGACAGCATCTCCTGCTTGTCGAGCATGCCCTTGTGACCCGTGTCCATGATGTCGAAGACATGCGTCTGGTAAGTGATGAACTCGTCGTGCGAGACGGTGCCGTCACCATCGGCATCGATCTTGTGCATCATCTCCGGGGTCTGCAATCCGCTGGCATAGCCGCCGGTGGCGAAGCTGGCCATTTCGCTGTGGCCGCCCATGAATTCCTTGGCATCGACCTTGCCGGTGTGATGCTTGTCGAGCATGGCGAACACCTTTTCCTGGTAGGCGATCCACTCATCGCGCGACACGGTGCCGTCACCGTCGGTGTCGATCTTGTGCATCATTTCCGGCGTGCGCAGGCCGCGCGCGTAGGAGGCGGTGGCAAATGCCGAGACGTCGTCAGCCAACGCTGCCACCGAATATGAGACTGCAACAGCGCAGGCGGCGATGGCGGCGGCCCGGCGAACGGTGCGAAATGTGATCATCTTTGACCCTCCTAGCAATGTGTTGTCTGGAATCGATGCCCGGCGCTTGACGGGATCTCCCCTATGTTCGCCGGCGCCCGACCGAGGTTACACTTGTTTATATGTCGCCGCCTGTCGATAGCTGGAAGACCGCCTATCGCTCGCTCTATTACCGTTCGGCTCCCGATCCTGAGGATCCGGTACTCGAACGTGGCAAGCTGGCCCTGCTGGTGATCGACGTGCAGAACGTCTATCTGATGCGACCGGACCACGCCTCGCTGCAGGCCTCGGAGCGAGAGCAGTATGACGCCTGGACTCCATTCCACGCGCGCATGCATGGCACGGTGCTGCCAACCATTCAGCGTCTGCTGCAGCGATTCCGCAGCGACGGGCAGCAGGTGCTGTTCGCGCGTATTGCCTGCCAGACACGGGATGGGCGAGACCGTTCGTTGAGCCAGAAGCTGCCGGGCTGGAACAACCTGCTGCTGCCGAAGGATGAGTGGGAGTCGCAGATTCCGGCGTCCGTGGCGCCGGTGGCGGACGAGATAGTGGTCACCAAGACCACGGACAGCGCGCTGACCGGAACTAATTTACGTCTGATATTGCACAACCTGGGGGTCACGCAGGTGGTCTGCTGCGGCATCTTCACCGATCAGTGCGTCTCCTCTACGGTGCGCAGCCTTGCCGACGAAAGCTTTGCCGTCATCGTGGTGGAGGATGCTTGTGCGGCGGCTTCGGCGGCGCTGCAGACCCACGAGCTCGAGATCATCAACCGCATCTACTGCCACGTCATGAGTAGCGCAGAGCTCATGGGTTATCTGCCCGGCTGAAGTCCGCCGGGCTCGTTGCGGTGGTCAGCCAGCGGTTCTGATTGCATCGAGCGCAGCCATGGATTCCGGCAGCACCTGGCCGCCGTCTATGACCAGGCTCTGGCCCGTGATGTAGGCCGCTTCGTCGGTGGCGAAGAACAGCGCCGCATTGGCGATGTCGGTAACCGAGCCGAGTCGTCCCATCGGAACCGAGGCCTCCATGCTGCGGATATAATCCGCGCCCAGGCCGGCGAGTCCTTCGGTGGCAATGTTTCCCGGCAGCAACGCGTTGATCGTGACGTTGAACGGTGCCAGTTCGATGGCCGCGGTGCGCATGAAGCCGAGCTGCGCGGCCTTGCTGGCGCCGTAGTGAGCCCACCCCGGATAACCGGTAATCGGCCCGGTGATCGATGAGGTCAGGATGATGCGTCCGGCACGTTGCGTCCGCATGGCCCCGAGACAGGACGAGACGCACAGAAAAGTACCCTTTAGATTGGTATCGACGACGGACTCGAAGTCCGCTTCGGTCATGACCTCGAGTCGCGCGGCCGGAAAGATGCCGGCGTTGGCGCAAAGCACGTCGATCCGGCCGTAGGCATCGAGGGCTGCCTGTGCCATCGCCCGGGTGGCCGCGGCGTTGCGCACGTCGGCGGCGAATGCGCGCGCGGTGCCGCCGTGGGCATGGATCTCCGCCGCGACTGATTCCGCATCCGCCAGTGTGCGGGCTACCAGCAAAAGCCGGCAGCCCGCGGCGCCAAACCGCAACGCGATGCCGCGGCCGATGCCCTTGCCGGCGCCGGTGACGATGACACTGCGGCCCTCGAGTGAAGTGAACATATCCGCTCCCCGCTTTCCTAGCCGAACAGTGTTCCGTCCAGCAACCGCTGCGCCAGCAACACGGTGCCGTCAGTATAGGTGCTGCCGAACTGACGCGCCGCCGGCACCTCGGCGTGCGATGCCAGCCAGGCGGACAGCACGATGCGGCGCAGGACGACGAAGGTGGGAAGTTCCGCCACTTCCTGCGGTGAGAGCAGTGCCGCACGCCGGTAGCCGTCGACCCACGCGGCCAACAGCGCCGGCACCACTGGATGATCTTCCATAAAACTCACTGCCGTGGCGAAGTCGTACAGGAACCAGCTGAAGCCACAGTCGTCAAAATCGATGATGCGCAGGTGATCGCCATCGACCAGCAGGTTCGCGAGCCGCAGGTCAGCGTGAATGAGGCCGAAGCGGTCCGGGCCGTCACCGAATTGCGCCAGACGCTGTTCGATCAGGCTGACGGCGCGTTCGATGACGACGCTGCCCTTCGGGGTGAGCCCGGCCGCCGCACGCCACGAGCCCCAGAAGGCTTCCGGACCCAGCATGGCGGGGAGATGCCAGCGCTTGCGGCGGAAGCCTGCCGGCCGCTGCCAGTGTCTGGCGTGCGTGTGCATGCGCGCGGTCAATTCACCGAGACGCGCGAACCAGGAAACGGCGTCGCCTGCGGGATCGGGCTCGTAGCCGGGGAGCCGTTCGAACGCCACCGCCTGCCGCGCGGCGCGCCCGGCGGGTGACGGCAGTGTCTGCACGAATTCACCGTCGTTGCCGGCGACCGGCGTCACCGTCTCGACCACGCCGTCATTGCGCAGTGCCTCGATCCAGGCGAGTTCGGAGCGGATTTCTTCCACAGCGGAGTAGCCGATTCGATGCACGCGCAGCACCAGCTGACGATCACGGCGCGGGCAGTGCAGTGCAAAGGTGGCGTTCTCGGAGAGATTGAGCACGCGCACCGCCGTTGCGGCCGACAGCTGCCAGCGCGGCAGCGCCGCGACCACCATCTGTTGTAGATCGGCAACGACCGCAGGTAAGTATTCGCCCGACACGGCTGTCAGCGCAGCGCGCCGAGCGCGTCGTCGAGCGCCGCGAGCAGCAGGTCGGCTTGGGGCCTTGAGAAGCACAGCGGCGGCCGGATCTTCAACACTTCGCCCGAACGTCCCGCAGCCCCGATGAGTACGTGCCGCTGGCGCAGTGCATTGATGAGACCGGGTGCCGAGGCTGGTTCACGGATGTCGACGCCGATGAAGAGCCCTGCGCCGCGCACTGCGCCCAGAGCCGGCCGGCGCGCCGCCAGCTCCCGCAAACCCTGCCGCAGGTAGTCGCCGACGCGGGCTGCATTGGCCAGCAGGGCCTCGTGCTCGATGACATCCAGTACGGCATTGCCGACGGCGGCCGCGACCGGGCTGCCGGCGAAAGTGTTGAAATAGCCCTCACGCTCCCGCAGGGCATCGAGAATTTCCGGCCGGGTGATGACGGCGCCGATCGGATAGCCGTTGCCCATGGGTTTGCCCAGCGTGACGATGTCCGGCTGCAGGCCATGGCGCTCGAAGCCCCAGAGGGCTGTGCCGGTGCGCGCAAAACCGCACTGCACTTCGTCGGCAATCAGCACGCCACCGGCAGCGCGCACGCGTTCGACCGCCGTCCGCAGAAAGCCTGCGGGGTCGGCGAACACGCCGTCGCTCGAAAAGATGCTGTCGATCAGCAGCGCCGACAGCCGCAGACCGCTACGCTCGAGATCGGCAATGGCGACGGCAACATGATCGGCGAACGACTCAGGCACCGCTGGCGCCGGCACCAGGCGTACGTGCGGTGGGGGGCCCTGCCGCAGGAATGAACTGGGTGAAACCGCCGTGGTGAGCGCGGTATTGCCGTGATAGGCCGCCTCGGTGACGATGACCCCGGTGGCAGCGGTGAAACCGGCGGCCAGACGCAGCGCCAGATCGTTGCTCTCGCTGCCGGTGCAGGTGAAGGTGATATTGCAGAGCGCCCGGGGCATGGTTGCGAGCAGCCGCTCGGCGTAATCGAGCGTGCCGGCGTGCAGGTAGCGATTGTGCACGTTGATCAGTCCGAGCTGCGCCGCGGCCGCAGCCACCACCCGCGGGTGGCAATGGCCGACCGACGGCACGTTGTTGTATGCATCGAGGTACGCGGTGCCGCCGGCGTCGTACAGCCAGCAGCCCTCGGCACGCACGAACTCGAGCGGTTGCTCGTAAAACAGCACCGAAGCCGAGCCCTGCAGGCGATAGCGCCGTTGTACCAGTTGCGCCAGCGCCGGATCGAGCGCCGCCGCGCGCCCCGGATCGAAGGCATTGAGCGCCAGGATCGGCTTGTGAGGATCGCTATCCGCCATGGATTTCAGGAGTAGTCCGGTAACGGCGCGCCCGCGACCGCCGGCCGTGCGCGCATGAGTCCAAAGGACACCGCCATCCACGCCAGCGCCACGTACGGCCAGAGGTTATTGGGGAATTCAGGTGCCGGGTAGATGTTTCGATAGAGCACCCATAGCAGCAGCAGTGGGCCGGACAGGCACATGGCGGCCCAGATCATGCGCCGCTCTCGCCAGGCCTCGAGCGTCTCCGCGCCGCCAACGCCAATGTAGACCAGGATGAGCGCGAGCACGGCTATCGTAGTGGTATAGCTGTAGTAGTCCCCGGAGCCCGTGAACGGCGCCACCGCCAGAAACGGCGTGATGATCAGTAGAGCGGCGACGGACACGGCCACCGCCGGAGTGCCGAAGCGCGTATGAATGCGCCCCAGCGAGGGCGACAGTCCGGCGCGCCCGAGAGCGAACAGCACGCGACCGCCGGCGGCCAGGCAGCCGAGCACGCCGCAGAAGCAACTGGTCGCCGCGGCCAGGTCCAGCGCAATCGCCAGCGGTGGCGACATGTAACGCAACGCCAGGTCGTTCAGCGGCGCCTGCGAGCCGGCGAGGTCATGGATGCCGGCGGAGCCGAAGCCGATCACTTCGCAATACGCCACGAACATGAAGAACACGCCCGACCCGAGCACGGTGCTCAGCAGCGCTATGGGTATGTTGCGGCGGGGATTTATGGTCTCTTCGCCGAGCGTCGCGGCGCCTTCAAAGCCGGCGAAGCACAACACGCTGTAGACCATGCCGTAGCTCAGTCCGGTCCAGCCGTTGAACTGCGCCGAAGGGCGCAGGGTGGCTGCGGTCTCGGCAGCCGAAGGATGAGCCTGCTGCAGGATGCCGAAACAGAGTGCCACAATCAGAACCACGGCGGCTGCCTCCAGTCCCAGCATCACCCACCCAGACAACCGCATGTCGCGGTACGCCAGGCACCAGCCGGCGATCATGGCGGCTATGCCGATGGTGATCCAATGCACACCGATGTCGAGCGACAGTCCCTTGAGCGCCGCGGCCGAGAAGCTGCCGACCAGCGCCGCGAACCCGGTGGCGAATCCCAGATAGGTCAGCAGCAGCGTCCAACCCGCAATGAAGCCCGCGCGGCTACCGAAGGTGTGCGCAATGTAGGCGTAGGCCGAACCGGCATGCGCCACCCGGCGAGTGCAGGCGATGAACGAGAAGGCTATCAGCACCATGCCGAGCGTGCCGATCGCGAAGGTCAGCGGTGCGGCGGGCCCGGTCGCCTGCACGATCAGCGTGATGTTGAAGGCGGCGGTGACCGTGGGCGAGATGACCGACAGGGACAGTGCGATCGCTTCTGGCAGGTTCAGTCGGGAGACCAGGCTTGTCATGCAGCTCCGGAAATAGTTACCACATCATGAAAGGCGCAACGTCGGCGTCCGCCACCAGGCCGGCGTCGACGTCGGCGAGCGCCCGATCGACGATCGCGACACCCGCGTCTGCTTCGGACTCGGTCAACGTCAGCGGCGGTGTAAATTCGAGTACGTTCGCGCGCAGCCCGACGTAAAAGAATACTGCGCCGAGCTGATACGCGCGATAGATGATCTTCGCCGTAGTGGTGACGGGTACCGGCGCGCGCGTGACGCGATCAGCGACGAGTTCCAGGCCCAGTGCCAATCCGCGCCCGCGCACCTGGCCGATCAGCGCGTGCTTCGCACCAAGCGCGTGCAGACCGGCCTGCAGCCTTGCACCCACCTGGGTCGCGCGATCCGCGAGGCGGCGCTCGGCAATGGCCCGCAGCACGGCACGTCCCGCGGCGGCACAGACCGGGTTGCCGGCGGTTGTCTGCAGCGCAAAAGCCGGCGCATGATCCATGATGGCGGCGGGGCCGATTACGGCCGATAACGGCAGACCGCCGCCCAGTCCCTTGCCGAGCACGATCAGATCGGGTTCGAGTTCTTCGTGTTCGAAGCAATGCAACCGACCGCTGCGTGCCAGACCGACCTTGACTTCGTCGACGACGATCTGGATGCCGTGCCGGCGGCAGCGCTGCTGCAGCGCTCTCAGGAATCCCGGCGGCGGCACGAGCATGCCGCCGTCGGCCATGATCGGTTCGATGAACACGGCCGCTACCTGCTGCGGTGGACAGGTGGTGGCGAACTGATGGTCGAGCAATGCCAGCACCTGCTCGGCGCTGAACTCGGCGCGATAGGGATCCGGAAACGGCAGCAGCACCAGCCCGGCCCGCGGCAGCGTGTGGGTCATGGCCGTGTGGCCCGAGATGCTCATGGAGCCCGACAGATTGCCGTGATAGGAACCGATGAACGAGATGAAACGGCAGCGGCCCGTGGCCGCCTGCAGCACCCGCAGCGCGCAATCGTTGGCATCGGATCCGGAATGGCCGAACCAGACGCGTCGCGCGCCACTGCCCGGGGTCAGCCGCAGCAGCTCCTCGGCCAGCGCCACGGCATGCTCGTTCGGGAAGGCGAGCAGGCTGGCACCCGCCATGCTGGCGCTAGCCGCGGCGATGGCGGCGCTGATCTCCATCGAGCTGTTGCCGAGAATGGCTGGCCCGAACGATGCCGACAGGTCGAGCAGGCGCCGCCCGCCTTCCTCGATGAGGTAGCTGCCGCTGCCGCCGCTCAGGCACAGCGGTGAGAAGCGCAGCCGCGCGATGTCGGCGATTACGCGCGCGTCCCGCTCGCGCAGCGAGGGCATGTCAGCGGAACTGCTCGTCGATGACGAGGTCGAGAGCCACGGCGTGGCGATTGGTCTCGTTGGCCAGCCCGATGATGGCCACCAACTCGCTGAACTGGTCTGGAGTCAGGCCCTTGTTTCTGGCGGCCGCCGAATGCGAGGCGATGCAGTAGCGGCAGGCGTTGGTGACGCTGACTGCGATGTATATGAGTTCCTTGGTCAACGGGTCGAGCGCCCCGGGACCCATGACCTCTTTGGAGTTGGCCCACATGCGGCGCAGCGTCGGCGGATCGTGCGCCAGCACCTTCCAGTAATTGTTGACCCAGTTGGTCTTGCGCGTGGCCATGATATCGTCGTACACGGCACGCACCGCCGCGCAAGCGTCGGCGTATTCGACTGGGGCGCGCGTGGCGCCGGAGTTCGAACTCATATGGATTCTCCCGGGGGCGCGATTTCCTCGAGCAGCCGTTGCGTGCTCAGCTGCCTGCAGTAGCCGCGGTTGTTGCGCAGCGACCAGTCGTGCCGCTCGGCTGTCAGCGTTACGCAGGCGTCGGTTGGCACGGTCACCAGGTAGCCGAGATCGCAAGCGTCGCGAATCGCCGAGTCGACGCACTGATCGGTCAGGCAGCCCGCGATGATCAGGTAGCGTACGCCGAGGTTGCGCAGCACGTAGTCGATGTTGGTCGATATGAATACGGAGGAGGAGGTCTTCGGAAACACGATCTCATCGTCGCCAGGCGTCAGCGCGTCGACGACTCGCGCGTCGGCCGATCCTTTCGGCACGTTGAAGCCCGTGATCTTATAGTCGAGTGAGCGGTCGCGCCCACCGGCCGTCATGCTCTCGATGACCGTGTAGATGACCTCGATGCGCGCCAGGCGACAGGCCTGCTGTAGGCGCACCATGTTCGGCAGCGCGCTGTCGGTAAACTGCCGGAAAAAATAGCCGTACTGCTGCTGCTTCTCCTGCGCGGACAGCTGAGCGTATTCGCCGCCGTCCCAGGTGCAGTTGTAGTTCTGCACATCGACGAACAGCAGCGCGGTGTGCGCCGGCTCGATGGCGACATCGCGGCTCGACGGGTGATTCATCGGTTGGCTCCAAAGAAACTGCGTTCCGCATCCTGCAGCGCCTGCGCAATGCGCCGCGCCCACTCGGCCTGTCCCGATTCGTCGCTGACCAGATCCTGGCGGATCTCGATTGCGACATAGGGCAGGGCCCGCGCTTCGGCGTGGCGCGGGATCGTAAAATCGCTCTGGTCGCTGACGAAGTAGGGCTCGTTTTCGGCGATGACCAGGTGAGTGTCGAGACGCAGACGCTCGAGCACCAGCGTGGCGAAGCGCCGGTCGCGGTTGTACAGCACCGCTGCATGCATCGCGCGCCGCACGCCCAGGTAGACGTCGGTCATGCTGTGCTGGGCAACCAGGATGGTCGGTCGCCCGGTGGCCTGTCGCTCGTCGAGCAGCGCCCGCAGATGATTGTGATAGGGCTCGAAGATCTCGCGGCGGCGAGTCATCACCTCGGCTTCGCTCAAGGCCGCATTGCCGGGTATTTCGGTCGATTCGCTGCTGCGCGGTATCGACGAGGCGACCGCAGGATCGCGATTGCAATCGATGACCAGCCGCGAGTAATTCTGTGCCACCAGCGTGGCGTCGAGTGTCGCGGCCACCTGGCGCGCGACCGCGAGGCTGCCGATATCCCAGGCGATGTGCCGCTGCAGTTCCGTGGCCGGAAGCCCAAGGTTGTCCAGCCGGCGAGGAATGCGGCGGCTCGCATGGTCGACGACGATGACGAAACTCGAGCGACCTTGCCGGCCGCACTCCAGGAACGGCGGCGGCTCGTCGGGCTGCAGCAGCCGCAGCTTGGTGTTATCAGTAGACTTCGGCATAGCGACGGCAGATCTCCGCTTCATCGAGATTTTCGACCGAGCTGATCTCCGCGCGCTTGAACAGCAGGTAGGCCGCCAGCAGCTCCGCTCCGAGCCACTCGGCGGCGGACGGATTGGCCTCGAGCAACTGCAGCGCCCCGCCGAGATCGGACGGCAGCGGACGCGGTGATTGACGCTCGATCTGCCGGCGCTCGCGGATGCCATCGAGTCCGGCCTGTACCAGCGCCGCCAGGACGATATAGGGGTTGGCGGTGGCGTCGGCGACGCGGAACTCGACGTTGAACTGGCGGGCGCGCTGCGCGTCGCTGCCGCTGACGGGGCAGATGCGCAGCGCGGCGCCGCGATCCAACGCGCCGACGTCGGCGTGCACCGGCGCCCAGCGGTTCGGCCGCAGCCGGTAATACGACGCTACCGACGCAGCCGTCAGCGCGCAAAGGGAAGGCAGGTGATGCTGGATGCCGGCGACGAACTGACTGCCGGCCTCCGACAGCCCCCACGGCTGCCGCGGATCGAACAGCACCGGCCGGGCATCGCCATCGAGAAAGCTCCAGTGAATGTGCGTGCCGTTGCCGATTCCGTCTGGCGTCGGGATGGGCGCAAAACTGACGCGCTGGCCGAATCGCCAGGCGACTGCCTGGGCGATCTCGCGCGTGATCACGGCATCGTCCGCCGCACGCAATCCGGTCGCCGGCGCTGCGGTCACCTCGAACTGACAGGGTCCGTATTCGGAGAGAAAGGAATCTGGCACCACGCCGGCCTGGCGCATGGCCGCGAGCAGCGCCTCGCCGAAGCTTCCCTGGCGTCGATAGGCGTCGAGTTCGTAGGGCTGCCAGGGATGTGCGCGCACGCCGTCATAGACCAGTTCCTGCTCGAAGCTTGCGAGCAGCGTCATACCGGTCTCCTGCCGCAGCCGCTCGAGCGCCCGCCGCAGGATCTGCCGCGGACAGAAGTGCCATGGCGCGCCCTCGAGCGTGCGGATGTCCGCCAGGTAGAAATGTTCGGTGGTGCTGCCGCTGAATGGCACCTGCACGCGCGTGCTGGCGTCCGGGACCAGCAGCACCTCGCCCACGGTGCCGAAGGTCGTGACCTGAATGGGGCCGAAGGCCGACATGAATATATTGGTCGGTGCCAGACCCATGCCGCGCTGCAGCCGCGACGGCAGGTCTGCCGCGGGGAAACTCTTGCCGCGGAAATGTCCGGAGAGATCGCACGTACCTACGAACACGATCTGCTCGCGTTCCATCCACAGACCTCGAGTTCCAGAAGCTTGGGCGCAAGCCTACCATCCTCGATAGAATCAGGTCGCACCCGAGGAGTCTCCGATGTCGCAATGGACTATCGCTGTCGTGTCGGCTGGTATTGCCCTGGGCTTGAGTCTGGCGCCGCCGCCGGCGCGCGCCGCGCCGCCCGCATCGACCGTGGGCAGCCTGGAGCAGGCCTATGGGGTGCTGCAGCAGTCTACCTTCGTCGATCTCACCCACGCGTTCGGCCCCGACTCGCCGCACTGGAAGGGCTTCCAGCCCGAGACCGTCACCACGCTGTTCACCATCCCGAAGGATGGCTTTCACGCCGAGAGCTTCTGTCACCCCGGGCAGTGGGGCACGCATGTGGATCCGCCGGCGCACTTTCACGACGGTCTGAGGACCGTCGATCAGATCGATCCGAAGGAGTTCCTGCTGCGACTCGTGGTGCTGGACGTACACGAACAGGTGGCAAAAAATCCCGACTACGTCGTCTCGCTGGCGGACGTCAAGCGCTGGGAGTCGCGCCACGGGCCCATACCGGCCGGGGCCTTCGTCGCCTTGCGCACCGACTGGTCCAGGCGCTGGCCGGATGAGGCCGCCATGCAGAACCTCGATGCCGCCGGCGTGTCGCACTATCCGGGCTGGAGCAAGCCGGTGCTGCAGTATCTCTACGAGGCGCGCAAGATCACCGCCTCGGGGCATGAGACCACCGATACCGATCCGGGACTAGCGGTTGCGCGCGACGACTATTCGCTCGAAAGCTACGTTCTGGGTACCAATCACTACCAGATCGAATTGCTGGCCAATCTCGATCGGGTGCCGGAAGCCGGCGCGCTGGTCATGGTGACCTTCCCCAAACCCGTCAATGGCAGCGGTTTTCCGGCCAGGGTGGTGGCGCTGGTACCTGGCCGTTGACACGACCACGGAGCGGCTATTGACAGCCGCGGTATCTGCGCCTTAACTCCCGCCCCTTACAATTTCAGAGGTTAGCCGCATGACCGAGCAACCCATCAGCCGCCGCTGGTTGCCCCTGATCGCAGCCGGCATGCTATGGCTGCCGTTGGCAGTGCCGGGCGCCATCGCCGACGAGACCGTCCCCACCATGTGGGACCTGACGGATCTTTATGCGACGCCGGAGGCATGGACCGCCGCCTACGAAAACACCAAGGCGGCGGCCGACAAGCTCGAGAGCTACAAGGGTACGCTCGGCGGCAGCGCCGATGCCATGTTCACTGCGCTCGATGCCATCTCCGCGGTAAATCGCCAGGCCGATCGTCTCAACGTCTATGCCGGTCTCAAGGGCGACGAAGACCTGCGGGTCGCCAAGAATCAGGAGCGGCGCCAGCAGGGCCAGGCGCTCGGCACGCTAATCGGCGAAAAGACCGCCTGGCTCAATCCGGAGATCGTCAGCATCGGCCTGGCGCGCATCGAGGAATTCGAGAATCAACGCAAGGACCTCAGGGATCGCTTCGGTTTCCTCCTGCACGATGCCATCAGGGCGGCGCCCCACACGCTGAGCCTGGAGTCCGAGGCGGTGCTGGCTGCCAGCGGCGACGTGCTGTCGCAGCCGACCGCGGTCTACGATCAGCTGGCGTACTCGGATCTGCCGTCCCCGGATTTCACGCTGCCGGATGGCAGCACCGTGCGGCTCGACACGCCCGCCTATGAGAAGTACCGCCAGTCCGCCGATCGCAGTGTGCGCAAGGCCGTGTTCGACACCTTCTGGGGTACATACAAGAAGTTCGAGAGTACCTTCGGCGCCACCCTAACCACGCAAGTCATGGGCGATGTGTTTACGGCCAAGGCGCGGCACTATGACAGCGCGCTGCAGGCGGCGCTGTTCCAGTCTAACATGCCAGAAGCGGTCTATCGCACGCTGGTGTCGGAGACCAATGCGGCGCTGCCGACCTTGTATCGCTACCTGAAAATGCGCAAGGCCAGCCTCGGCATCACCGACGATCTGGCCTACTACGACAACTATCCGCCCATGCTGCCGCTGGCGAATGCGCCAAAGTTCGACGTTGCGGAGTCCGAGCGCCTGACCCTGGCGGCGCTAAAGCCGCTCGGCGAAGATTACCTGGCGCTCATGCGCAAGGGATTTGCCGGCCGCTGGATGAATGTGTTGCCGCACCAGGGCAAGGCCAACGGGGCCTATATGAACGGCAGCGCCTACGACGTACATCCCTACCTGCTGCTCAACCACCACGACGACTACATGTCGCTGACCACGCTGGCGCACGAATGGGGACATGCGGTCCACACGCTGCTCACCGATGCGAGCCAGCCGTACGAGAAGTCCAACTATTCAACCTTCATCGCCGAGTCCGCCTCCATCGGCAACGAAATGCTGCTCAACGACTACATGGTGTCGCACGCCAAGACCAAGGAGGAGAAGCTCTACTATCTCGGCATCGGACTCGACTCCATTCGCTCGACCTTCTTTCGCCAGACGCAGTTCGCCGAATTCGAGCTTGCCATCCACCAGGAGGTCGAGCAGGGCCGGCCGCTGTCGGGTGAGCGTCTGACCGATTTGTACTGCGGCATACTCAAGCGCTACTACGGTGATGCGCAGGGGGTCATGAAGATCGATCCGGCCTATTGCATCGAGTGGGCCTTCATTCCGCACTTCTACCGGGACTTCTACGTCTGGCAGTACGCCACCTCGATGGCCGGCGCCGCCGAACTGACGGATGCCATCGTCAAGGGTGGTCCGGCGGCACGGGCCCGGTTCCTGGACATGCTGCGCGCGGGTGGCTCGGACTACCCGTACGCGCTCTACAAGAAGGCCGGCATCGATATGGCAACGCCGGAGCCCTACAGGGCACTGGTGGCGCGCATGAACCGCCTCATGGACGAGATCGAGGCGCTGCAAAAATCGCCGCGCTCCGGCAAGACCCAAGCCGGTCACAAGGCGAAGTAGGGCGCGCATGATCCTGCAGGAATGGGTCGCCCGGGCGCACGCGCTTGCGGCCAGCGACCTGCTCCTGGAGACCGACGCCCCGGTGGTGGTGCGCGTACGCGGCGAGCTGCAGTCGATCGGGCCGCCGCCGCCGGCCGAGCGGCTGCTGCAGGCGGCGCAGGACCTGCTCGGGGCCGAAGGCTGGGGGCAATTCCGCAGCCGTGGCTCGGCCGACGTCTCGGCTGCCATTGCCGGCGTGCGCTGCCGCGCCAACCTGTTCAGGACGGTTCGCGGTCTGGCCGTGGCCGTGAGGTTGCTGTCGCCCGCCATCAAGGATCTGCGCGGCTGCAACTTGCACCCGGACTTCCATCGCCTGATCGATGCCGCCAGCGGCCTGGTACTCGTCTGCGGACCCACCGGCTCGGGCAAGTCGACCACGCTGGCGGCGCTCCTCGAAGAGATCAACCTCGCGCGGGCGCGTCACATCGTCACGCTCGAGAGTCCGCTCGAGTACATCTTCAGCAACCGTCGCTCTTTCATCCGCCAGCGTGAGATTCCAACCCACTCGCCGAGTTTCGAGCAGGGCATCATCGATGCGCTGCGCGAGAATCCCGACGTGCTCGTCATTGGCGAGATGCGCACGCCGGAGGTGATGCGGCTGACTTTGAATGCGGCCGAAACCGGCCACCTGGTGCTCGCCACCCTGCACGCGGCCAGCTGTGCCGAAGCCCTGAGCCGGGTGTGCCTGTCGTTTCCGGCCGAAATCCAGGCCAGCATTCGCGCCCAGCTTGCGGACTGCCTCGTCGGGGTGAGCTGCCAGCGCCTCGAATTCCTGAGTTCGCACAATCTGCGCGTACCGCGCTGCGAATTGCTGCTGCCCAGTTCCGGCGCATGCGGCACCATCCGCGGCGGCAGCTTCAGTCACCTGGCCAACGTGCTGCAATCCGGCGCGGACGAGGGCATGTGGAGCTTCGAGCGCTATCAACGCTGGATCGAGCAGCAGACGGAGTGGAGCCGTGCAGCCGCTCCGGCAGTGGCGCGCACGGGGGCCACCGCCGGCGCTTTCGTCAGTCAGAGTCTGCCGGCCGCAACCTCGTCTCCGGCCGCGACACCGTCACGCCGGCCAGGGACGCCGTCGGCTGCGCACCCGAGCGCTACCGCCGGCGGCGATGAAATCATCGAAGTGCCAGCGGAAGAAATGAATCTGCAGGAACTCGCGGAACTCGCGCGCCGGCTTGGCGAGCGCAAGCCTTGAGCGCATGGGATCCATCGCAGTACCTGCGTTTTGCGCAGCCGCGGCTGCGCCCGGCGCTGGAGCTGCTGGCGCGGGTCGAGCTCGATGCGCCTGCGGTCGTGTTCGATCTCGGTTGCGGAACGGGATCGATGACGCGGCTGATGGCGGAACGCTGGCCGGGAGCGCGCGTCACCGGCGTCGACTCATCTCGGGCGATGCTGGAGGCAGCGGGCGGCGGCAGACCGCCCAATGTGCACTGGCGGCAGCAGGACGTGGGCGCGTGGGAGTCTGACGAGCCTGCCGCGCTGATCTATTCGAACGCCGCGCTGCACTGGCTGCCCGGGCACGAGCGACTGTTGCCGCAATTGCTGCGACAGCTCGCGCCCGCCGGCGTGCTGGCGGTGCAGGTGCCGCGGAATTTCGAGGCCCCATCGCATACCGCCATAACCGAGGCGGCGCTGGCGGGCCCCTGGCGCGTGCGGCTCGAGCCGCTACTGCGGCCATCGCCGGTCGCTGCGCCAACCTGGTATCTGGACCTGCTGAGCCCGCTGTGCGCTTCAGTCGATCTGTGGGAAACCGAGTACTACCAGGTTCTGCGCGGAGAGAATCCGGTCAAGGAGTGGACCAAGGGGACCTGGCTCGCGCCGCTGCTGGCGGCTCTGGCAGAGCCCGAGCGCCACGCGTTTGAAGAGGCCTACGCAGAGCGTGTGGCGCGCGCTTATCCACAGCGCGCCGACGGCAGCACGGTACTGCCGTTCAGGCGGCTGTTCATGGTCGCGCGCGGGCGTTGACGCTCACGCCGTCGAGGGCAGTGGCGTCGGCGACGCGCCTGTATCGGAGTTGCGTCGATCGAGCAGGCGCCGAGTAAACAGGAAGGACACGCCGGCCAGGAAGCAGACGAAGCCGGAGATCCAGAAAGCCGGGCGATAGTCACCGACGCTGGTACGGATGGCGCCGCTGCCGAGTGCGGCCAGCGCTGCGCCCAGCTGGTGTGCCGCCGCGATCCAGCCGAACACCACGCCCGCGTTCTGCCGCCCGAACAGATCTGCCGTCAGCCGCACGGTGGGTGGGACCGTCGCCACCCAGTCGAGTCCATAGAAGACCGCAAACCACTTCAATTCAGAGCTGCCCTGCACCAGCGTGTAGGGCAGGCACAGCAGCGACAGTCCGCGCAGCGCGTAATAAATGAACAGCAGGTAACGGCTCGAGAACCGATCGCTGAGCCAGCCGGACACGGTGGTACCGATGATGTCGAACACGCCCATCATGGCCAGCAGGCCCGCGGCCCGCACCTCGGGAATGCCGAAGTCGTGGCAGGCGGGGATCAGATGGGTGCCGATCAGGCCATTGGTGCTGGCGCCGCAGACGAAGAAGCTCCCGGCCAGTACCCAGAAGGCCGGTGAGCGCCGCGCCAGGCTGAGCGCCGGGAGTGGCAGCAGCGCCGGTGCGGCGCGGGACATGGAAGACTGTGGCGTGCCCGCTCCCGCGGCCGGGACCTCGCCGTAGCGCGCCAGGCCGAGATCCGAGGGGCGATTGCGCATGAGCGCCAGCACCAGCACGAATATCAATACGGCGCTTGCCGCCACCAGCAACGCGACGCTGCGCCAGCCCGACATCTCGAGCAGCCGTGCCAGCACCGGCAGGAACAAGAGCTGGCCGGTAGCGTTGGCAGCGGTCAGTACGCCAAGCACCAGGCCGCGGTTTTTCTCGAACCAGCGATTGGCGATGACCGCGGCCAGTACGATCGAGGTAACGCCGGTACCCGAGCCGACGCAAATACCCCACAGCAACGTCAGTTGCCACTGCGACCGCATCAGGGTGCTTAAGCTGACGGCTACGGCAAGCAGCGCCAGCGCGCACAGGACCACGCGTCGCAGGCCCCAACGGTCCATGAGGCTGGCGGCGAACGGCCCGATGAGTCCGAACAGAGCCAGGTTGATGGCGATGGCGCCCGAGATCGCCGCGCTGGTCCAGCCAAACTCCGACTCCAGCGGTACCATCAGCACGCCCGGGGTGGCGCGAACACCGGCCGTAACCAGCAGCACCAGAAACGTGACGCCGGCGATGATCCAGGCGTAGTGCAGGCGTGCCCGGTGAGCTCGGTTCTTCATGCAGACTATGCTAGCATCAATGATGCGTATACATCAATCTAGCGGGTGCGACCATGAGCACGGAGACACAACCCAAGGCCTGCGCCTGCAACAGCGTGCGCAAGGCGGCACGCGTGCTGGCGCGTGCCTACGATTCGGCTTTGGCGGGTTCGGGTCTCAACATCACCCAGCTGGCCGTCATGCGCGCCGTTCAACGCCACCCGCATGAGCCGCTGACACGCGTGGCCGAAGATCTCGCGATGGATCGCACCTCGCTGTATCGTGCATTGGGAGCGCTGGCAAAGCAGCACTGGGTCTGCCTGAATAATGGTCCCAACGGCCGCACGCGTACTGCGGCGATCACGCAGCAGGGCGAGGCGGCGCTGGATCGCGCCGATCCCGGCTGGCAGAGCACGCAGCGCGAGCTGGTGCGGCGCTTCGGCTTCGCTGCCTGGCAGAGTTTCACCGCGGAACTGCGCCGACTGGCGCAGTGCGCGCGGGAGCTCGAAGGCCAGAAGACGGGCCAGAAGACGGGATAGAGGCAATGACCTGGCAGACATTCTGGTTGTTCGTGACGGTGACCTTCCTGGTGTCGGCCACACCGGGCCCGAACATGCTGTTGGTCATGAGCAGCAGCGCTCGCTTCGGTTTTCGCGCCGCGCGCGCCACCATGGCCGGCTGCCTGACGGCGCTGCTGGCCATGATGACCATTTCCGCCGCGGGACTCGGCGCGCTGCTGCAGGCTTTTCCGTCAGTGTTCGACGCGCTGCGCTGGCTCGGCGCCGCCTACCTGATTTACCTCGGCATCAGGACCTGGCGCGCGCCGGTGGCCGCGGCCGCGGCGGAGGCGGGTACTCTGGCGGCAGATGAGGCGTCTGG
>JBAUYT010000235.1:0-2775 GCA_049584935.1 Steroidobacteraceae bacterium
CTACTACGGACTGGGGCAGCAGCAGAAGGGCTGGATGGACCTGCGGGACCATCAGATCCGCTGCTGTGAGAACGCCGGAGTAAAAATAGTCCACATCACGCCGCGGGAGCGGGTGTTGCGGCGGAGCAAAAGTAGTCCACCGCCGGAGTTCAAGTTTCATGAGCCGTTGCGTTGTCGGCGGATTCATGGGACACCGGAGGGATGTTCCGAGTGGAGCTTTATGGGCGTGTGCGGCGTTCGGTGCTGGTGGAGGGGCGGAGCCAGCGAGAGGTAGCGCGGGAGTTTGGGATCTCGCGCAAGACGATCCAGAAGATGCTTCGCTATGCGGTTCCGCCGGGATATCAGCGTCTACAGCCGGTGAAGCGCCCGAAGCTGGGGCCGTGGTTGGGCGTCATCGACGCCATCCTGGAAGACGACCGGCAGAGACCGGTCAAGCAACGGCATACAGCCAAGCGGATCTTCGACCGGCTTCGGGAAGAGCACGGGTTCGGGGGCGGCTACACGATCGTCAAGGACTACGTGCGCACGGCGACGCTGCGTGGACGGGAGATGTTCGTGCCGTTGATCCACGCAGCGGGCGAAGCGCAGGTGGACTTCGGCGAAACCCTGGTCGTGGTTGCCGGCGTGGAGCGGAAGGCGCACTACCTGGTGATGGACCTGCCCCACTCGGATGACTGCTTCGTGGTGGCGTTTCCAGCCGAGACGACCGAAGCCTTCCTGGAAGGTCATGTGGGTGCGTTCGCATACTTCGGCGGCGTACCCACGCGCATCCTTTACGACAACACCAAGATCGCGGTGGCGAAGATCCTCGGCGGCACAGAGCGGCAGAGAACGCGGGCGTTCTCCGAGTTGCAGAGCCATTATCTGTTCGCCGACAAGTTCGGCCGTCCGGGCAAGGGTAACGACAAGGGCAAGGTGGAAGGGCTGGTCGGCTACGCCCGCCGGAACTTCATGGTGCCGATCCCGCGCGTGCCCAGCTGGGAGGAGTGGAACGTTCAGCTCGAGGCACAGTGCCGCAAACGGCGGGAGCGGCGGCTGCGCGGGCACACGGAGACGATCGGCGAGCGCTTCGAGCGCGACCGGGCAGCGCTGCTGCCGCTTCCCATCGCGCCCTATGAGGCCTGCGAAAAAGTCTCGGCCCGGGTCAGCTCGCTGGCGCTGGTGCGCTATCGCGGCAACGACTACTCGGTGCCGACCCGCCACGGACATCTCCGGGTGCTGGTGCGGGGCTATGTTCACGAGGTGACGATCGCCTGTGCGGGCGACGTCATCGCTCGCCATCCGCGCAGCTACGAACGCGAGGCGGTGATCTACGACCCGCTGCACTATCTGGCGCTGCTCGAACAGAAGACACGGGCGCTGGATCAGGCCGCGCCGCTGGCCGGCTGGCAGTTGCCCGAGTGCTTCGCCACCCTGCGACGGTTGCTGGAGGCCCGGCTGAAGAAACACGGCGGCCGCGAGTTTGTGCAGGTACTCCGTCTACTCGAGACCTTCTCGTCCATGGAGGTGACTCGCGCTATCGAAGACGCCTTGCAGCTGGGAACGATCAGCTTCGATGCGGTCAGGCATCTGCTGCTATGCAGGATCGAGCGAAGACCGCCCCGGCTGGACATGGAGAACTATCCCCATCTCCCCATGGCCGATGTGCGCACCACCCAGGCTTCCGACTATATGGCGCTGCTCGAAGGAGCAATCGCATGAACGAGGCCACAGCACCTGTCGCGGTCGACACGCCGCAGCTCTTACTGGAACACCATCTCAAAGCGTTGCGTCTGCCGACCATGCTGCGCGAGTACGATCGGGTGGCGCGGCAGTGCGCGGTCGAGGATGTCGATTATCCACGCTATCTGCTGCGGATGACAGAGCTGGAGTTGCTGGATCGGGAGCGCCGGGCCATCGAACGCCGTATCCGGCAAGCCAGGTTCCCGGTCACCAAAAGCCTTGACAGCTTCGACTTCCTCGCCATGCCGACGCTCAACAAGGCGATGGTGCTGGAACTGTCGCGCTGTGAGTTCCTGGGGCGCAACGAAAACGTGTTGCTGCTCGGTAACTCCGGCACCGGTAAGACGCATATCGCGCTCGCCCTCGGCCTGTCCGCCTGCCAGCATGGCCACCGTGTTCGCTTCACCACCGCTTCCGCCCTGGTCAGTGAGTTGATCGAGGCTCGCGATGAGAAGAAGCTCCTGCGCTTCCAGAAACAGATCGCCAGCTACGAGCTGCTCATCGTCGACGAACTGGGCTTCGTGCCGCTGTCGAAAACCGGCGCCGAACTCCTCTTCGAAATGCTCAGCCAACGCTACGAGCGTGGCTCGACGATGGTCACCAGCAACCTGCCCTTCGCCGAATGGACCGAAGTCCTCGGCTCCGAACGGCTCACCGGCGCACTACTCGACCGGCTCACCCACCACGTCCACATCCTGGAGATGAACGGGGACAGCTTCCGCCTCAGGCAGAGCCGCCGAAAACGCAGCACCATCAACTCCTGAACCACCCACGCCCAAATCATCCCGCTACCTGGGAGTATGCCGTCTTCCGCTACGCTCCAGACGCCACACTCCCGGCAAACCCAACAGCTTCAACTTAACTTAAGTGGCCTACTTTTACTCCGACCCAATGGCTCCCTTTTACTCCGCCCTTGACACCTCTTCCAGGCCTTCTTGCGTTCCTCGAACTCTCCGGAGCGAAAGTCGGCCGGATGTCCTGCTTCGCAATCTTGGCGGTGGCGACGATACAGGTTCAAAGACATGGCATAAATTCTATGCCGTATTGCCCGCT
>JBAUYT010000236.1:0-14022 GCA_049584935.1 Steroidobacteraceae bacterium
GGGCAGGTCGGCTGGACGATGAACACGTCCCGTCCACGCACGTTCTCCATGATCTCGACACTGGTCTCGCCGTCACTGAAATGGCCCACATCTGCGTGACTCACGGTCAGCCGCAGATGCCGCGCTATGTCGTGCGCGAGCGGCGCGTTGGCAGTGCCGCTGAACAATGCGAGCGACTCAAGTTCCACGTCGGCCGATTCCTGTTACTCGGCCCTGCGGGGCCGCCCTTCGGGCGTTATCCTTCCAATTTCCACTTATCCTCCAGCACCATTTTCCAGCCGACCCATCACCATCGGCGCAAAATTCTGGCTGGGGTGGAAGGATTCGAACCTCCGTATGGCGGGATCAAAACCCGCTGCCTTACCACTTGGCGACACCCCAGCAAATCAACTCAATCAGCAGCCAGCTGAACATGCAGCGGCGAGCGGTCGAGACCGCGGGCTACGAAGCTGCTCCATTTCTGTGGAACTCGCTGCGCAATCTGCCGCGCGTCCTGTTCGCGCTCGAAGCTGGCGAAAATGCATGCACCGGTACCCGTGAGTCGCGCGCCTGCCGGCGCACCCATCGATCGCAACTGCGCATCCAGCCAGTCGAGCGCGGCCGCCACCACCTGGTAGCGCGCACGCACGACCGCCTCACAATCATTACGGGTCTGGTCTACGGCTGCGGCGCGTATTGTGATGAGGCTAGAATTTCGTGTCAATTCAGGGGCCTGGAAGATCTCGGCGGTGCTGACGGCAACCCCCGGGTGGATTACCAGAAACCACCGTGGCGGCAGGGACATGGGATGCAGGCGCTCACCCCGGCCCTCACCCCAGGCGGAGGTACCGCGGACGAACAGCGGCACGTCCGCCCCCAGGCCAAGGCCGATTTCGGCAAGCTCATCCAGCTCCAAGCCGAGCTGCCAAAGGGAGTTGAGGGCCAGCAGCACCGTGGCTGCGTCCGAACTGCCGCCGCCCAGGCCGCCACCGCTGGGAATATGTTTAATCACATGCAGCCGGGCCCCCTGCCCGTTGCCTCGGTGGCGCTGCAGCGCACGAGCGGCCCGTACGGCCAGATCGCGCTCGGGCGGCACGTCGGCCATACCGTTGGCACGTTCGATGTTGCCGTTCGGGAGCAGCATCACCCCGATCCGATCGCACAGATCGATGAGCTGGAACAGCGTTTGCAGATCGTGATACCCGTCCCGGCGCCGCCCGACGACGTGCAGAAACAGGTTCAGCTTGGCCGGCGCCGGCCACCAGGTGATGGTCCCGGTCACAACCGCCACGTGTGCACGACCAACGTCAGATGCAGCACCTGGCGCATGACCGTAACCCGGCGTGGCAGCCACTGCTGGCCGACCAGCGCATAGTCGCCGCAGTCGACCGTCCAACCGTCCTGCTCCAGGTGCGTCAGGCGCTGCTGCTCGTCGATCGATTCCTGCGCTGGAAACCCGGGATCACTGGCGCCGAGCACCCAGTAACGCAGGCTCCCGAGCGGCGGCTCGAACCCCAGAGTGGCCGCCAGCTGCGCGCTGGCCGCGGCATCCGCCAAGGTGGTGCCCTGAGCGGTGGTGACACGGAGCCCGTCGGGACCCTGTTCGATGTGCGCAGCGCCGAAACCCATGGGTGCACTCAGATCGATGGTGGCGTCGCCGGCCTGTTGCCGCCAACGCAGCCCAGCGCTGAATCCCTGCCTGCCGTCGCTGGCCGCAACCCGGCCTTCCAGCTCAAAGCTGGATATCGCCTGCAGCGCCGGCAGGCGCTGCTCCCACGGCTGCGCTGTCGGCGCCGGCGGCGGCCGCGTGGTAGCACAGCCCGCGCATAGCAGCGCGATCAGCCAGCCTGAAGCCACGCCGCGGCGGTGGGCGCCTCCTCGGTGAACGGACTGCATCTGCGCTGGCTAGATGGACGTACCGGTGCCACTGGCCGACATCTGCGGCACACCGGCACGCTGCTGTGCCGCTCGCACCAGCGCGTTGTCAGGGTCCGCTATCAGCGCACGACTCCAGGCCTCTCTCGCCTTGGCCTTGTCGCCGACCGACCAAAGCACCTCGCCCCAATGCGCGCCGATGTCTCCGTCCTGCGCCAGCCGGAAGGCTCGCTCCAGCAGCGGCAGCGCCTCGCGCGAATTGCCGCGCCGATAGTCCAGCCACCCCATGCTGTCGAGGATGGCCGGATTGTCCGGTTCACTCTTGAGCGCCGCCGCGATCAGCCGCTCCGCCCGCGACAGCTCACGATTGTGATCCGCCAGCAGGAAGCCGAGCGCGTTGGCGATGGCACCGTCCTGCGGCCGGTCACGGTAGAGCGCTTCGAGCTGCGTGACCGCGGCAGCGGTGCGCCCCGCCTTCTCGAGCAGGATGGCCTTTTGGTAGAGCAGATCCGGGTGCGACGGAAAGCGCGCCAGCGCGTCATCGATCCGGGCCAGCGACTGATCGGCTTCGCCGCCGTTCGAGAGCAGCTGCGCCTGCTCGATCTCGGCGGTCAGCCTTGCGGTGGGTGTCGCATCATTGCCCGGCTGCAGCAGGCGCAGCGCCTCATCCCGCTGGCCTTGCTTGTAGAGCAGCGTCGCCGCACGATCACGCGCGGCGCCGTCGAGGGAAGTTCCCGACAGAAGCTGATAGCCTCGCAACGCCGTAGCGACGTCGTTGCGGCGATCGGCGATGGCCGCCAGATAATAGACCGCTATGGCCGAGGAATCCTTGTCGGCCAGCAGTTCGGAAAAATCCCGCTGCGCTTCGTCGTAGTCGCCACGATTGAACGCCAGCAATCCGAGACGCCGCTGCGCCTGCATGTGTTGTGCGGGATTGTCCCGCAGCGTCTCGAGCGCGGTGCGCGCCTCGCGGTCCCGCCCCAGCAGCATCAGCACATCGGCGCTGGCAAATCCCTGTTCCTTGGGCGCGGCATTGTGCGCCGCAGTGGCGGCGGCCAGCGCCTGATCGGCCTCGCCGAGGCCGGCGTGCGCCCGCGCCAGCAGCAGCTGCACCGGCGCCACCGGGGCACCGCTGCTGAGAGCCTTTTCACCATATTGCACGGCCTCCCGATAGTTCCAGCCGTCGAGCGCCAGATCCGCCAGCACCAGCTGCGAGGCTCCGCTCTGCAACGCCCGGTCCTGCACGCCGCGCAGCATCGCCAGCGTTGCCGGCACACCCGCCTCCTGCGCGAGCTGCTGGACGGCCTCGGCCACGCCGGCGCTAGCGGTGTCGTCCTTGCCGGCGGCGCGCGCATTGGCGAGGCCGCCGCTCTTGATCCAGTCCTGGAAATCACCGCGTGCATCGTCGATCTTGTAAAGTCCGAGCTCAGCGCGCATGGCGGCATGCACCGCCCCCGGTTCATTCGGAGTCAGCGCGCGCCAGCGGGCGGCGGCGCGCTCGGCCGCCTGGAATTGCCCGCAATCCAGCGCCACCTCGCTGGCACGCGCGGCCAGCTTGGTGTCGGCAAGTCGTTGCGCCGCAATTGTGTAATTGGCGGCAGCCCGACCGCAATCATCCCGCTGCAGCGCGATCTCCGCCGTCATGATGAGTGCGTTGGAATCCTCGGTTGCCCGGGCCGCAGCCGGTGCGGGCGCTGGCAGCCCCCACAGCAGTACCGCTGCGGCGGTGGTACCGGCCAGTGCGGACCGGCCGGTGGCCGGCCATACGCCTATGCAGTTCCAAAGCTTCATGGCCGCTAGACTATAGCTGAAGATGAAAGCATCGATCCGTCAAAAGCTTGAAAAAGCGGAGCAGCGCTTCGAAGAGCTCGGCGCATTGCTGGCAGAGCCGGAAGTATTGGGAAATTCCCAGCGATTCCGCGAGTTGTCCGTGGAGTACGCTCGACTGCAGCCTACCGCAGCGGCATTTGCCGGCTATAGGCGACTCGAGCAGGATCTGTCGGCCGCACAGGACATATTGACCGACGCGGATTCCGACATGCGCGCCCTGGGCGAGGAGGAAGTTGCGAGCATTCGCGCGCGTCTCGAAACCAGTGACGGCGAACTGCAGCGGCTGCTGCTGCCGCGCGATCCGCGCGACGAGCGCAACGTCTTTCTCGAAATACGCGCCGGCACCGGCGGCGACGAGGCGGCGATCTTCGTCGGTGACCTGCTGCGTATGTACAGCCGCTACGCCGAAGGCCAGGGATGGCAGATCGAGGCGATCAGCGAGAGTGCGGGCGAGCACGGTGGCTACCGCGAGGTGATCTGCCGCATCGCCGGCCGCGGCGTGTTCTCCCGCCTCAAGTTCGAATCCGGTACGCATCGCGTGCAGCGCGTACCCGCAACCGAAGCCCAGGGCCGCATCCACACCTCGACGGTCACGGTAGCGATCCTGCCGGAACTCGATGAGATCGACCGCGTGGAGATCAATCCGGCGGAGCTGCGCATCGACACCTATCGCTCCTCGGGCGCTGGCGGCCAGCACGTCAACAAGACCGACTCGGCCGTGCGCATCACGCACCTTCCCACCGGCATCGTGGTCGAATGTCAGGACGAGCGCTCGCAGCACAAGAACCGCTCGCGCGCGATGGCACTGTTGTCCGCGCGGCTGCTGGCGGCCGAGCAGGAGAAGCAGCTCAGCGCGCAAGCGCAGTCACGCAAGCTGCAGGTCGGCAGCGGCGACCGCTCCGAGCGCATCCGCACCTACAACTATCCCCAGGGCCGGGTGACCGACCATCGCATCGATCTGACCCTCTACCGTCTGCCCGCGATCATGGACGGGGCAATTGACGAACTGCTGTCGGCGCTGAGCCAGGAGTATCAGGCCGAGTTGCTGGCAGCGGAGTGAAGCACCAGCTGCAGCGCGCTCAGGTAGACACCGAACAGCGCATAGAACCCCACCACGCCGGCATTGACCACGGCCTTCATGGCGGCACCGTTGCCTGCGAGGGCATCCGCGACCACCGCCAGCACTGCCGCAAACACGATGGCGCCGATGAACGACAGCAGCACCGCGATGACCAGCGCGGCGAATGCCGGCCACCACAGCTGCCGCATGATGCGTACGCTGCGCACGATCGCCGCCAGCGGGGCGGCGCGTTCGAACAGGATCACCGGCAGCAGCACCAGGTAGCACACCAGCAGATAGACGCCGGGCGCCACCAGCAGCAGCACACCCGCGGTCACGCTCAGGTTAGCCAGCAACGAGGCTAGCAGCATGACGGGCAGACGCCTCAGCGACGTCTGCAGTTCGGCTCCCAGCAACAGCGGCGCACCCAGCACCACGGCGCGCTGCCGCAACATCATGGCGCCGTAGAGCCACAGGCCGAGCGCAATGCCGACCGCACTGAGCGCCACGAACCTGCCGTCGTGCGATTCCGCCAGGCTGGTGGAATGACCCGTGATGGCGTTCCAGTAGACATTCGGCAGGCTGGCGCACAGCACTGCCATCATCCCCAGCGGCAGACACTTGAGCAGCGACGCCTGAAACAGCCGCACTGCGGTCTGCAGCAGATCGCCGACGCGCGCGCCCTGCGGCGCCGGCGTAAGGAAGCTCATAATGACTCCGTCATGGGATCGGTTGAGTATCTTAGCGGGACGGCACCATCGCGGCTGCACGAGCTGCTCGCTGCCGCGCAACGGCGGCTAGGCGCGTCGGCGCGTCTCGACACCGAAGTGTTGCTGGCGCACGTGCTACAGCAACCGCGCAGCGTGCTGTTCGCGGAGCGCGAGCGCCCGGCTACCGCGGCGCAGGCTGCGCAGTATCGGGTTCTAATCGAGCGACGCGCTGCCGGCGAGCCCGTGGCCTATCTGACCGGCGAGCGTGAATTCTGGTCACTGTCGCTGGAGGTGAGTCCCGCGGTCCTGGTTCCGCGCCCGGAGACCGAACTGGTGGTCGAGCGGGCGCTGGCGCTGCTGGAGCAGCCGGCGGCCGCCACCGCACCCAGTCGGGTCCTGGACCTGGGCACGGGCAGCGGCGCCATCGCACTGGCACTGGCCGCGAGCCGGCCGACGTTGCGCATCGCCGCGGTGGAACGTTCCGCGGCGGCGCTGCAGGTGGCACGCCGCAACGCCCAGCGCCTCGGCCTCGCGGGCGTGGAACTCCTCGGCGGCGACTGGTTCGCACCGCTGGCGCGACGCCGCTTCGACCTCATCTGCAGCAACCCGCCCTACATCGCGGCCGGCGATGCGGCGCTCGCCGCTCTGCGATACGAGCCGACCGGAGCATTGGTGGCCGGCGACACCGGGTTCGAGGCCTTGCAGTGCCTGGTCGACGGTGCGCCTGCGCACCTGGAACGCGGCGGCTGGCTGGTGCTCGAGCACGGCGCCTCCCAGGCGAGCGCAGTGACGGCGGCGCTTGTGGCAAGCGGTTATGTTCACGTACGCTGCCACCGCGATCTGGCCGGACTCGATCGCGTCACCGAAGCTCAGTGGGAGAGTTGATCCATGATCCGATTCGAGACCTCGCACGGCGGATTCACCGTCGAACTGTATGAGGAGGATGCACCCCTGACGGTGGCCAACTTCCTGCGCTACGTGGATGAGGGCTTCTTCGACGGTACCGTGTTTCATCGTATCGTGCCTGGCTTCGTGATCCAGGGCGGCGGCCTCACCAGCGATTTTGCGCAGAAGCAAACGCATACGCCGGTCAAGAATGAAGCCGGCAACGGTGTGCTCAACCAGCGTGGCACGTTGTCGATGGCGCGCACCGACGAAATCCACAGCGCCACCTCGCAGTTCTTCGTCAATCTCGCTGACAATGCCTTCCTCGACCATCGCCCCGGCCAGTACGGTTACGCGGTGTTCGGCCGCGTCACCGAGGGCATGGACGTCATCGACAAGATCGCCGGCGTGCGCACCGGCCGGCGCCGCGGCTATACCGATGCGCCGGTGGAAGACGTGCTGATCACCTCGGCCAAACGACTCGACGATCCCAAATAGGCGCATGGCAACAGGCCGGTCGCGGCCCTGGCGAATCGGGCGCGCGCTGCTGCTGGCGCTGCTGCTGCCACTGGCGCTGGTGGCTGCGGCCGTGCTGGCGCTGCGCTGGTGGTCGCCGCCGACCACGGCGTTCATGCTGGAAGCACGCCTCACGGCACTGGCGCACGGCGAGAACTTACACATCGAGTACCGATGGGTTCCGCTGGAGCAGATCTCGCCGCACGCTGCGCTGGCGGTCATTGCCTCCGAAGACCAGCAGTTTCCGTTTCACTATGGCTTCGATTTCAACTCGATCCGCGAGGCGGTACGCGCCCATGAACGCGGCGGCAGAAAGCTGCGTGGCGCCAGCACCATCAGCCAGCAAGTAGCCAAGAATCTGTTCCTATGGAACGGCCACAGCTTCGTGCGCAAGGGCCTGGAGGCGCTGTTCACGCTCATGATCGAGACTGCGTGGCCCAAGGAGCGCATTCTCGAGACCTATCTCAACATCGCCCAGTTCGGCCGCGGCATCTACGGCGTCGAGGCCGCTGCCCGCAGCTACTTCCACAAGGATGCCGCGCACCTCAACAGCAACGAGGCGGCGTTGCTGGCGGTGGTGCTGCCGAATCCGTTGCTGCTGCACGTCGAGGCGCCCTCGCGCTACGTGCTGGCACAGCGCGACTGGACGCTTCGCCAGATGGCGAACCTCGGCGGACCAGCCTACCGCAACCTGATAGAACCATAGAATCGCGCCTCGCAAGGGAGGATGCGCAATGGCATCGTTTGCCGACATGAATCTCAGGCCGGGTCAAGCCGTGCAACTGCAGCTGACGCGCACGGATCATGCCCGCTTCTATTCGTTGCTGATCGGTTACCTGGCCGAACGCGCCGTCATCGTGACGACGCCGGCCATGACACTGGCCAACGACTCGTACTCCATCATCGACGGCGATGCCTTCGTCTGCCGCGCGTTCGCCGGCCGCCGGGCCTTCGCCTTCCAGACCGACGTACTGCGTGTGGTGCAGACGCCGTTTCCGCACCTGTACCTGCGCTATCCGCAGAAGGTCGAATCGGTCGTGGTCCGCAAGGCAACCCGGGTGCCGTTCGATCGCGTGGTATCCATCGTGCGGCCGGGCAGCGACGCTGCCTCCGCCGGCTCCGGCCGGCTGCGCGATCTGAGTCTCACGGGCGCCGGGATCGAAGCGGACTCGGAGCTTGCGCGGCAGGGAGAGCGCATCGAGCTGGTGGTGCCGGCAGCCGGCGAGCAGCATCCCGACCTGCGCCTGACGGCCACGGTGCGCAAGCTGCGCGCGGTCGAAGGCGCCGCCGATGCCGCCGGCGATTCCCGCCTGATGCACTTCGGACTCGAATTCGTCGAGCTGACGTCCGATCACACGCGCGGGCTGCAGGAGATCATTCAGCACCAGCTGCTCGATGATGTATAAGAGCGGCATGAGCCAGTCCACGCGGCAGTACCGTTACTACGATTTTTTCATGGCGGCCTACGTCTGCATCGTGCTGTGCGCCAACCTGATCGGCGCCGCCAAGAAATCGACCGTGCACCTGCCGCTGTTCGGAGAGGTCACCTTTCTGGCCGGTGTGCTGTTCTTTCCGCTGTCCTACTTGTTCGGCGACATACTGACCGAGGTCTATGGCTACGCGCGCGACCGGCGCGTGGTCTGGGCCGGCTTCGTCGCCCTGGGGTTCGCCTCGATCATGGCCAGCGTCATCGTCGCGCTGCCCCCGACCGCCGACGGCGCCGCGGAGCAGCAGGCCGTGGCACGCATATTCGGGCAGACGCCGCGGATCGCGGGCGCGTCCATCATCGCCTTCTGGTGCGGCTCGTTCGTCAACAGCTACGTCATGGCCAAGATGAAACTCTGGACCAACGGCCGCTGGCTCTGGACACGCACGGTCGGCTCGACGCTGTGCGGCGAGCTGGTTGATTCGGTGCTGTTCTACACGCTGGCCTTCTATGGGCTGTGGGACAACGCGCAGTTGGTGGCGGTCACGCTGACGCAGTACGTCTTCAAGAGCGGCTGGGAAATAATCATGACCCCGGTGACTTACCGGGTGGTCGGCTTCCTCAAGCGAGCCGAGCAGGAAGACTACTTCGACCGCGGCACCAACTTCACGCCCTTCTCCCTCAGAGCCTGACCGCCGCTCAATTGAGCGAGTGCGGTGATTCGGGCCCGCTGTCGAGTGCGAACAGCCCTTCCACATCGATGGCATCGAAACGGTACGGTCGGCCGCAGAACTCACAGGTGACGCTGACGGCGCCCTGTTCGTCGATGATGCTGCGCAGCTCGTCCACCCCGAGCGATCGCAGTACGTTGCGCACGCGCTCGGCATCGCAGCGGCAGACGAAGTTCACCGGGGCGCCGGCAAACAGGCGGCAGTCGTACTCGCCGCAGACCCGATGCAGTACCTGTTCGGCGCTGCCGAGCCGCAGCAGCGGCGCCTCGAGCGCCGCTGCTCGCGCCGACAGGCGCTCCCACGCTTCGGGCGCCGGCGCGCCTGTGGACTCCTCAGGCCTGCCCGGCTGTGGCAGGTGCTGCAGCAGCAGTCCGGCGCTGCGCTCGCCGTCCGCCGCCAGTGCGAGGCGCGTGGGCAGCTGCTCCGAGGTGGTAAAGTAATTCTCGATGCACTCGGCCAGCGTGCGACCTTCGAGCGCCACGATGCCCTGGTAACGGGCAGCGCGCTCGTCGGCTTCGACCGTAACGCTGAGCCGGCCCTCGCCAACCAGCTGGCGGAATCCAGGCTCGCCGACCACGATCTCGGGTGCGCGCGCCACCGCGCGAATCGAAAAGTCGTGCGTACACTGCGCCACCAGCAACGATACCAGGCCATCGCCGCTGAGCTGCAGAGTCAGGGTTCCCTGGAACTTGAGGGTTGCCGCCAGCAGCACCGACGCGCTTACTGCCTCGCCGAGCAGGGTCTCGACGCTGAGTGCGTAATGCTGATGCCGGCGCAACGCCCGCCACGGCTGGTCGAGCCGGATCCAGAAGCCGCGCACCGGCAGCTTCTCGAGCATGAAGCGGCGCAGCTCTCCGCCTGCGGCCGCAGCGGCTTCAGCCACTGAGCTTCTTCTTCAGCAGCTCATTGAGGCGCGCCGGATTCGCCTTGCCGGCGGTCGCCTTCATGACCTGGCCGACGAAGAAGCCGAACAATTTATCCTTGCCGGAGCGGTAGTCCGCCAGCTGGGCCGGATTGGCCGCCATGACCGACTCGATGGCGCGCTCGATGGCGCCCTGGTCGGTGATCTGCCGCAGGCCGCGGGCTTCGATGATGGCGTCCGCCTGGGCGCGCTCGTCCCACATGGCTTCGAGCACGTCCTTGGCTATCTTGCCGGAGATGGTGTTGTCGGCCACGCGCTTGAGCAGGGCCGCGAGGCTGTGCGGGTCGACACGCGTACCACCGATCTCGACGCCGTCGCGATTGAGCAGCCCCGCCAGTTCGCCCATGACGCTGTTGGCCGCGAGTTTGGTGTGACCGCCGAGGTCGCGCACCACCACCTCGTAGTAGTCGCCGAGTTCCGCACTCGCCGTCAGCACGCCCGCGTCGTAGGCCGACAGCCCGTAGCCGCTCATGAAGCGCTGGGCCTTCTGATCCGGCAGCTCCGGCAGCGTGTGGGCGACAGCGTCGATGTAGGCCTGGTCGATCTCCAGCGGCAGCAGGTCCGGATCGGGGAAATAGCGGTAATCGTTGGCCTCTTCCTTCGAACGCATGGAACGCGTTTCGCCGCGGTCGGAGTCGTACAGTCGTGTCTCCTGCGCCACCTTGCCGCCACCCTCGAGCAGCTCGATCTGACGTGCGACCTCGTAGTTGATGGCCTTTTCGACGAAGCGGAAGGAGTTGAGGTTCTTGAGTTCGGCGCGCGTGCCGAGCTTGTCGGTCCCGCGCGGTCGCACCGAGACGTTGGCGTCACAGCGGAACGAGCCTTCCTGCATGTTGCCGTCGCAGATGTTGAGGTAGCGCACCAGCGTGTGCACCTTCTTCAGGTACGCCACCGCCTCCCTGGCCGAACGCATGTGCGGCTCGGATACGATCTCGATCAGCGGCGTACCGGCGCGATTCAGATCGACACCGGTCAGGCCGGCCAAGCCCTCGTGCAGCGACTTACCGGCATCCTCCTCGAGGTGCGCGCGCGTCACCCCGATGCGCTTGATGCTGCCATCCTCGAGCACGATGTCGATGGCGCCGCCGCAGACGATCGGCAGCTCGTACTGGCTGATCTGATAACCCTTGGGTAGATCGGGGTAGAAGTAGTTCTTGCGGGCGAAGATCGAACGCCGCATGACCCGCGCATTGATCGCCAGGCCGAATTTGACCGCCATGCGCACAGCTTCGGCATTCAGCACCGGCAGCACGCCCGGGTAGGCCAGGTCGATCAGGTCGGTCTGGGCGTTGGCCGGCGCACCGTAGGCGGTGGCAGCGCCCGAGAAGATCTTCGAACGAGTCGCGAGCTGCGCGTGAATCTCGAGCCCGATGACGGTTTCCCACTCCATCAGGCAAACCCCGGCGGCGCACGGCGGTGCCAGTCCGTCTCCTGCTGATAGCGGTGTGCGACGTTGAACAGCTTCGGTTCCGAAAAGTGCGGACCGATGATCTGCAAGCCCACCGGCAATCCCTGGACCAGTCCGCATGGCACCGACATGGCCGGCAGGCCGGCCAGGTTGGCACCGATGGTGTAGATGTCGTTCAGGTACATGGTGACCGGGTCGGCCGTCTTGGCGCCGAGCTCGAACGCCGGCGTTGGTGTAGTCGGGCCGATGACGACGTCGACCTCGTGGAAAGCGCGCTCAAAGTCCGCGCTGATCAGCGCCCGCACGCGCTGGGCCTTCAGATAGTAGGCGTCGTAGTATCCCGCGGACAGCACGTACGTTCCGGTCATGATGCGGCGCTTGACCTCGGCGCCGAAGCCTTCTCCGCGCGAGCGCTGGTACAGATCCAGCAGATCGCGCGGATCGTGGCAGCGGTAGCCATAGCGCACGCCGTCGAAGCGAGCCAGGTTGGAGGAGCATTCGGCCGGCGCCACGACGTAGTAGGTGGGCACGGACAGCGGCAGATTCGGTAGGCTCACTTCCTTGAGCGTGGCACCCTGCTCGCGCAGCACCTCGAGTGCGTCCCGTATGCGCCTGGCATTTTCCGGATCGAGCCCTTCGTCGAAGAACTCCTTCAGCATGCCTATTTTCAGGCCCTTGAGCGGCTCATCGAGCGTGGCGGCATAGTCCGGAACCGGCAGCTCGACGCTGGTGGAGTCCTGCGCGTCGAAGCCCGCCATAGCGGTGAGCAGCAGCGCCGAGTCTTCGGCCGAGCGCGTGATCAGCCCCCCCTGATCGAGGCTCGAGGCAAAGGCGATCATGCCGAAGCGCGATACGCGGCCGTAGGTGGGCTTGAGTCCGGTGACGCCACAGAGCGCCGCGGGCTGGCGAATCGAGCCACCGGTGTCGGTGGCAGTAGCCGCGGGCGCCAGCCGTGCTGCGACCGCGGCGGCGGAGCCGCCCGAGGAGCCACCCGGCACGCGCTCTCTGTCCCAGGGATTGCGCACCGGCCCGAAGTAGCTGGTTTCGTTGGAGGAGCCCATGGCGAACTCGTCCATGTTGGTCTTGCCGAGCATGACCACGCCGGCAGCGCGCAGCCGCTGCACCACGGTCGCATCATATGGCGAGACGAAATTGGCCAGCATGCGCGAGCCACATGTGGTCTTCTCACCACGCGTGCAGAAGATGTCCTTGTGCACGATCGGCACGCCGATCAGCGCGCCACGCTCGCCGCCTCGCAGCCGCGCGTCCGCGCGTTCCGCCTCTGCCAGTGCAGCCTCACGCAGAATGGTGATGAACGCATTCAGAGCCTGGTTGTGCTGCTCGATGCGCGCCAGGAAGGCGCGCGCAACCTCCACGCTCGAGACGGTGCGCGAATGCAACGCCTGCGACAGCTCGACGACGCTGAGTTCGTGCAGCGCCGTCATTCGATGACCCGGGGCACGAGATAAAGGCCCGCTTCCACCTGGGGTGCGTTACGCTGGTAGAGTTCGTGCTGGTCGGATGCAGTCACCTCGTCCGCGCGCAGCCGCTGGCGCTGTCCGGGCAGCGGATGCGCCATGGGCTCGACCTGGCTGGTGTCGGCGCGTTCGAGCTGGCCCACCAGCGAGAGGATGCGCGAAAGATTCTCGGCATACGCCGGCACCTCGCTCTCGGTGAGTGCAAGGCGCGCCAGCTGGGCGATCTTCTCGATGTCTCGGCGGTCCAGGCTCATGTGAGAGCGTTCAAATTCTGCAGAAAAAAGGGCGCGGAATCATACACCTCGCCTTGTGGAATGTCCTGTCGGTTGCTAGATTAGCGCCCGATTTTATGTAAGCCCAGAAAAGGTCTGCCGCATTCATGTTCAAACGCCTGCGCGGCTATTTCTCCAGCGATCTGTCGATCGACCTTGGGACCGCCAATACCCTGATCTATGTCCGCGACAAGGGCATCGTACTAAACGAGCCCTCGGTGGTCGCGGTCCAGGACGAACCCTCGCGCGGCGGCAAGATAATCGTCGCAGTCGGCGCCGAGGCCAAGGGCATGCTCGGCCGCACTCCGGGCCACATCAATGCGGTCCGGCCGATGAAGGACGGCGTCATCGCCGACTTCACCTACACGGAAAAGATGCTGCAGTACTTCATCAATAAAGTACACGGTAATCGCTTCCTCAAGCCGTCGCCGCGCGTGCTGGTGTGCGTGCCGTTCGGTTCTACCCAGGTCGAGCGCCGCGCGATCCGCGAGTCAGCGGAAGGCGCCGGTGCGCGCAACGTCGCTATCGTCAGCGAGCCGATGGCCGCCGCGGTCGGCGCCGGCCTGCCGGTGCAGGAAGCGCGTGGCTCGATGGTGCTGGACATCGGCGGCGGCACCAGCGAGGTCGCGGTGCTGTCGCTCAACGGCATCGTCTATGCCAATTCTGCCCGCATCGGCGGCGACCGTTTCGACGACGCCATCATGAACTACGTGCGCCGCAACTACGGCATCCTCATCGGCGAAGCCACAGCCGAGCGCATCAAGATCGAGATCGGCTCGGCCTACCCCGGCACGCAGGTGCGGGAGCTGTCGGTCAAGGGGCGCAACCTGTCCGAGGGCGTGCCGCGCAGCTTCACGCTCAACAGCAACGAGATCCTCGAGGCCCTGCAGGAACCGCTGCAAGGTATCGTCGGCAGCGTCAAGCAGGCAT
>JBAUYT010000237.1:0-12647 GCA_049584935.1 Steroidobacteraceae bacterium
GGGTGGCGAGGTCGATGAGCAGGTCCGGTCGCTCGGCGTCGGCGTCGGTCAGGGCGTCGGCCAGCACCAGCCGGCCTTCCGCATCGGTGTTACCGATCTCGACCGTCAGCCCCTTGCGAGAGCGCCAGACGTCTCCCGGCCGGTAGGCCCGGGAGCCGACGCTGTTCTCCACCGCCGGAATCAGCAGACGCAGTTCGACCGGCGCGTCGAGCTCGAGCAGCAGGCGTGCCACGGCCAGCGCACACGCCGCACCGCCCATGTCCTTCTTCATCAGCAGCATGGCGGCCGAGGGCTTGAGGTCCAGTCCCCCGCTGTCGAAACACACGCCCTTGCCTACCAGCGTCACGCGCGGCGCGCCGGCGCGGCGCCAGCGGCAGTCGATCAGCCGGGGCGCACGGGCACTGCCTCCGCCGACGGCGGCGACCAGCGGATAGTCCCGTACCAGCGATTCGCCGCTATGAATGGTCGATTCGCCGGCGTGCGCAGCAGCCAATTGCACCGCCGCCGCGGCCAGCTGCTCGGGTCCGAGCTCGTTGGCGGGCGTATTGATCAGGTCTCGTGCCCACCCCATGGCCGCGGCCGCGGCCTGCGCGTAGCGGCAATCGGCACCCGCGGGTTCGATCAGCCCGTTGGCGGTCGCCGGCTTGCCAGGGGTGCTGCGGTAGCCCGTCAGGCGGTGGCTCCCGAGCAGCCAGCCGAGCGCAAACTGCGTGGCGGCGTGCTGCGACATCGCAGTGGCAACCCGGTAACTGCCAGCGGGCAGTCGCTCTGATAACGGCGCCGCATCCCAGAGCGTCAGCTCGTCGACGCTGCGCGCGGCTCCCAGGCCGATGATCGCTCCTGCGACAGCGCCGCTCGCATCGGGCAGCAGCTGCAGTCGATGACGCTCTGCAGCGAAACCCTGCGCCCGCGCCCAGGCCGCCTGACTGGCGGGCAGAGTCTGCGCCAACTCCTCCCAGCCGCCGTCCGTGGTGAGCCAGAGAGGGATGCCGCCGCCCTGCTCTGCCTTGATCAACCTTTGCATGCGCGCAGCATAGCGAATAGAGCGGCGTGCCGCCGACGAGGACTGCAGTTGCTCTACAGAGGCATATACTCGCGCACTCGGACTTCCGATCCGTCGTTACAACAAGAATCCAGGGAGAAAACCATGCTTTGGAATCGCACCATCCTGTGCGCCGCGCAGCTGTCACTGCTGGCGGCACTCGGCCTGCTGACGAGCTCCGTTCAAGCGCAGAACAGCGACACCAAGGAGAAGGAGCGCCTCTACACCTATGTCGCCCTATGGCAGGTGCCGCGCGCCAAGTGGGCCGAGTATGAGAAGCCCGTGCCGGCCAATCAGAAAATCCTCGACCAGGGTATCGCCGACGGCACGCTGCTCTCATACGGCGATGACTTCAATCTGGTGCACAGCGCCGAGGGCTACACCCACGACAACTGGTGGGCCTCAGGCTCCGAGGCAGGCCTGATGAAGATCCTCACGGCGTTCGACAAGTTGCCGGCCACGAGCAACGGCGTCATGACCGCCATCACCAAGCACGAGGATGCGGTACTCGTCAGCCGGCACTACGGCTGGCGTGCAGGTACTTACAAGGATGCTTACTCGCACGGATCCTCGTACAAGCTCAAACCGACGGCACCCGATGACGCCGTCGATGTGCTGAGCAAGGCCGTGTTCGACCCAGTGTTCGAAAAGCTGATGGCCGACGGCACGGTGGTCGAATACGAGGTGGACGAGGAACTCATCCACACCCAGGCACCTGACAGCTTCTGGGTCTGGTACGTGACCACCACGGCCGAGGGCCTGGACAAGGTGAATGCGGCGGTTCGCGAAACCATCAAAGCCAACTCGCTGATCGGACCGGCCTTCGATTCGATGGTCGATTTCACCCCACATCGCGACTCTCTGGACATGACCAACGCCACCTTCAAGTAGTAGGCACAGCTGTCACCGGCGGCAGGCGCACGGCCTGCCGCCGGCAATTGTGGCACCGCATCTGCTGGAAAGCGGCCTTCAGACTGTCCGAATATATTGACAAGTAATTGAATGCTGTGCTCATATCGGGGCTGCGTCACCAGCACTGCGTCGCCTACAATAGTGCCCACAATGCAGACTTACGGCTCGCTCGGACTTATTGTGGATCTGCTGCTCGTCAAGAGCATGCGGGGCGGGTGCTGCCGGCGTTTCTAAACCAGGAAACGGACTTACACCAGAACCCCGCACCGGCCGCCGATGCGGGGTTTTTTGTTGACTTCACGGAGTGTTGAACGATGCATCTGTACGGCAGGAAGGACGTTGACAAGAAGGCGCTCAAGGGCGCCCGGATCGCAGTACTCGGCTATGGCAGCCAGGGCCGGGCGCATGCGCTGAATCTCAAAGACAGCGGTTTCGACGTCGTCGTCGGCGTCCGCAAGGGCGGCGACAGCTGGAAAAAGGCGCGGCGGGACGGCCTTGCCGTTGCCGGGCCGGTAGATGCCGTCAAGGGCGCCGATCTGGTTGCCATGCTGATACCGGATCTGGCCCAGGCCTCCCTGTACACGGACATCAAAAGCAGTCTGAAGTCTGGTTCCGTGTTGCTGTTCGCGCACGGCTTCAACGTGCACTTCAAGCAGATCAAGGCCCGCAAGGATCTGGACGTAGTGTTGATTGCGCCCAAGGGCCCGGGAGACCTGGTACGTCGCCAGTACCAGCAGGGCCGCGGCGTACCGTGTTTGATTGCCGTAGCGCAGGATGCCACCGGCAGGGCGCATGCTCGCGCCCTCGCCTACGCCGACGGCATCGGCGGCACCCGCGGCGGCGTACTCGATACTACCTTCGCCGAGGAGACTGAGACGGATCTGTTCGGCGAGCAGGCCGTGCTCTGCGGCGGTGCCACCGAACTGGTGGTAAAGGGCTTTGAGACGCTGGTCGAGGCCGGCTACCAACCCGAGGTTGCATACTACGAGTGCCTGCACGAGCTGAAGCTGATCGTCGATCTATTGCACGAGGGTGGGCTCTCCAAGATGCATCGCTTCATCAGCGACACCGCCAAGTACGGCGATCTCACGCGCGGCCCGCGCGTGGTCGACGCGCGCACCAAGAAGGAGATGCGCAGGATTCTCGAGGACATCCAGAGCGGGCGGTTCGCGCGCCAGTGGATTCGCGAGAGCGCCAAGGGCTCGAAGAATTTTCGCCGCCTGCTCAAGCAGGATCTGCGTCATCCGATCGAGCGCGTGGGTGAGAAGCTGCGCGCGCGTATGCCCTGGTTACAGGGAGCCCGTTGAACGGAGAGAGCCATGACACCCACACCCGACCGAGTATTGATATTCGACACCACCCTGCGCGACGGCGAGCAGGCCCCCGGCTGCAGCATGACGCAGCCCGAGAAGCTTCGGGTCGCACGCGCGCTCGCCGAGCTGGGAGTCGACATCATCGAGGCGGGTTTTCCAGCCGCATCCCGCGGTGACTGGGAATCGGTTAATGCGGTTGCGCGCGAGGTGCAGGGCCCTATCATCGCCGGGCTCGCGCGCTGCGTGCGCGAGGACATCGAGGCGGCCGCGCAGGCGCTCAAGGATGCGCCGCGGCACCGGCTGCATCTGTTCCTCGCCACCAGCGCGATTCATCGCGAGTTCAAGCTCAAGATGGCACAGGAGGAGATCATCCGCCGCGCCGTCGAGGGCGTGAGGATTGCGCGCGAACATTGCACCGATGTCGAGTTCTCGCCTGAGGACGCCTCGCGCACTGAGCTCGATTTCCTGGCCAAGGTGGTCGAGTCGGTCATCGAGGCCGGCGCCACGACGATCAACATTCCGGACACGGTCGGCTACACGGTGCCCGATGAATTTGGCGAGGTCTTCCGCTACCTGCGCAAGCACGTGCGCGGCATAGACCAGGTCACTCTCTCGGTCCACTGCCACGACGATCTGGGCATGGCGGTCGCCAACAGCCTCACCGCCGTGGTTGCCGGTGCGCGTCAGATCGAATGCACCATCAACGGCATCGGCGAACGCGCCGGCAACTGCTCGCTCGAGGAAGTGGTGATGGCGCTGGCCACGCGCCAGGCGTTCTTCAACGTCGGCACCGGGGTCAATACCTCGCGGCTGTATCCGACCAGCCGCCTGGTGGCCAGCATCACCGGCGTTTCGATCCCACGCAACAAGGCAGTAGTCGGCGAGAATGCCTTTGCCCATGAATCGGGTATCCACCAGCACGGCATGCTGCAGAACCGCTCGACCTACGAAATCATGCGGCCCGAGGACGTCGGCTTGCAGAGAAGCAACCTGGTGCTGGGCAAGCACAGTGGCCGGCATGCCTTCCGCGATCGCGTCAAGCAGCTCGGCTTCGAGCTCGAAGAACTGGAGCTCAATCGCGTGTTCGAGGAGTTCAAGGCGCTCGCGGATCGCAAGAAGGAATTGTTCGACGGCGACATCGAGGCACTGGTGCTGCGCGCCGGCGGTCAGGCGCAGGGACCGTGGATTTTCGACACGCTGGGCGTGGAAGTGCACAGCGGCTCGCAGGCCAGGGCACGCGTCCGCCTCAAGCATGCCGACAGTCGGAGCGTCGAGCGCGACGCCACCGGCGACGGCCCGGTCGATGCCGCCTACAAGGCCATCGTGGCGGCGACCGGCGTAGCCGTGACGGTTCGCAAGTTCGAGGTACACGCGGTAACGATCGGCGAGGATGCGCAGGGTGAAGCCATTCTCTATGTCGAGTCCGACGGCCGCAGCTACCGCGGCTCGAGCATCAGCACCAACATCATCGAAGCGGCCGGTCGTGCGCTGCTGGAAGTCATCAATCGCATCGAGTTGTCACACAATAGCGCCGCGCGCGTCCGCAGCAGTGGCGCGCGCCGCGAAGACATCGCGCGGCTCGCACAGAGCGCGGTCTAGGAGTCAGACACATGCCCATTCCAGCCACACCCTACATCTGGTTCAACGGCAAATTGGTCGCGTGGGAAAAGGCGACCGTGCACGTGCTGGCGCACGCTCTGCATTACGGCTCCTCGGTGTTCGAGGGTGTACGTGCCTACGAAACACCGCGCGGCGTGGCGATTTTCCGCCTTCGCGATCACACGCGCCGGCTGTTCGACTCCGCCAAGGTGTACCGCATCCAGATTCCCTTCTCCTCGGAGCAGATCAACGACGCCTGCCGTCAGGTCATCGCGGTCAATGCGCTGAGTCGCGGCGCCTATATCAGGCCGGTCGCGTTCCGCGGCTACGGCGAGATCGGCGTGGCGCCGAAAATCGACCCGCCGGTGGAAGTCGCGGTTGCCGCCTGGGAGTGGGGCAAGTACCTCGGTGACGAGAGCGCCGCCGCTGGAGTCGACGTCTGCGTCTCCTCCTGGCAGCGAGTGGCGCCTAATACGCTGCCGGCGCTGGCAAAAGCAGGCGGCAACTACCTCTCGAGCCAGCTCATCAGCCAGGAAGCCAAACGGCTTGGATTCGCCGAGGGCATTGGCCTCGCCACCGACGGTACCGTCAGCGAGGGTGCGGGCGAGAACCTGTTCGTCGTCAAGGACGGCGTGCTGCTGACGCCGAGCCTGGCGCACTCGGTGCTCGGCGGCCTCACGCGCGATACCGTCATGACGCTGGCGCGCCAGATGGGACTGGAAGTGCGGGAGATCTCGATTCCGCGCGAGATGCTGTACCTGGCGGACGAATTGTTCTTCACCGGCACGGCCGTTGAAATCACCCCGATACGTTCGGTGGACCGCATCACGGTCGGTGTGGGCCATCGCGGGCCGGTCACCGAGAAGCTGCAGAAGGCCTTCTTCGGACTGTTTACCGGTGCGACCCAGGATCAGTGGGGTTGGCTGGACTACGTCGACATGCAACCCAACACCCGCGCTGCCGCGGCGGCGCACTGAGACACAATGGCAGCGCACAGGCTGAGCCTATGAAAACGATGTTTCAGAAGGTCTGGGAGGCGCACGAGGTTGTGCCCGAAACGGCCGACACGCCGGCCGTGCTGTATATCGACACCCACCTCGTACACGAAGTCACCTCGCCGCAGGCATTCGACGTGCTGCGCCAGCGCGGGCTCAGGCTGCGGCGGCCCGACCGCATGCTGGCGACCATCGACCATTCCAGCCCCACGCGCACCGAGCAGATCTTCGGTGGCGCGCCGATCACGATCGAGTCCGCGGCAAAGCAGATCTCGCAGCTGGAGAAGAATTGCGCCGAGTTTGGCGTCGAACTGTTCGGACTCAGGAGCGATCAGCGCGGCATCGTGCACATTGTCGGGCCTGAGCTCGGACTCACCCAGCCCGGCAATACGCTGGTCTGCGGTGACAGCCACACCAGCACACACGGCGCTTTCGGCGCTCTCGCGTTCGGCATCGGCTCGACCGAAGTCGGCCACGTATTCGCGACCCAGTGCCTGCTGCAGCGGCGTGCCAAGACCTTTGCCCTCAACGTCGAGGGCCGGTTGGCCGAAGGCGTGACGGCCAAGGATCTGATCCTCGCCATCATCGGTCACATCGGCGTGGCCGGCGGCACCGGCCACGTGCTCGAATACCGCGGCACGGTCATCCGCAGCCTGTCGATGGAAGAGCGCATGACTATCTGCAACATGTCCATCGAGGCCGGCGCCCGCGCTGGCATGGTGGCGCCGGACGAGACTACCTACCTCTATCTCAAGGGCCGTCCGCGTGCACCGAACGGTGAAGCCTGGGAACGGGCGCTCGAGCGCTGGCGCGCGCTGCCGAGCGATGCGGGCGCCCGGTTCGACAAGGAAATGCAGTTCGATGGCGCTGCCGTCGAGCCCATGGTCACCTACGGCACCAATCCCGGCATGGTCATGCAGGTTTCGGGCTCGATCCCGGCGGCCAACGACGACCCCGTCTTCAACAAGGCACTCGCTTATATGGGCCTGCACGCCGGCGAGCCTATCGGCAATCAGCCGGTCAATGTGGTTTTCATCGGCAGCTGCACCAATGGACGCCTCTCGGACCTGCGCGGAGCCGCACGGCTGCTGCGCGGACGCAAGATCGCCCGCGGCGTACGCGCACTGGTCGTGCCGGGCTCGCAGCAGGTCAAGAAGGCAGCTGAGGCCGAGGGCCTCGATCGCGTATTCATCGACGCCGGCGCAGAATGGCGCGAATCGGGCTGTTCGATGTGCCTCGGCATGAACGGCGACACCGTGGCCGCGGGCGAGTACTCGATCAGCACCAGTAACCGCAACTTCGAGGGCCGCCAGGGTCAGGGCGCACGCACCCTGCTCGCGAGCCCGCTGACCGCCGCGGCCAGCGCGCTGCGCGGCCGCGTCACCGACCCGCGCGAATTCCTCAACGGCTGACGGGACATCTCATGGAACCGATCCGAGAGATCCGCTCGCGTACGGCGGTACTGCCCTACACGAACATCGACACCGACCAGATCATCCCGGCGCGCTTCCTGCGTACCACCACGCGCGAGGGCCTCGGTGCACAGCTGTTCGCTGACTGGCGCCGCAAGAGCGACGGCAGCGAGGATCCAGACTTTCCGCTCAACCGTCCCGAGGCGCGCGGCTGCAGCATCCTCGTGGCCGATCGCAATTTCGGCTGCGGCTCCTCCCGCGAGCACGCCCCCTGGGCGCTGCTCGACTACGGCATCCGCGCGGTCGTCAGCACCGAGATCGCCGACATCTTCCGCAGCAACTCGCTCAAGAACGGCCTACTGCCGATCCTGGTAGATGACGCCACCTCACGCTGGCTGCTCAGCCACCCTGGCGCCGAAGTCAGTATCGATCTGCCAAGCGCCACACTCAGGCTCCCGACAGGAACATCGGTCAGCTTTCCAATCGAAGCGTTCGCGCGCTACTGCCTGATCAACGGCCTCGACGAACTGGGCTTCCTGCTCGGCAAGGAGCGCGAGATCGGCGCCTACGAGCAACGGAGAGGCGGGTGAAGGCACGCATTACCGTTCTTGCCGGGGATGGCATCGGCCCCGAGGTGATCACCGAGGCACTACGCGTGCTCGAGGCCAGCGGACGCCGGCATGGCCATGATTTTACACTCGAGTCCATGCCCTTCGGCGGCGCGGCTATCGACCAGACGGGCGAGCCGCTGCCTCCGGCGACGCTCAAGAGCTGCCTGGCGGCCGATGCCGTGCTGCTGGGAGCGATTGGCGGACCGAAATGGTCCTCACCCCTGGCCAAGGTGCGGCCGGAAGCCGGCCTGCTCAAGCTGCGCGCCGAACTCGGCGTCTATGCCAACCTGCGCCCGGTGGCCGTGCACCCGGCGTTGCGGGGCACATCGAGCCTGAAAGCTGACCTGCTCGATGGCGTCGATCTGATCTTCGTGCGTGAGCTCACCGGCGGCATCTACTTCGGCGCCAAAACCCGGGATGCCGACCGCGCCACCGATCTGTGCACGTACACCAGAGCCGAGGTCGAGCGCATCGTACGCGTCGCCGCCCGCATCGCGCGTACGCGCAGAAAGCGCCTGCTGTCGATCGACAAGTCCAACGTGCTGGAGACCTCGCGGCTCTGGCGTGAAGTGGCCCAGCGCGTCATGGATAGTGAATTCCCGGACGTTGCCCTCGAGCACATGCTGGTCGATTCCGCCGCCATGCACCTGATCCGTCGACCGCGCGATTTCGACGTCGCGGTTACCGAAAACATGTTTGGCGACATCCTTACCGACGAGGCCTCGATGCTGAGCGGCTCTTTGGGATTGCTGCCTTCGGCCTCACTCGGCGACGGTAACCGCGGGCTCTATGAGCCAATCCACGGCTCGGCACCGGACATTGCCGGGCAAGGAATCGCCAACCCGTACGGCGCCATTCTCAGCGTCGCGCTGTTGCTGCGGCATTCGCTCAAGCTCGAACAGGAAGCGCTCGAGATCGAGCAGGCGGTACACCGCGCGATCGGCGACGGCGTGCGCACCGCCGATATCATTGCCCCCGGACACCGCGCCGCCTCGACTCAGGAAGCGGGCAACGCAGTCCTGGCAGCTATCGGCTGATCCATGCGTCGCGGCGCTACCAGGCGCGGCCAAGACTGCGCGCGCACCGCTGCGGCAGGCGACGCAGAAGAAACAACCCAAATACCTGCATCTGCGGCACGCACTCGAGCAGCCGCCGCTGACAGCATTTGAAATGTTTGCCGCTCGTCAGCACATCATCGAACAGCACCACGCGCTTGCGAAGAGCCTGTTGCTGCAGCTCCCGGACGTCGACTTGCAGCATGCTGTAGAGGGCCTGCTCGGACAGGCGATTCACCGCCGAGTGATCGCTGCCAGTGCTCTCCGACTGACACACCAGCCGACGCAGATCGAGATCGTAGCCGCGGAAAGCCAGGGAAAGCGTCCACCACAGGCGATCGTCGAAATCGGGGTCACCACGTTGTTTGGAGGGCGGAATCGGCACCCACGTGCAGCACTCGGCCTGCTTGCGCGTAACTGCTGCTCGTAGCCAAGCGGCCATTTTTTCGATTGCCTGCTGCTTGCGCCGCTGCCGGCGCCAGTCGTTGCGCGCAAGGGCGGGCGCGCATTTGAAGTCCCAGATCAGGCGAGCCAGAGTGTGCTCGCGGTAAGCCGCACCCACCGGATATTCGGCCAGATATGCGCAGCGATCCCGCTCGCCCAGCAGCAAATGATCCGCACGCTGCGGCGGATCCAGCCAGATCAGCATTCTCGGCGGCCGCGCTGTCCGTTCCGCATCTCGCACCCTCACAACGACAGATCCTCGTCCGCCGTGGGCGCGGCGACGGCGTCCTCGTGCTCCTTCTCGGCCTGCCGCGATTCCGATTGCTGCCGCTGTGCGTAGGCCTCGCGCCCGCGCCGGCGCGCGTCGTCGATCAGCGCACTGCTGCTCGGGGCCGCCGCCGGCTCGGGTGCTGCGCAAGGCTCCGCGGTTGCAGAAACGGCTTCTCCCGACTTCGCATCCCCGATGGCGGTTGGCGGACCAGCCTGCTCCGCAGCCGGCTCGATCCGTTGGCGATAGCGCGCGGCGAGCGTCTCCATGATTTCCCGCCGCATGCGTCGACGTTCGATCTGATAGTCGATAAAGGATTTGTGATTCCCCGTGCCTTCGAGCCCCCGTTGTGCCAGCGTCCGATGCTCGACCCGCTGCTCGAGCCCCGCACTCCGATAAGCATCATTACTATGAACGGCCCATCGCTCGCGCAGATGCCAGTACTCCTGCTCGCCCAGCAGTCCGCGCACAAGGCTGTCGGAATTACGCAAGTCAAGACCGGCCTTGGCACCGAGGCCATCGGGGGTAATCTCACGGGTCGTGACCAGCAGGTGCGCATGAAAGTTGCGCGGATCGCCCACGGGTTTGGGGTCATGCAGGCACAAGTCGACGACGACGCCATGCCGGTCGGCAATCTCCTGCGCAAAGCCCCGTGCAAGCGACAGGCGCTGCGATTGATTCAGCTCGTGTGGCAGCGACAGTTGGTATTCGCGCGCAACGCGCGAGTTTCGCTGCCGCTCCGCTGCCTCAGCCTCATTCCAGAGCCGCTGCCGGTCCTGCACCCAGTCAGGGGCGGTGTGGACCAGAGCATTCGGCAGCAGGATTTGCGTGTGAGTTACATCCCTTCGGTAGCGGTAGTTGTGCAGGATGCGTGTACGTTCGTCGCGTATCCGCTCGCCTGCACGGTAGGCAGCAGCAGCCGGCGCACTGCGCCCGGCACTGCGCGAGATCGGCTTGGCGGCAAAACGAAAGAACGCCACCGCCTTAAGACCGCAGCTGCACGCGGCGCCAGGCCGGCGAGGAAGCCAATTTCAGATAGCCCGTCAAATCGGGCAGTTGCTCGATTTCCGAGGGCATCAGCGCAGTCTCGGTGGCGAATTGCTCGCTCAGCTGAACCGAGCGGCGGCCGCCGCTCGTACTCCAGCCTGTCTCCCGATCCCGGCTGAGCGATCGCTGGCTACGGCGCACTTCCCGCTCACCAATCAGGCGCGAGGCGAATTGCGAAGTGCCCCCGTTTTCGCTGCCTGAGCAGCGCAGAATAAGCGTATTGCTGCAGTTCTCGATCAGTGTCTGTGCCTCGCCTGCACCATAAGTACTCGAGACCTGCGCAACCGACTGAAAGCCCAGGACGCACCTGCCGCCGAATTTTCGCAGCCGCGCCAGCGCATCCTTGAGCCCGTCGATGGCGCCAAGAGCGTCGAGTTCGTCGACCACAAACCAGAGATGCTGATCCCGCCCTTCCGCGCCGTTCATCGCCTCGACGATTGCGAGCCGCATCCAGCCGGCGATGATCGAACGCAGCGCCGCGATCTGGCCGGCGCGATAAGGAATGAACAGTACGCCCCGCCCACTGCGAATCCACCGCCGCACCGCAAACGGCGTGGCCCGCTGTGACTTTACGTACTCGAGCGCCGCAATGGCCGATAGCAACACCGAGCGTATCGAGCCGAACATGCGGCCGTTGTCCGAATCGAGGAAGGCCTGCGCCGGTGAGCCGGCCACCAGCGGACGCAGCTCCTCGGGTGCCGCCATCGACAGCAGCCGCCATAGCTCGGAGAGGCTGCTGCAACCTGCGGCACGACATCCTCTGACGACGGCGATAAACAGCGTGCGCGCATACGACCGCCACTCGCGGGTTGAGGGGTCGTCACTGTGGGGTATCAGCGCGCTCGCCAGTTGATCCACGTCGTAGGGTTCGTCGATCTCGCCGAACAGATCCCAACGCTCCGACTGGACCTCGAATGGATTGAGAATGCGATCGCCACGGCCACGGCGGAACAGCCGTGCCTGGTAACCGCCGTCGGGATCACTGATGACGGCGCGATCTCCCCGCCGCAGCGCGGACCCGAGCAGCTCGTGAATCGCCGTGGACTTACCGGTGCCCGTGGTACCGACCATCTTAAAATGTTTGGTTTCATCGAGCGTCGGCACGCAAATGCCAGCCACCGTTACACAATCGGTCCGTCGAGCAGGAGCCGTACCCCATAAGCGCCGAAGACGCGACGGTTGCCCGATGATCAGCGCTCCGCGCCGATGGCGGTCGCGCTGGCCACCGAGGTTTTTCGGCCGGCGTACGGCGACGCATACCGTCAGCACGAGCGCGCATGTAGCCGCGGGCACTAGTGCCGGGAGGGACGCCCAGGCCATCTCAATATCCCTTGACGATCATGAAGTCGGAGTCGGCGCCGTAAGCCGGGCCCCGCCGTTCCACGCGCACGCACCAGCGCCGGTCGCTGCCGCAGCGACGCAGGTCGATTCCGCCGCCACTGGCGGCGAGCGCGTCGATTTCGGCGCGCATATTGTCCCGTTGCGTGCGCAGCAAGCTCATCTCGGAGCGGCCCGGCAGCCACCAGCAGGCCACACCCACGCTGCCTGCGACGCTCAGCAGTATCATCAATACTCCGATACGCAGACTGCGGAGCTGCGCAGCGCATTCGACGGCCCTCAGCACGCTCAGCACCCGCTGTGCCTCCTCGCAGAGTCCGCCAAGCTCCTCGATCAGCGTCCGACGAATCTGCGCACGCACGATCTCATCGAGGCCGTGGGCGAGCGCCCGGAACTGCTCGACGCCCGTAGCAATGAGCTCCTGTTGATTGTGTGCTGCTTCCAGCAGCACGCCGAGCTGAGTGCTCTGGTCCTCGACCGGACGCGCCGCGCTCATGGCTCCGGCCCGGTAGCACGATCTTCGGCGGCTGGCCGGGCGCGACGAGCCTTGGTGTTCCCCGGCCGCGTCGCGGCGCGCGATCCAGACCCAGGCGCTCGCGATCCGGTGCGTG
>JBAUYT010000238.1:0-3477 GCA_049584935.1 Steroidobacteraceae bacterium
AAAATGTCCAAACACAGCAGGCAGTTGTGCTCGTTTGTTTACCTCGCACTCGCCGTGGCGATGTCACAGTCATCTGCCTTTGCAGCGGACTTTCCAGTGGGCTCGTACGTCGCCCACAAGGGCATCATGGAGCTGCCCCGTTTCGGTGGACACGTGAGTGTCTTAGTTCCTGATTCCGTCTTCCCCGATTTCATCGATCTTACCCCGCAGCGCGGTCTGCCGCCGGTAGGCGGCAGAAGCTCTGGTTCCAGGCTGCGGATTGCTGATGTGCCCGCTCATAGTTGACTGGTGAACGATAGCCGAGCGAGGAGTGACGCCGATGCGGGTTGTACAAGTCGGCAACAGAACGCCCACATTACTGAGCGGCGAGTAGTCCTCTACCGTTGGCATCCCTGGCATGGGCGCGACGTCCCAGTCACGGGCATGACGGTCAGGGCTGGCGCAGTCCTCCTCCGATGCCGAACGGAACATGATAGTAGTCGCTCGAGCGAGGTTCCAGAGTGGATGTTCGACGCGGCCACCTGCTGCCGTATGCGGTTGGCGTCGGCACCGATCGTGACGTGCGCAGCGCTCCACGCCGTGCGCAGATTGCTTGAGACGGCCGAGCAGATTTCCGCAACGCCCCTGCTGCAAGCTGAGCACTCCCACCCAGAGGGAGATGCTCATGCGATCCAGGAACCGGCGGTTTTGGAGCGATCAACTACGCCTATTTCCACCCACGGCGCCCCTGCGATGGAGCGAGGTGCCGGCCGAGACGCGCACTCGGACAGTGATATTACTGGCGCGACTGCTGCGCCAGTATGCCCGAGCACGCCGCGGGGCGAGGTGGCCCCATGAGTGAGAAGCTCCAGCCACAGCACCTGGCCCGTAAGGCGGTCCTGTATGTACGCCAGTCCTCGGCGTTCCAGGTCACGTACAACGTCGAGAGCCAGAAGCTGCAGTACGCGATGCAGACGCGGCTGCGGGATCTCGGGTTCAGCGACATCGAGGTCATCGATGAGGACTTGGGGCGATCGGCCGCCGGCACTGTGACCCGCAGCGGCTTCGAGCGCATGGTCGCTGAGGTGTGCCTCGGCCGTGTCGGGGCGGTCGCGGCCCGTGAGGTGTCGCGCTTTGCGCGTAACAGCCGCGAGTGGCAGCAGCTGGTTGAAGTGTGCCGCGTGGTCGACACCGTCTTGATCGACCAGGAGATGGTGTACGCACCTCGGGCCAGTAACGACCGGTTGCTGCTCGGTCTGAAGGGGAGCCTGAACGAGTACGAGCTCGATCTGCTGCGCCAGCGCTCGCTCGAGGCCCGGCGCGCGATGGCCAAGCGCGGGGAGCTGATCGTCACGGCTCCCGTCGGGTTCCGCAAGAGCGAAGAGCATCGCCTGGAGAAGGATCCAGACCGGCGGGTCCAGGAGGCGATCCGCCTGGTCTTTGACCAGTTCGAGCGCATCGGGTCGGTGCGGCAGACGCTGCTGTGGTTCCATGAGCACGGACTTGAGCTGCCCTGCGTTACGCCACGCGGGGAGGTTCGCTGGAAGAGGCCGATCTATGGCACGGTCTACCAGCTGCTGACGAACCCGGCCTACGGCGGTGCCTACGCCTATGGCAAGACCGAGCGCGGCACGAGGTATGAAGCCGGCATCGAGCGCAAGAACGATCGGCACAAGCCCCGAGATCAGTGGCTCGCCCTGATCCCTGGAACCCACGAAGGCTACGTCGAGTGGGAGCGTTATGAGCGCATCCAGCGGGCGATCCACGGCAATCTGCACCCGGCCTCAGGCTCGCTCGCGGCTGCACGCGAGGGCAAAGCGCTCGTATCGGGGCTGCTGCGCTGCCGGCGCTGCGCCAGCAAGCTCACGGTGCATTACACTGGGCAGCGTCACGACGCAGCTCGCTACGCCTGTCATCGCGGGTGGCTCGACAAGGGCCACGCGCGCTGTATCAGCTTCGGTGGCGGGCGGGTGGACACAGCGATCACCGCTGCCGTGCTCAGCGTCGTGCAACCGGCCGGTATCGAGGCAGCCATTGTGGCCCATCGCGAAGAGACTCAGAAGCAAGACGAGGTGCGCGCCGCCCTGGAACGTGATCTCGAAGCGGTGCGATATGCTGCTTCCCGCGCTCAGCGCCAGTACGATGCCGCCGATCCCGAGAACCGCCTCGTCGCCGATGAGCTCGAGCGACGCTGGAACCAGGCGCTCGCGCGCGTTCGGGAGGTCGAGACACGCATCGCAAGCCACGAGGGTGCGAAGAATACCGCGACGCCTCCTTCGCTCGCCGACTTCACTGCGCTCGCGGAGCGGCTCGAGTCGCTGTGGGAGCACCCTGACACCGACCCGAGGCTCAAGAAGCGCATCGTGCGCTCGTTGATCCACGAGATCGTTGTCGATGTCGATCCGAAGGCCGCAGAGGTCGTGTTGGTGATCCACTGGATCGGCGGCGTCCACACAGAACTGCGCGTGCCGCGACGGCGCCGTGGCGAGAACAGTACCCATACCGCCCCAGAGACACTCGACGCCGTGCGCTCACTGGCCCTTATATGCCCCGATGCGCTGATTGCCAACGTGCTCAACCGCAACGGGCGGCGCACCGGCCGCGGCAACTTCTGGACTCGTGAGCGAGTCACCGCGCTGCGCAGTCACCACGAGATCCCAGTCTATTCCGAGGACGCCAGAGTCAGCAGCGGCTGGATGAACCTGACCGAAGCTGCGCGGCTCATCGGCGTCAGCGCGCGTACCTTGCGACTGGCCGTCGAGCACGGCGAACTGCGGGCTGAACATCCTCTGCCCGATGGACCGTGGATCTTCCACCGCGATCAGCTCTCTTCAGAGAACGCTCGAACCATCGCGGCGCGTGCAGCGCGCCGTTCGCACAATCCGGCAATACCAAATGAGAGCCAAGGCGCTCTCGATCTATCAATGACATAGCGAGGTGAGGCAGTATGAAGGTGAGTTGTACCAGCCCTCGATCCACTCGAACACTGCCATCCTGGCCTCGGCTTGGCTTCTGAAGCGCCGGCGATTGAGCAGCTCACGTTCCAGCGAGGCGAAGAAGCTCTCGGCCATGGCATTGTCGTAAGCGTCGCCCACCGAACCCATGGACGGCATGACGCCGGCTTCGCGGCAGCGTTTGCCGAACGCGTAGCTGGTGTATTGACCACGTTCAACCGATCGTCGCAACACAATCTTCGTTCTTGATCTTACTTCAAAATCTTTAAAGCAGCGCAGTCTGACGCGAATGCGTCAGAAGGAAAGCGGAGGTTTTTGTTTCAGGGAACGGTGGAGCGCTTCGGCCGGTGTTCGCCAGCCCAGCGTTTTTCGAGGCCTGGCATTGAGAGTAAGAGCTACCGCGTCGAGCTCTCGCGCAGAGTATCTGCTCAAGTCAGTCCCCTTGGGAAAATATTGCCGCAGCAGTCCGTTGGTGTTTTCATTGGTTCCACGTTGCCAAGGGCTGCGTGGATCGCAGAAGTAGATTTTTAACCCGGTATCGATG
>JBAUYT010000239.1:0-2094 GCA_049584935.1 Steroidobacteraceae bacterium
GTTGTTTGCTACCTCAGCAAGGCGGTGGACGACGACTATCTCGAGCGATGCCTGCGTTCGGCTCTACAGCCGGGTACGCCGATTTAAGACAATTTCATGAGTCGTTGGCCGCCAGCGTGAACTGAAATACGGAGCCGCGAGGTTCGTTCGTTTCAGCCCACAACTTGCCCCCATGAGCGTGGATGATAGAGCGGCATATCGACAACCCCATCCCGGTTCCACTGGACTTCGTGGTGTAAAAGGCGTCGAAGACTCGATCGAGATGCTGCGCATCAATGCCGGGTCCTGAATCGCGTACGGCTACGAGGGCGCCTGTCTGATCCTGCTCGGTGCTGATCAACAGCTCTCTTGCTCCCTCTTCAACCGAGCTCATTGCTTCAGCCGCGTTGAGAATCAGATTCAGCAAGACCTGTTGCAGCTGAATGCGATCCCCCATAACCTGAAGCAATCCATCCGCAAGCCGGGTTTGGACCGAAACCTTATTCCTGTGGGTCACGCTTTGCGCCAATACGAGCACTTCGTTGATCGCCGCGTTGAGATCAAAGCACTCCTTTCGCGGTGGCGCCTTCTTGATGTGATCACGCATCCGTCCGACGATGTCCCTCGCCCGGTCCGCGTCCCTGACAACACAAACGAGCGCTTCCCTGACCTCACCCAAGTTCGGCGGATTCATTTCCAAAAAGCGCATCCCCGCACGAGCATTGTTGCGAGCGGTCGCGATCGGATGCAGAATTTCGTGAGAGAGCGTCGCTGCCAATTCTCCCATCATGCTCACGCGGTTCATGTGGGCGAAATCCAACTCGAGCTGGCGCAGCTTTTCACGTTCGTCCTGTGCCCGCCTTCGTTCCGTCACATCGACGGTTGTTGTGATAACCTCGGCCAGCGTGCCGCGGGGGGAAAACACATGATAGCTGGTTCCTTCGACCCATTTGATTGTTCCATCAGGTAGGAGGAGTCTGAATTCGGCCGTAAAATGTGTTTTCTGGTGCACGGTCTCCTGAACCGCTCCTCGCACTCTGTCGCGGTCCTCTGGGTGAATGCGTTCCCACATACTTTGTAGACTTGGAAGGCCCTGCAGCGGATCAAATCCCCAGATCCTGTAACTCTCGTCCGACCAATACAGGTAACGCATCGTTGTCGCGTTGTAGATCCAATGGCCGGTGCGGCTGAGTCTCTGTGCTTGGCTAAGCGCTGCCTCGACGCGCTTGCGCTCGGTCAGATCGAGGACGAACGCAACGCCCTGGTTGCTGTCCTCTTCGAAGAGGGCGCCCCCGATAAGCACCGGAATGCGGCTGCCATCCTTGCGGAAGTATTCCTTCTCGTACGGCTCAAAAGTCCCGACTGAATCCAATTTCGCCTGCGCGCGCTCGTCATGCTCGCGCCATTCCGGTGGGGTCAGTTCGAGCCAACTTGCGCGACCCAAAACCAAGTCCTCACGGTCAAATCCCAGGATACCTAGAAACGCGTCATTGGCTTCAAGCACCCGACCTTCGCGGTCGGCAATGAAGATCCCGATAATGTTGGCGTCGACCAAACGCCGGATCTTCCCTTCCCGATCCGCGAGGTCGTGATAGAGCCGCGAATTTTCGAGCGAGATCGCCGCCTGCGAGGCGAGCAGTTTCAGGATCGTGATCCGGCCCGGCGCGAAGATCCGGGGGGCTAAGTTGTTTTCGAGGTATAGCACGCCGATCAGCTTGGCCTGGTTGATCAGTGGCAGGCACAGAACGGAACGGGCGTAGTGCTGCCGCAAGTAGGGATCTGCGGAAAACGGGTTCGGGCCCAGCGCGTCGTCGAGTATCACGCTCTCCTGCGTGCGCAGGACGTAGTGGAGGACCGACTCGGGCAGCGCGGCCTCGGCCGGGCGCTGCTCAAGGAGCTGCACGACGATCGCATTGCCATTAGTCTTGGCTTCCGCCGCGATCCGATGGTCCACGCCGCGCGAAAGAATCAAGAGGCCCCGCTCGGCCCCGGCATGCTGGATCGCGGTGCGCATGATGGTGTCGAGCAGTGTTTCTAGGACGATCTCTCCCGCCACCCTTTGCGACACGTTGATGACCGTCGCGAGATCCAGATGCTCGACTGGCACCCTGATTG
>JBAUYT010000240.1:0-9071 GCA_049584935.1 Steroidobacteraceae bacterium
CGGGACTAGCGTGCCAGGCGCTGGCGCAGGAACTCGAGTGCCGCATGCTGCGGGAAGTCCTCGCTCTCGGTGGCGCGGCGATGCCGGTACTCGAGCGTGCCGGCCTTGAGACCGCGCTCGCCCACGACGATGCGATGCGGTATGCCGAGCAATTCCGCATCGGCAAACTTGACCCCTGGGCGCGCATCGCGATCATCGTAGAGCACCTCGATACCCGCTGCAGCGAGCTCGGCGTACAGGGCATCGGCGGCGCTACGCACGGCCGCGGATTTCTCCAGATTGAGCGGGACCAGTACGACATGAAACGGCGCGATCGGCTCCGGCCAGATGATGCCGCGCTCATCGTGATTCTGCTCGATGGCCGCGGCAACGATGCGCGTCACACCGATGCCATAACACCCCATGAGCATCTGTACCGGCGTGCCAGCTTCGTCGAGCACCGTGGCATTCATCGATGCGCTGTACTTGCGGCCTAGCTGGAAAATGTGACCGACCTCGATGCCGCGCACGATGCTGAGGCGTCCCTGGCCGGACGGGCTCGGGTCACCGGCGATTACGTTGCGCAGGTCCGCCGCCCCCGGCTCCGGCAGGTCACGGCCCCAGTTGACGCCGGTCCAGTGCATGTCCTTCTCGTTGGCGCCGATCACGAAATCAGCCGCTGCCAGGGCGGCGTGGTCGGCATAGACGCGCACACCGCGCAGTCCGAGCGGGCCGATATATCCGGGCGCGCAGCCGCAGGCGGTCTGCACCTCGTCGGCACTGGCGAGCCGCAGCGGACTGGCGACGCCGGCGAGCTTCTGCGCCTTGATGGCGTTGAGCTCGTGGTCACCGCGCAGAATCAACGCCACCGGGGCGCCCTCGCTGCCGGTCACGAGCAGCGTCTTGAGGCACTGCGTCGCGGGAATCTCCAGCAGCGCGCTCAGCTCGGCGATGGTGCGGGCTCCGGGGGTGGCCACCCGGGTCAATGGCGCGGACGGCGCGGCGCGCGGCGTGGCCGGCGGCAACGCCGCCGCCAGCTCGACGTTGGCTGCGAACGCATCGCCGTCCGATACCGCGATGGCATCCTCGCCCGAAGCCGCCAGTACCTGGAATTCCTCCGAGGCGCTGCCGCCAATTGCGCCGGTGTCCGCCTGCACGACGCGGAAGTCGAGCCCCATGCGCTCGAACATGCGGGTGTACGCCGTGCGCATGGCGGCGTAACCCTGCGCCAGCGATGCTTCGTCGGCGTGAAACGAATAGGCATCCTTCATGATGAACTCGCGTCCGCGCATGACGCCGAAGCGCGGCCGGATCTCATCGCGGAACTTGATCTGGATTTGATAGAAATTTGCCGGTAGCTGCCGGTAGCTCTTGATGTCGCGCCGGGCGATATCCGTGATGACCTCCTCGTGCGTTGGCCCGATGACGAAGTCGCGCTGATGGCGGTCTTTGAGACGCAGCAGTTCGGGTCCATAGTCCTTCCAGCGTCCGGACTCCTGCCACAGTTCGGCCGGCTGTACCGCGCTCATGAGCATTTCGAGGGCGCCGGCCCGATTCATTTCCTGGCGGATGATGGTCTCGACCTTGCGCAGAGTGCGCAGCCCCAGCGGCAGCCAGTTGTAGATGCCGGCGGCCAGCCGGCGAATCAGCCCGGCACGCAGCATCAACTGATGGCTGATGAGTTCGGCTTCGGCAGGTGTTTCCTTGGCGGTATTGATCGGGTACTGGGATAGACGCATGTCGGGGACGGCTCGGCTCTCGAGGCTCGGGCCAGCAATCCTATCAGGCCTGCCGCCCTGCGCCTTGCCTTACGCCGCAAGCGACCTATGATGCCTCTGATGGAACCCGCCAGCCTTCCAGTGCGCACCCAGCGGCGCGGCATCTACCTGCTGCCCAACCTGTTGACGACCGGCTGCCTGTTCTCCGGGTTCTACGCCATCGTCGCGGCCATCGACGGCAACTTCGAGCGTGCCGGCATCTCGGTCTTCATCGCCATGATCTTCGATGGGCTGGACGGCCGGGTGGCGCGCCTGACCAGTACTGAGACCTTTTTCGGCAAGGAGTACGACAGCCTGGCGGACCTGGTGGCCTTCGGTCTCGCGCCTGCCATCGTTTCCTATCAGTGGGGCGTCGCGCGCATTGCCGAGTATGGCAAGGTCTGGTATCGCTTCGGCTGGCTGGCAGCCTTCTTCTATGCCGCGGCTTGCGCGCTGCGGTTGGCCAAGTTCAACTCGCGGGCGCAGGACAAGCGCTATTTCGAGGGGCTGCCGTGTCCGTCCGCGGCTGCCATCGTGGCGGCATTCCTTTGGGGTTCGAGCGAATGGCGAGAGCCTGGGCTGCCGGGCCTGATCCTCGCCTTCGCGATCACGGCGGCCGCGGGCGCGCTCATGGTGTCGCGCTTCAGCTATTCGAGTTTCAAGGGTTTCGACCTGACTCGCCCGGTGCGCTTCATTTCGCTGGTGGTGGTGGCAGCCTTCATCATCGTGGCGGTCGACCCTCCGGTGGTGCTGCTGGCGATCTTCGGCGGCTACGCCGCATCCTCGCCCGTCATATGGGTGTGGCGGCGGTTGCGCCGTCTGCGCCGCGCTGAGCGTCCGCTGCCGCTCAAGGAGGGCAGCGAATGAGCCTGCGGCGGGACTATCTCGAGGCGCTCGGCATCGACGTCTGGCGGGCCCGCGCGGCGGCCAAGGCTGCCGCAATCGGAGCCACCGAAATGGCCGCTGCCCAACCGGCCGAACCGACCGATCTGGTCGCCCCCGGCATGGCCTCGGCCGCCGTCCAGAGGGCTGCATCATCGGCGGCCGTTGCGGCGCAGTGGCAGGCGCTGCGCGCCGAGGTCAGCGCTTGTACCCGCTGCGAGCTTTGTCGCGGACGCACCCAGACGGTATTCGGTGTTGGCAATACCAGCGCCGAACTGCTGGTCCTCGGAGAGGCACCGGGAGCTGAGGAGGACCGCCAGGGCGAGCCCTTTGTCGGTCGCGCCGGGCAGCTGCTCAACTCGATGCTGCGCGCCATGGGCCATCCGCGCGAGACCGTATACATCGCCAACGTGCTCAAGTGCCGTCCGCCCGGCAACCGGGATCCGAAGCCGGACGAATCTGCCAGCTGCCGTCCGTACCTGCAGCGTCAGCTGGAGCTGCTGCGGCCGCGACTGATCCTGGCCGTGGGCCGCATTGCCGCGCAGAATCTGCTCGAGACCGATACGCCTATCGGGCGCTTGCGCGGACAGCTGCATCGCTTCGGCGCCGAGGCGACACCGTTGATAGTCACCTACCATCCGGCCTACCTGCTGCGCAGCCCCGGCGAAAAGCGCAAGGCCTGGGTGGACCTGAAGTTCGCACGCCAGCAGCTCGCCCGGCTGCGCCCGCAACCACTGGCGGTCATGGGGTAAGCCGGTGGCGGTGGTCAGACAGGACGTACTCGGGCTGCCGGAGATCAGCATCCGGCCCATGCTCGAATCGGATGTGCCGGAGGTCGTGCGCATCGAGCGAGCTTCCTACGCCTTTCCCTGGACCGAGGGGATCTTTCGGGACTGCCTGCGCGTCAACTATTTTTGCCGCGTGGTCGAGATCGGTCCGGCCCGCGTCGGTCACGGCGTCATGAGCGTAGGCGCAGCTGAGGCGCATCTGCTCAACATTTGCGTCGATGAACCCTACCGCTGCCGCGGCATCGGCGGGCGGCTGCTGAAGCACCTGCTGCGGGCAGCCGCGCTCGCGGGTGCCGCCGAGGCGTTCCTCGAAGCGCGTCCCTCGAACCTGTCCGCCATCCGGCTGTATCAGTCGCTCGGATTCCGGCAGATCGGCGTGCGCCGTGGCTATTACCAGGCGATCGGCGGCCGCGAGGATGCCATCGTGCTCAAGCGCGCCATCGATTAGAATCGCGCGCTTTGCGCTGACACTCCATGCTCGAGCAAGAGATTGCGCGCCGTCGCACCTTTGCGATCATTTCGCACCCGGACGCCGGCAAGACCACGCTGACCGAAAAGCTGCTGCTGTTCGGCGGCGCAATCGCCATGGCAGGTACCGTCAAGGGCCGCAAGGCCGCGCGCCACGCCACTTCCGACTGGATGCGGCTCGAGCAGCAGCGCGGCATCTCCGTCACCAGCTCGGTGATGCAGTTTCCCTATCGGCAGCACGTGGTGAACCTGCTGGACACGCCGGGGCACGAGGATTTCTCCGAGGACACCTATCGGACCCTGACCGCGGTCGATTCCGCGCTGATGGTGATCGATTGCGCCAAGGGCGTGGAGGAACGCACCATCAAGCTCATGGAGGTGTGCCGGCTGCGCGACACGCCCATCATGACCTTCATCAACAAGCTCGATCGCGATGGCCGCGCTCCCATCGAGCTGCTCGACGAGATCGAACGCGTGCTCAAGATCCAGACCGCACCGGTGACCTGGCCGATTGGCATGGGTCGCGAGCTCAAGGGCATCTACCACCTGCTCGAGGATCGTATCTACGTCTACGAGGCCGGCGAGCGCGGGCGGGTGGGCGACAACCGCATCATCGAGGGGCTCGATTCGGCCGAGGCGCACGCGCTGCTGGGCGACCAGGCGGCGGCGGTAGCCGCCGAGATCGAACTGGTGCGCGGTGCGACCACCGTATTCGAGCGTGCAGCTTATCGCGCCGGGCGGCAGACGCCGGTATTCTTCGGCTCCGCCATCGGCAACTTCGGTGTCGAGGAACTGCTGCGGGCGTTCGTCGACGACGCGCCAGCACCATTGCCGCGCACCTGCCGGGAACGGCAGGTCGTCGCCACGGAGCCGAAGCTGTCCGGATTCGTGTTCAAGATCCAGGCGAACATGGATCCCGGGCATCGCGATCGCATTGCGTTCCTGCGACTGTGTTCGGGGCGCTATCAGCGCGGCATGCGCCTGCAGCACGTCAGGCTCGGAAAGGAGGTGCGCATCGCCGATGCCCTGACCTTCATGGCCGCCGATCGCTCGCAGGCCGAGGAAGCCTACGCCGGCGACATCATCGGGCTGCATAACCACGGCACCATCAACATCGGCGACAGCTTCAGCGAAGGCGAAACGCTGCATTTCACCGGCGTACCTAATTTTGCGCCGGAGTTGTTCCGGCGTGCGGTGCTCAAGGATCCGCTGCGCATGAAGGCACTGTCGAAAGGGCTCGACCAGCTGTGCGAGGAGGGCGCCACGCAGCTATTCCGGCCGTTGCGCAATAACGACCTGATACTGGGCGCCGTCGGCCAGCTGCAGTTCGAAGTGGTGGCCTTCCGGTTGCAGGACGAGTACGGCGTGCAGTGCGTGTTCGAGACCATCCCGGTCTACTCCGCGCGCTGGGTGACGGCGCAGGATCCGCGTAAACTCGAGGAGTTCCGCACCCGTGCGCACGATCAGCTGGCACTGGATCACAACGACGAGCTCGTCTATCTGGCCACCTCGCGCGTCAACCTGCAGCTCACCATCGAGCGCTGGCCCGAGATCGGCTTTCACGAGACACGCGAGCACCAGGTTGCGTAATCTGCGGCGCTAAGGGAGGGCCTGCGTGTGACACCGAGACGCGCCGCACAATGGTCCTGGGCGCTGACCGCCTGGGCCAATCACGCCTTCATCACCACGGTGCTGGTGGGCCTGTTTCCGATCTTCTTCGACAAATACTGGGGCGCTGAGCTGCCCGGTACCCTCTCGACGTTCTATCTGGGCGTAACCAATTCGAGCGCCAGCCTGCTGGTCATGCTGGTGGCACCTTGGCTCGGAGCGCTGGCCGACCGGCGCGGGCGCAAGCGGCGCTGGTTTGGCTACTGCACACTGCTCGGAGCAGCCGCCACCGCGGTACTCGCCCAAGTGGGCGGCGGTCACTGGCAGATGGCGCTGCTGCTGTTCGGCCTGGGCTCGATGGGCTTCTGGGCGGGGTCTTCCTTTCAGGATGCGCTGCTCATGCAGGTAGCCGATCGCGCCGAGAGCAACCGCGTGTCGGCGCTCGGCTTTGCGCTTGGCTATCTTGGCGGCGGACTGCTGTTCCTGCTCAACGTGGCTCTAGTGCTGTATCCCGCGCGGTTCCATCTGGCCGACGCCACCGCGGCAATGCGGGTCGCATTCGTCGACGTCGCCGTGTGGTGGATCGTGTTCACGCTGCCGATGTTCCGTCACGTCGGAGAGCCGCCGCCCACTGACGAGCAGGCCGGCTGGCGCGAACTCTGGGCAACCATCCGCTCGGTGCTGCGCGACCGGCCGGTGCTCAATTTTCTGCTGGCGTACTGGCTCTACATCGACGGCATATCGACCGTGCAGATCATGGCGGCAGATTTCGGCAGCAAACTCGGATTTTCGACCGCGGCGCTGATCCAGGCCCTGCTGCTGGTGCAGTTCATCGCCTTTCCGTTCGCGCTGCTGTTCGGCCGACTCGGCGACCGGATCGGTACGCGGCGTGCGATCTACCTGGGTCTGGCGGTGTTCGTGGGTGTCACGATCTATGCCTATTTCATGCGCTCGGAGTGGCAGTTCTATCTGCTGGCGGCCATATTTGGCACGGTGCAGGGCGGCGTGCAGGCGCTGTCGCGCTCCTTCTTCAGCACGCTGATTCCGCGGGAGCGCGCCGGCGAGTACTTCGGCTTCTACAACATGCTGGCCAAATTCGCGGCCGTGCTGGGGCCGCTGGTCATGGGCGTGGTGGCCGTGCTGACCGGCAGTCAGCGGCTGTCGATCGTGGCGCTGACGCTGTTCTTCGTCATCGGTGCGTGGTTGCTGTCGCGCGTACCCGAGCAGACCGCGCGCTGAACTGGCGCACCGCACGGTCGAAGCGTCGCAAGGCGGCATCGTCGCAGTCACGTCCGTAACGCAGCTGCGCATACTGGCGCGTCAGCAGCCGTACGGTGGCGGCGAGCTCCGGCCGCTCGCCGGCCAGTCGCTCGCCGTAAGCCACCGGACCCTCGTGCGGTGCACGCGCACTGATGCGGCGGCGCAGGCAGCGCTCCAGGTGACGCCAGCTGCGGCCAAGCGCATCGCGCGGCTTGCCGTCTGCAAGTCCACGTCCACGCCAGGCCAGAAACGACAGCCAGACAGCGCCGCCGAGCGCAAGCAACGCAATCAATGTCTGGTAGTCGCGCGATTTGAAGCCCATCCGGCCCAGCAAGGCGAGCTGCTTGTTGGCGGTGAAGCCGACGAACTGGTCCTGCCACCAGGCATTGACTGCCTGCCAGGCCTGGGAGGAGGCCGCGAACCAGCGTGCCACGCGGGTTCGGCCCGCAGCGACGCCGAATCCGGCGGCGGCATCCTCGAGATCACTCTGATACTGACGGGTATCGATCACGGCGGTCGGATCGACGCGCACCCAGCCGCTGCCGTTCAGCCAGACTTCGGTCCAGGCGTGCGCATTCGACTGCTTGATGAGCAGGTAGCCGCCGAAGCGGTTCCAGGTACCGCCGAGATAGCCGGTAACCACGTGCGCCGGCAGGCCGCCGGCGCGCATCAGCACGGCGAATGCCGAGGCATAGTGGCCGCAGAACCCCTCACGGGTTTCGAACAGCAGATCATCGACCGAGTTGCGGCCGAGTTTCGGCGGCGCACGTGTGTACTCGAAACCATTGTCGTGCAGATAGCCGAGCGCGGCCTGTATGAAGCCGCGATCATCGCGCGCGGCCGCGCGCAGCGCGCGCGCAAGCTCGAGCGTACGCGGATTGCGCCCGGCGGGTAGCCACAGGTCCAGGCGTCGCAGTGCGTCGGGCAGGTCGCCGGTGGCGCGATGATTCGGCGAGGATATGAGGTGGTAGGCAATGGCACTGTTGGCGGGCTCGCCGGCCATCAGCTGGCCGTCGAACGACCTGAAGGCTTTTTCCAGATCGCGCGGCAGCTCGCGTGGCAGATCCAGGCCGATCAATACGCCGTGCGAATTCGGCTCGAGCGTGACGTTGTAGCTGTATTCGGGGCCCGCGAAGGCAATGTCCGGCGCCTCCTCACGCTCGGCGGGCGAGCCATGCAGCCGCGTCCAGGTGAAGCCGTCGAAGCGATCGAGCACCGGACCGCGCCAGTAGCGCTGCTCGAGCGGCGGCAGCGGCCCGTCGAAATGCGCGCGCATCGCCGGTTCGTCCGAGTCGACCAGATCGGAGATGCTGCCCGGAGACATCTCGTTGCCCAGCCCGGTGACCGCCTCGTCATCCCGCGGCATCGTCCAGAGCGCACCGGTCAACCGCGGAAAGAACATGAACAGCAGCAGCGCGAGTGGCAGCGCGATCAGCAGATTGCGTGCCGATGCCCGCAGCAGCAATGCGGTCGCCACCGGTCGATCGTGCGCACCGACCGCATACAGGGCAGCGCACAGCAGCCACAGCTCGGCCGCATACAGCGGCAGCAGCCACAGTGACTGCGACGCCAGGCACGCCGCCAGCAGCAGGAACACCGCGCCCCCCAGCACGATCAGCCAGTCACGGTTGCGCTGGGTCTCCATGAGCTTCAGCGCCATCATCGCGACCAGCAGGCTCGCGCCGGCGTCCAGGCCGTTGAGGGTGCGGAAGCTGATCAGCACCGCCAGCGTCAGTATCAACAGTACTGCGATGCGCAGCATGCGTCCTGGCAGGCGCAGCGGGCGCTGCGCTGCCCAGATGCGCCAGGCAATGGCGCTGGCCGCCAGCGGCAGGCACCACGGCGCGACGTGATGTACGTTCAGGAGCACGGCGCCGAGCAGACCCGCCAGCGCCCAGCGTTGGGTCAGGGCAGGCGGCGGCGCCGCAAGCGCCGGCGCGTGCTTGAGCGTGCGGGCGTCGGCAGTGGCCATCAGGCCTCGTGCACGGCCAATGCCTCGAGGCACCGGCGGCGCTGTGCCAGGCCATGGCCGGCCGGAATCGATATACCGGGCAGATCGAGGGCGTAGCTGTCACCCTGACGCTCGCATTCGAGCACCCAGTCTGCGAGCTGTGACAGTGCCAGCTCCAGTGGCAGGTCGCGTAGCGCCTGCAGGCTCAGGCAGCGCTGCGCACCGGACGGCGCATCGTAATGCGCCACCATCAGGGAGCCACCGCGAGCGTAGGTCTTCCAGGCTACGCGCCGCAACGGGTCACTCTGACGGAATGGCCGCAACCACGCGAATTCCTCATCGCCACCCAGGCGCCGCTCACGCTGGCTGTGGCTTGGC
>JBAUYT010000241.1:0-9114 GCA_049584935.1 Steroidobacteraceae bacterium
AGCCATATGTGGGGTAGCGATAAGTCCCGTTTGGATGGCGCACGTATCTGACTTATATGGGTACGAGCCTGTAGTAAATACTTCCGCGATCGTCGCTCTAAGTGCGGCGGCTCTGTCGTTGATGTTACCGCGCGCATATGTCAAATCCGAGCCAGCGGTTTTCGACAAGCTCATATAGCACGCCCGCGCCGGAATGGGACATCGAGGGCTCGCGTGTTCTACTCTACCTCGACTTTCACCCTTCATCTGCACGCTCGCATCACGTTCGCAGGAGATCGGCTTGTGCCTGGGAGCGCAGGCCGGCGAGGCGCGTATGTGCGCGGTGGTGCGAGAAGGAGGTTTTCCCCAATTTCGCCGCGCCGCAGAAACACCTTTCAAATCTCATCTATGAGGCACGTACCTGAGATCCGCGGCGCTCAGGCGCTCGCCGCGCTGGCCTTCTCCGCGTGCTGGATGACCCGCAGCACCGCTTCGGAAACTCGTTCATCCACCTCGGCGGCTTCTGGAAGATGGGCTGGATAACGGATCAGCGCCTGCATGTGCCCATCCACCAGGTGCATCTGCACCTGCGGCTCCCAGTCGTGGGATGTATTGGCCTCGGTCCTGGATTCGATGGCCTTGGACTGGCGCAGTATTTCGTCGCGGTAGTGCCCGACGACTTCGTTGACGGCGGCGAGCAGCCGGTCCTTCAGCGCGGCATAGTCGGCCACCGGCGGCAGGGTCAACGCAATCTCCCGCCAGGTCAGACTCACGCCGGGTATCTGCTTGAAGAGTCCGCCGGTGCTCTGGAAGACCACCAGGTTCGGAAAGCCCACCACGCGTCCGGTGGGGCCGAGCACACCGCTGGTGTTGAGCTCGAGCAGGTGCATTCTCACTAAACCCAAGTCGATGACTTCGCCGGTGACGGCGCCGATCTGGATGCGGTCGCCGACGCGGATGCCGTACTTGCCAATCAGGAAGAAGTAGCCCACCACGGACACGAGCACACTCTGCATGGCGACCGCAACGCCCGCGGTGATGAGTCCGGCGAAGGTGGCAAAGCTGCTGATCTCGGAAACAAAGCTCAATCCCACCACGCACAGTGCCACGGTCCACAGCACGATGCGTCGAACCACCAGGAGCTGGTAGCGACGCTGCACGTCGTGCGCAAAGCGCTGCACGGCGCGGCGCCAGATCTCCCCGAGGATGAACAGCGCCAGCAGGATCCCGGCCAGGATGCCGACGCGCACGCCAAGCGCGCCCCAGGCCTCCTGGTAGCGACTCTTCGTGGTGTCCTTCCAGCTCGCAAGGTTGTGGCGATACTCCTTCAGCAGCACCTGCACCTGGGAGATGGGCAGCACGATGCCGCTGGACTGCTGTATGAACCACGCCAGCGTATCGAGCCGGGAGCGCAGGTCCTTGAGTTCCGCGGGCGAGGCACGGTCGGCCAGGATCGAGAGCGCATCGCCCTGGGCGGCGAGCGTCTTGAGCTGGGCCATCGATGGGGCGCCGATCTTCTCGAACGTGGTGGACAGCGCCACGGTCTGTCGATCGATGCTCTCGATGATCTGGATCTTGCGGCGCAGTGCCATCACGTCCGTGGCCAGCGACCAGATGCCGTTGCGCTCGCCGGAGGAGGCTTGAGGTTTCCCGGCCGCGGCCGGCGTCGTCGCCGTCGCCGCTGCAAGGGTGGTGGGATGCGCGGGTGCCGCAGTGTTGGTGGCACTGGACTCTGTCGGAATGCTGGCCGCAATGGCGTCGATCTCGGCCTTGAGCGCCTCGGCGCCCGCGGTGCGCGGATCGCTTTGGTTCTCGAAGTCCGTCATGTTCTCGAGCAGGTTCTCGCGCGCGGCGATGACCGCGCGCTCGGCCTGGAGCTCGCCCCGCTTGGCCGAGGCGGTGCCGTGTTCGGCAGCCATCTCGGCATCGAGCGACTTGAGCTTGGCCTGCAGTTCCGCTTGGCGCTCCTGCAGTGCCTGCGGCAACGACGGTGTGCTGTCGCCGCTGCCTTCGGCGGTGGCCGCACTGCTGAGAAGCTCCGCATTGGCACGCGCAATCTGGAAACTTAACTTGACCACTTTGTCGGCGGCCTGGCGATTGGCGAATACGATCAGCTCATCGCTGGGCTCGGTGGCGTTCTGCTGCTGCGCGCCGAGCGTGCGGTACCACTGCACGGTCTCATCCAGGATCTGGATGATCTGCGGCGCCGTCAGCGGCGGGGCGGCGGCCTTGGGTCGATCGCTGGTAGCAGCTTGATCGTCCTTGGGCTGCTCGTGCTTCGCGGGCGGCGGTGCTTTGTCAGGCAATTCGGCCGCAGAAGCCCCGATGCCCAGCAATGCGCACAGGCAGACGAGCAGTGCAGGGCGGTGCCGCAATCGGATCATGCCCCAGTATTGGGCCTTGCCTGCAGCATTGCCAGACAACACCGCGCCGCCGCCAGGCCAGTGATGTCCGACGTGCCGGCGTAGAGTAAGGGCCCGTGAGTCCTGCTCGCACGCTCGAGGTGTTCCGCGTCTTCCTCCGGCTGGGGCTGACTTCCTTTGGCGGCCCGGTGGCCCATCTCGGCTATTTCAGGCGCGAATTCGTCGCGCGCCGCGGCTGGCTGAGCGAGCAGGACTTCGCCGAGCTGGTGGCACTGGCGCAGTCCCTGCCCGGCCCCGCCAGCAGCCAGGTCGGCTTTGCGATTGGCCTCTTGCGCGCACGCTACGCAGGCGCATTGGCGGCCTGGTGCGGATTCACGCTGCCATCGGCCGCGTTGCTGATCGCGTTCGGATTCGGCGCGGCATCCTTCAACGGTGCCATCGCTCGCGGTGTACTGCATGGTCTGCAACTGCTGGCAGTGGCCGTGGTGGCACAGGCGGTGCTGGCGATGGCCCGCAGGCTGACACCGGATCTCGAGCGCGCAGCCATTGCACTCGGCGCCGCCATCCTCGTGCTGGCGAGTCATTGGCCGATGGTGCAGCTGGCGGCCATTGTTTCGGGAGCGGCCCTGGGATGGCTGATCTGCCGTGCCGAGCCTGCCGAGCCGGCGGCGCTGCTGGTATCCGCGGTGACAGCGCGCGCCGGATGGATCGCGTGGGCGCTGTTCCTGCTGTTGTTTGCAGGCGTATTCGCTATTCCGGACCGGGCCGCAGCACCGGCCCTGGCGCTGTTCGGCGCTTGCTATCGGTCGGGATCGCTGGTGTTCGGTGGCGGCCACGTGGTGCTGCCGCTGCTGCACGGCGCCTTCGTCACGCCCGGCTGGGTCAGCGATCAGGCTTTCATGAGCGGCTATGGGGCCGCTCAGGCCGTGCCCGGACCGCTGTTCACGTTTGCTGCCTACCTGGGATCGATCGCCGCCGAGGGTCCGCGCGGTATCGCCGGGGCGCTGATCGGGCTGGCCGGAATCTTTCTGCCCGGCCTGCTGTTGCTCGTGGGAGCGTTGCCACACTGGCAGCGACTGCGACGGCACACGGCCGTGAGGCGCTGCCTTGCGGGTGTCAACGCCGCCGTCGTCGGACTGCTGGCGGCGGCCCTCTACCGCCCCATCTGGACGGGCTCGGTCGGCACGCTGCGGGATGTGCTGCTGGTGGTCCTGTGTTTTGCGCTGCTGGTCAGCGCCCGTGTGCCGGTGCTCGCCGTGGCGCTGATCGCAGCGGTCGGCGGAGTCTTTATCAACTGAATCAGAATTGCTTCGACAGCCCCACGGTCATGCCGCCCGGGAGCGGCCGCACCGTCAGCGGCACCGACAATTTCGTGACGCCGTAGCCGACGCCGGAGCCCAGGGCCCAGCCGGCGATGACGTCGCTTAGATGCGCTCGAAGATTGCCGCGATGCCCTGGCCGCCGCCGATGCACATGGTGACAAGTGCATAGCGGCCCTGGATCCGTTCCAGTTCGTACAGCGCCTTGGTGACCAGGATAGCGCCGGTGGCGCCGATCGGATGGCCGAGGGAGATGCCCGAGCCGTTGGGGTTGACCTTGGCGGCATCGAACTCGAGTGCGCGCGCCACGGCGCAGGCCTGCGCCGCAAACGCTTCGTTGGACTCAATGACGTCGAGGTCCCGTCTGGTCAAGCCCGCGGCGGCGAGCGCTTTGCGGGACGCCGGTATGGGGCCGAGTCCCATGACCCGCGGCTCGACGCCGGCGTGTGCATAAGCGACCAGGCGCGCCAGCGGCTTGAGGTTGTGCTCGCGCGCGGCCTGGGCGGTGGCGAGCACGATGGCCGCGGCGCCGTCATTGATGCCGGACGCGTTGCCGGCCGTGACGGTGCCGCCTTCCTGGAACACGGGCTTCATCTTCGCCAGCTTCTCCAGCGTCACATCCGCGCGTACGTGCTCGTCGGTATCGAATACCACCGGTCCCTTGCGGGTGCTGATCGTCACCGGCGTAATCTGCGATTTGAAGCGGCCCTCGGCGATGGCCCGCGCGGCCCGCTTCTGACTCTCGAGGGCGAGCTCATCCTGCATCTGGCGGGTAATGCCCTCGCTGGCCGCCACGTTCTCGGCCGTGACGCCCATGTGGATGCGCTCGAACGGATCGTGCAGTGCACCGATGGTGAAATCGAGCATGGGCGCATCGCCCGTGCGCGCGCCCCAGCGCGCGGACGGCACCAGGTAGGGTCCGCGGCTCATCGATTCGGCCCCGGCCGCGATGGCGATCGAACAATCGCCGAGCGCCAGCATTTGCGCGGCCGAGACCACCGCCTGCAGGCCCGTGCCGCACAGACGATTGACGTTGAAGGCGGGCACTTCGGGCGGTAGGCCGGCGCCGATGGCCGCGACGCGCCCGAGATAGGCATCCTTGGGCTCGGTGACCATGACGTTACCCATGACGAGGTGGCCCACTGCGGCCGGCTCGACGCCGCTGCGAGCGAGTGCGCTCTTGACGATCAGCGTCGCCAGTTCGGAGAGCGGTACGTCCTTGAGCGCGCCGCCGAAGGTACCGATGGCCGTGCGCGTCGCGGCCACTATCAGGATGTCGTTGAGCATGGGATGACTACCTTTGCAGGACGTATTCGCCGGGGGCATCGGCGAGGGGGGTAAGACCGGCTGCCGCGGCGCCCATCGGCGGCGGTGCAACCTGATCGGGGCTCGAGTGCTGTGCCAGCCAGCGCTGCCACACCGGCCACCAGGAGCCAGTCTGAGCGGGCGTGGAATCGAACCAGTGCTGCGGCGCCAGCGTGTCGCTGGCATTGAGCCAGGTGCGCACGCGGTGCCGCCGGCGCGGATGCGAGGGGCCGCTGATGATGCCGGCGTTGTGGCCGCCGGAAGTCAGCAGAAAGGTGTAGTCGGACGAGCGCGTCAGAGCGCGCGCCTTGTAGACCGACTGCCACGGTGCCACGTGATCGGTCTCGGTGCCAACCACGAACATCGGCACGGTGATGGCGGTGAGATCCACGCGGCGCCCGAGGGCTTCGAATTCGCCCTTGGCGAGGGCGTTGTTGAGATAGAGCCGTCGCAGGTACTCGGCGTGCATGCGGTAGGGCATGCGCGTGCCATCCGCATTCCAGGCCATCAGGTCGTTCGGCGTGTCCCGCTTGCCGCGCAGGTAGGTGCTGACCGCGGGATTCCACAGCAGATCGCGCGAGCGCAGCAGGGTGAAGGCCGCGGCCATCTGTTCGCTCTTGAGTACGCCGGTGCGCTCCATGACCGCTTCGAGCATGTCGAGCTGATCCGGCGTAATGAAAACCGAGAGCTCGCCCGGCTCGCTGAAGTCCTGCTGCGCGGCCAGCAGCGACATGCTCGCCAGCGGCCAGCCCGACTCGCCGGCGTGGCGCGCGGCGGCGATCGACAGCAGCGTGCCGCCGATGCAGTAGCCGACCGAATGCAGCGGACGGCCGGGCAGGATGCTCGAGACCGCCGCGACTGCGGCATCGATGCCGAGCCGCAGGTAGTCATCCATGCCGAGATTGCGATCGCTGGCGTTGGGGTTCTTCCACGAGAGCATGAACACCGTATGGCCGCAGGAGACGAGGTACCGCACCAGCGAGTTGGCCGGCGACAGATCGAGAATGTAGTACTTCATGATCCAGGCCGGCACGATCAGGATGGGCTCGGCAAACACGCTCGGTGTGGCCGGTGCATATTGGATCAGCTCGATGAGCTCGTTGCGCAGCACCACCTTGCCGGGTGCGGCCGCGATATCCCGGCCGATGACGTATTTCTCGGTGCCGGGCTTCTTGCCACCCAGCGCGTTCTCGACATCTTCGAGCCAGTAGTTGAAGCCACGCACGAGATTGGCACCGGCCTCGGCGCGCGTGGCATCGAGCAGCTCCGGATTGGTGGCCAGATAGTTGGCAGGCGAGACGGCATCGAGCGCGTTGCCGGCCATGAAGCTGAGCGTGCGCGCGTGCTCGGGTGTCATCCCCGGGGTCTCCGAGGCCTTCTGCCACCAGTCGACCCAGTTGCGATAGCCGCGTGCATAGACGTTGAACGGCCACTGCGACCAGGCATCCGCTGCAAAGCGGCTGTCGCATCTGGCGGGTGCCAGCGGCTCGCCCGCGGCAGCCTGGAGGCTGAAATTCCAGGTATCGAGTGCGCGCGCAAAGGCGTCCTGCAGGATCTCGATCTGCTTCGGTGGCTCCTGGGCCAGATTCAGATACCAATCCCACCAGGCGTTGGCGTAATTCTCGGGGGCAAGCCCGCCGGTGATGGTGGCGAGCTGGGCGCGCAGCTGGCGGGACATCTCCGCCGGATTCGGCGCCGAAGAGGAACTGCGAACGTCCGCGTCCACCAATGACTCCCCCGGCTGGCGGTCTTGAGCAGACGGCGGCACCACGCGGTGCCGCCGCCGGCAGCGTAACAACGATCAGGCGGCCTTGCGCTTGGCGACGTCGGCGACGTTGGCGGTCGCTTGATTCAGGACCTCGGTGAAGCCCGTCTGCGTCTCGGTGGCCAGCGAGACGAACTCCTGAGCACGGGCGCGCAGCTTGTCACCGAGCGCGGTGGCGAGTTCGACCTGCTTGCTGACGAACTCGGTCGGGCTCTGGGCACCCAGGACGGCCTTGGCCTGTGCCAGGCTGTAGTCCAGGTAGTCGCCCATGACGGCGTAGTGATAACGGCCGGCGCGGTCGATGGCCTTGAGGCCTTCCTGCTGCGACTTCAGGGCTGGCGCAAACGCGTTGCGATAGGTTTCGTAGATCTTGGTCGGATCAAACGTGGTGTCGATCATGGGGTTCTCCGGATGGTCAGGTCAGTGAGTGGTGGTCTTGTCTGCTGTCTCTCTTCGATGGGCTCATTATAGCCCTGTTTGTATGCAATGCAAGAAGAATGTTGCGGATCCTTACGAGTATTCTGTCAAACACTATATGATTGATATTGAAGTATATGTTTGATTATTTTGCCGCGTCAATAAGTAAATATACCCATTAGCTAATGCGCCGCAAGAGGCAATGCAAGCGGCGTTGGACGGCGCCTGCGCAGTGGCCGATGATCGCGCAGGCATGACGGCGATCCCGCAACACATTCACGCCCTGGAGACGTTTGCGCGTGGACGAGGCCTGCGCTTGTGCCGCATGGCGCTTCCGGACTGCCTGCACGGCCGCCAGGGAGGTGATCAGATTGTGCTGCGCAGCGGCCTGTCCCCGGACGAGGAGCTGCGCGTGCTCGTGCACGAGCTCACCCACTGGCTCGTGCACCGGGAGCGAGCGTTGGCGTTCCACCGCACGATCTTCGAGTACGAGGCCGAAGCGGTCGAGGCGCTGGTGATGGCGCAGCTGGGCCTGCCGGCCGCCGAGCCCTGCGCCGAGGAGCTGCTGTCGCACTCGGTGCGGCGCGTGGCCTCTGCGCGCAATCAGATCTGCGCGGTACTCGGTCTCGATGACGCCGTCAGCTCAGAGCCGCAGTCCGCCGTCGAGATCGATGCACCGGCCCGTGAAGAACTCGTTCTCGAAGATGAAGAGTACCGCGTGCGCGATCTCCTCCGGCCTTCCGAGTCGACGTAGCGGCACGGGCGCCGTCAGCTTCTCGAGCACTTCGGGTCGCATCGCAGCCAGGATATCGGTGTGCGTAAAGCCAGGCGCCACCGAGCCGACGCGGATGCCGTAGCGCGCGAGCTCCTTGGCCCAGACGACTCCCATCGATTCGACGCCGGCCTTGGCGGCGCTGTAGTTGCTTTGACCCGCATTGCCGGTACGCGAGATGCTCGAGATGTTGACGATGACGCCGCCGTGGCCACAGGCGATCATCTGCGTGGCCGCCTCGCGCGCGCACAGGAACACGCCGGTGAGGTTGACGCTGATGACCGCGTTCCACTGCTCCATCGACATGCGTCCGACGACCGTGCCATCCTTCACCTTGACGAGCAGGGCGTCGCGCACGATGCCGGCATTGTTGACGAGGCCGTCGAAGCGGCCGAAGTCCGCGCTGACCCGCGGCATCGCCGCGGCCACCGCCGCCTCGTCGGCGACATCGACGGCGTACGCGCGCGCCTGTACCGATTCGCGCGCACAGAGCGCGCGGGTTTCTTCGAGCGCCTCGGTGCTGAGATCGAACAGCGCCAGGTCGGCACCGCGCTGCGCGAGCTGCAGTGACACGGCGCGGCCAATGCCGCGGCCAGCGCCGGTGACGACGACCGTCTTGTTGTGAACGTCCATGTGATCACTTCTCCTTTTGACCGCCGCCCGGGCTGGACGCCTCGGGGGCGCGCGCGCCCATGGCATCCTGGGTGGCGGTCTGCATCTGCTGCCAGAGCTCGAGGTTCTTGCGGGCGAGCTCCGCAAACGGTGCGAGCGGTGCCTGCAGCACCTTGGCCATTTCCGACTGGATGGTGTCCTGCTGCCGCAGCAGCGCCGTAAAGGCCTGCTCGAGGTAGCTGCTCAACATGGCCTGCATGGGCCGGCCATAGAAGCGGATGATCATCTCGAGCAACTCGGTGTTGAGCACCGGTGCGCCGAACTGCTCCTGTTCGGCGATGATCTGCAGCAGCACCGCGCGCGTCAGATCGTCACCCGATTTGTCGTCGACGACCTTGATGCGCTGTCCGGCAACGATGAGCTGGCGAAGATCCTCGAGCGTGACGTGGCGGCTGCCGACGGTGTCGTAGAGCCGGCGGTTGGCATATTTGCGTATCAGGCGTTCTTGCTGCATCGTTCCATCCAGCTCGTTGCCGCATCCTAATTAAACCTTTGGCACCGCACAATCAGTGTCTTTACGGA
>JBAUYT010000242.1:0-2588 GCA_049584935.1 Steroidobacteraceae bacterium
CTTCTGAACTATGTCGCCGCGCGCCGGGAGACCATCCTGTACGACCAATGCCTGGTCCATGGCTGGCGAATCAGCAGTTCGACGACCGAAAGTGAATGCGGCGCGGTCCCAGCCCGAATCCGAGGCCCCGGCAAACGGTGGGATGCCGACAATGCCGAGGCCATGATAGGACTAGCCCAAGTTACGGTGTTCGGGGGTAAAAAAGGCCCGGGCGCTTCGCCAAGGGCGATTTCTGGCAAAAGTTTACACTACATTGCGACGGTTGTCGCAGGCGGACTCTCCTCCAGTCTGGAACCGTTTGAGTTGGTTGGGCAACTCAATTCCCAGGCGGGTCAGCAAGACTTCCTGGTGTTCGTCGGGGCGGGTGACGCACCGGATCACCAACGTCGTGCCCTCCGACCCGTCGCTCTGCCGCGTTGGCAGCATCACGTCGGCGCTCTTGATCGTCGACAACTCCTCCACCAGCGGACGAGGAGCCTCACCCAGCCCGCTGGCCGCCATCCATCCTCCCAGCGTCTTCCACATCGCGTAGGCGATGAAACAGACCAGGATGTGCCCCTGCACCCGGCCGTCCTGCTGGTGCCAGACCGGCCGCAGTTCCAGTTCATCCTTGCTGATGCGGAACGCCCACTCGGCATCCACCAGTTGAATGTATTGCCGCCACAGCGCCACCGGGTCAGGCTGCGGCAGATTCGTGCGCAACAGATAACAGCCGCACAGGGCATGCTTGAGCTGCTGGTCTTTGGTCCAGCTCACCAGCAGCTTCGCCTTGGCCGACGGCTGGGCAATCGCGGCGATGTTCACTTGAAAGCAATTGCCTGCCCGCCAGTTCTTCTCCAGCAGCCTGCCCAGGCGCCGGTTGGCTGTCTCCAGATCCTTCAGCCGTCCCTTCTCGGCCGAGGCGGCCAGCTTCTTCAGACCCGCCTCCAGCCGATCGACGAAGCGGCCCAGCATCGCCGACTCCTTGACGACCCGGTCCTGCGAGCGGCACAGAACCAGCGTTTCAGTTGCTTGTTCTCCATTTGCTTTGTTCGCATCTGTCGCGCCGGCAGTTGTTGTCTTGACCACCTTCACCTCGATGCCCTCGCGCACCTGCTGCCACCCCTGGTCGGTGATCTGGCCCTGCACCTGCCGCAGCATCGCCTTGGGCGTGCCCACGATGTACCGCCCGCCCCGCTCGCGGATGAACGCGAGGTTTGCTTCCGAGACGTTGCCCCGGTCCATCACCCAGATGCGGTTGAGCTGGCCGTGCTCCTCCTCCACCTTCTTCACGATCGCCTGCACGGTGGTCGAATCCGCCGTGTTCCCGCTGAAGACCTCGTATCCCAGGGGATAGCCGTCGACCGTCACGATCAACGCGATCACCACCTGCGGGCAGTCCGGACGGCTGTCCCGCGAATAGCCGCGCTTTGCCTTGGGATTGGCTGCGCACTTCCCCTCGAAGTAAGTGCTCGTCAGGTCGTAGAGCAGCAGGTCGTAACTCAGCTGAAACAGCTCGCCGAGCCGCTGGCGAAGGTGCTGCTCGATGGCCTTCTTCTGTTTCAGCAGTTGGTCCATCCCCGCGTACAGCCGGTCGGTATGCACCAGCGACGCTTCCACGCCCAGCAGATCCTCCAGCGCCGACTGCGGATAAAAATGCTTCTCGATGTGCAGTTCGCTGCTGGGCCGGCAGAAACGCGAGATGCACAGGATCGCCGCCACCGTGGCCCACGGAACCTGCTCGCGACCGGCAGGCATCTCCCGCGCCAGCAGGTCGTCCAGCCCCAGCACCCGCCACAGCGTCCAGGCGAGGAACACTTCACCGAACCGGCGCAGCCGCTGCACCGCCACGCTCTTCACGTCCACCAGATGAACGTCGGCGGCGTCGCCTGCAGCTTCGGGATTGCGGACGTCAAACAGTCCCGGCGGCGATGGCGGATGGCCATTCAAATTCTCCGAGAGTTTCTGCCATCCGCTCACTTCCTTGCGCGAAAGTTTGCCGAGGTAGGCGACGGTGCGCTGACGCGAGCCCTTGGCGGTGCGGTAGCTCTCAACCAGCTCCCAGTAGATCTGCTTGCTCTTGACGCCCCGCCTGCCAGGATAGACCTTGCGAAGAAACATGACGCATCCGTGCTGAAGTGGCACCAGCATGCCCGCCGGAAGCGCAGCGTCAATCGGACAAAGTTTACACTACACGGCGTTTTTCAGCGCGAACCTGCCCCGCGGCGCCGCCAAGGCCGATTTGCCGCCGTGAAATTTTTTCCCGGCGGCCGGACACCGTAACTTGGGCTAAGGATGCCCCACTCGCGGCGCGGACGCGATCGCCGAGCACGGCGGTCGTGGGAGCGGTACGCACATCTATCTCGGTGGCATCGCTGACATAGCGCCGTCACTCGTCTCTGTTAAAGGATAAAGAACGAAGCCGGACTTTACTGGGCGAACAGAGGTTGCCCGTTTCTATTGTTTACAAACCAGGACTGAAACATGATGACTAAGTCTTACGACGTGGAATTGGACGACGAGGTTCGCCACATTGACATCGCAGAGGTTCGCCGGTGCGAAGGCGCTCCGGACGCATTTGTCGAGCCGCCGCACGGGCGGGCGAATGC
>JBAUYT010000243.1:0-2100 GCA_049584935.1 Steroidobacteraceae bacterium
AGGCGGTCTCGAACTGCTGGATCGGAATCATCTCGATGTTGCTGACGATGCCCTTGTCGGCACAGAAGTCCAGCATCTCCTGGGTTTCCGGGATGCCACCGATCAGCGAGCCGGCGATGCTGCGCCGGCCGCGCCGCAGATGAAGAAAAGTACAGCTTGGTGCTGCGCCTGGGATGGCTCCTACGGGAGGTAGCGCCGGACGCGACTGCGCCTGCCGGAGTCCAAAGCGGCACAATGCTTCTTATGCGCACGCACATCGCGTATCTTCTGGCCTTGGGACTGCTGGGTTTGCAGACAGGCTGCATGTCGAAACCACCGATGCAAACCGTGTCGCGAGTGGATCTGCCCAGGTACATGGGAGATTGGTACGTGATTGGTGAGATTCCGTACTTTGCGGAGAAGGACTGCTTCGATTCGATCGAAAGCTACGCCCTGCGCCCGGATGGAGACATCGACAACTGGTTCACCTGTCGCAAGAAGTCTTTCGATGCGCCCATGCAGCGGCTGGTCAATGCGAGGGCACATGTCGTCGATCGCGCCACCAACGCCACCTGGCGCGTACGTTTTTTCAAGGTCTTCTCGGTCAAATACCTGATTCTGGACCTGGACCCCGACTATCAATGGGTCATGGTGGGGCACCCGTCGCGCCGCTACGGTTGGATCATGGCCAGGTCGAAGGCACTCCCCGACTCGACCTACGCGGCCATACTGCAGCGGACTCGGAACCAGGGCTACGACCCGGAGAAATTTTCCAAAGTTCCGCAGCGTGTTGCCGACAGTACGCACTGAATTGCGCAGCGCGCCGGCTGCGGCTGCGCACGCCGTCCTGGCGCTGCGGCGCACATGATTGCGCAGTTCGGTCCGGCGCTGGCGCTGGCCCTGCTGCTGATGATGCTGCTGTTCGCACTGGTCTGGGTAGTCAGCGTGCGGATCGCCAATTATGGTTTTCTCGACGCCATCTGGTCGTTGAGCGTTGCGATCCTTGCACCCTTGTACGCAATGCTGGGGCACGGCGATCCGTGGCGGCGCCTGGCGTTCGCAGCGGTCGGCGCTGCCTGGAGCCTGCGTCTGGGTCTCTACATCCTCATTCGCGTCTGGCGCCATCATCCGCAGGAGGACAAGCGCTACCGCACCTTGCGCCAGAAGTGGCCCGGCCCCGGCCGCTTCCTGCTGTTCTTCGAACTGCAGGCGGTCATTGCGCTACTGTTCTCGCTGCCGTTCCTGCTGGCCGCGGAGAACGACAAGCCCGGGCTCGGGCCCATTGAACTCGCGGGGCTCGCACTCGCACTCGCCGGTATCCTCGGGGAATCCACCGCCGACTGGCAGGCGCAGCGGTTCAAGAGCGACCCGGCCAATAGCGCGCGCGTGGTCGATGTGGGCCTGTGGCGCTATTCGCGCCATCCGAACTACTTCTTCGAGTCGCTGGTGTGGTGGGGATTTTCGATTGCGGCACTCGCCTCGCCGTACGGCTGGGTCACTCTTGCCTGTCCGCTGCTGATGCTCTACCTGCTGCTCAATGTCACCGGCATACCGCTGACCGAGAAGCACTCGCTCGAGAGCCGCGGCGAGCTCTATCGGCAATATCAGCGCACCACCAGCCGCTTCGTCCCCTGGTTTCCGCACAGGGGCTGAGGCGACGCACTCGCCGCGCACCGGATCGGACGCGTGCGCTCTAGGCCTATAATCAGCGTGATGACCGGCAACCGATGCGAATCGATCGAGCAATTGCGCGAAGCCCTGCGGCGGTTTTCGGCAGAACGCGACTGGGACCAGTTCCACTCACCCAAGAATCTGAGCATGGCCCTGATCGTAGAGGCGGGCGAGCTGCTGGAGCATTTCCAGTGGATCAGCGAGCAGGAATCGCAGGCACTGCCAGAAGCCGCACTGGCCGAGGTGCGCGCCGAGATGGCCGACGTGTTCATTTATCTCGTGCGGCTCGCCGACCGGCTCGGGATCGATCTGCTGGCGGCTGCCGCGGACAAGATGACCCGCAACGCCGAGCGCTACCCCGCCGACCAGTTCCGCGGCAGCCGCCGCAAGGCCTGATCCCGGCCGATGACGCCGCCCGGCCGCAACGATCCGTGTCCCTGCGGCAGCGGC
>JBAUYT010000244.1:0-5441 GCA_049584935.1 Steroidobacteraceae bacterium
ATCAAGGAGATTGCCGATGGCGTTCGCTATACGTTCTGGACTTTCAATGGCTCGGTCCCGGGTCCGATGATTCGCGTGCGCCAGGGCGATACAGTCGAACTGCATCTGAGAAACGATCCCGCCTCGCATATGGCGCACAACATCGACTTGCACGCGGTCATGGGACCTGGCGGTGGTGCCGCGTCTACAGTGACGCCGCCGGGACATGAGAGCGTATTCACCTTCAAGGCGATGCGCTCGGGGGTCTTCATCTATCATTGTGCAACGGCGCCGGTGCCGATGCACATCGCCAATGGCATGTACGGCCTGATCGTGGTCGAGCCCCCACAGGGGCTGGCGAAAGTCGATGAGGAATACTACGTCGTTCAGGGCGAGTTCTACACCACCGGCAGCTATCACGAACCCGGGCTACAGCCATTCGACATGCAGAAGATGTTGCTGGAGCAGCCGACGTACGTCCTGTTCAACGGCCGCGAAGGCTCGCTCACCGGCTCCGATGCGCTCAGCTCCAAGGTTGGCGACACGGTACGCCTATTCATCGGCGACGGCGGCCCCAATCTGGTGTCGAGCTTCCACGTCATTGGGCAAATTTTTGACAATGTCAATATCGAGGGTGGCACGCTGGTCAATCACAACGTGCAGACTAGCTTGGTTGCAGCGGGCGGCGCTGCAATGGTCGAGCTGAAGACTCTCGTGCCAGGAACATTTCTCTTGGTCGATCATTCGATCACGCGCGCCTTTATGCAGGGGGCGCTGGGCGAGCTTAAGGTGAACGGAGCTTCGCGGCCCGAGCTCTACAGCAAGGTTTCGAGCGGGCCGATTCCAGGGGCGGTGATACCGGAGCCGCAAGTGGCCGCGGCATCCAATCCGATCGATGCAGTGGCCGATGGCAGGCGAGTGTTCACCCAGATCTGTGCCGCCTGCCACCAGGGCAACGCCATGGGGCTGCCAGGCGCATTTCCGCCGCTCGCAATGTCGGACTATCTCAACTCGGATCCGAAGCGGGCGATCGGCATCGTGCTCAACGGCCTTAGCGGCAAGATCACCGTCAATAGCACGGGCTACGAATCCGTGATGCCGGCCCAAGGAGCGCAACTCAACAACGATGAAATCGCGAATGTGCTGACCTATGTGTTGAACAACTTTAACAACAAGGGTGGTGCAGTGAGCGCCGCTGAGGTCAAGGCTGTGCGCGAGGCTGGCTCGCCTAAATGAGCGCGCGCGCCGTGTCAGTACGGCGGTACGCCGTTCAGGTGCCTGTGCGCAAGGTAAGGTGCATGCGGGGACGTCTTGCAGCACTGTTGGTAGTGCTGGGGGGCACGGCCGGCGCCGTCGCCGCGGACTATGTTGTGATTCCGGGCGGTCAGTTCGCCAGCGCGCTGAGCAGCGATGGCGCGGCGGTGCCGATCACGCTGCGGCGATTCGCGATGCGGGCGGAGCCGGTGACCAACGCCGACTTCCTGGCCTTCGTGGGTGAACATCCGGAGTGGCAGCGCGGGCAGGTGTCGGCGCTATTCGCCGGGCCGCGCTATCTGAGTGCATGGCGGGGATCCCGGATGCTCGGGCCGGCCGCACTTGAGCAGCAGCCGGTGACCAACGTCAGCTGGTTCGCCGCTCGGGCCTTCTGTGCGAGCGAGCACGCTCGCTTACCGAGCTGGTACGAGTGGGAGTACGTCGCCGCCGCCGATGAGACTCATCGCGACGCGCGCCAGGATCCAACACGCAATCAGCTGTTGCTTTCGGCGACACTGGAGGCAAGCGGCGACCGGCCTGGCGTGATTGGTCGATATCCTGAGAATTTCTACGGGGTGCGGGATCTCAACCGCCTGCTGTGGGAGTGGACGGGGGACTATGCGGCGATGTTTCCCAACGCCGACGCACGTGTTGCCGGCGTTGACCCCGTATTGGCGCTTTGTGGCGGCTCGGCGTTGGCGTTTTCTGACAAGAATGAATACGCACTGATGATGGATGTTGCAGCACTGGCGGCGCTCAAGCCCGCCGACGACGCACCACGCGTCGGCTTTCGCTGCGTTCGCGACCTGCCCGGAGACTGAGCATGCATTACACGCGTCAGATGTTTCCCTTGTGTTGCTTTGCCTTGCTTACAATGAGCGTTTTTGCGGCGCCGCCCGCCGCTGTGCCGCTACCCGAAAAGTCGATCTACCGGATTCCGGCACTGACGCTGCGCGATCAGCGCGGGGAGGCGTTTTCTTTCGCGTCGCTGCGCGGTGAGCCGCGTCTGGTAGGGATGTTCTACGGGTCTTGCAAGATGGCCTGTCCGCTCGAGATCGAATCGCTGAAGGGCATCGAGCACGCGCTTTCGGGGCACAAACCCGTACCGGTGGTACTGGTGAGCTTCGACCCCGCCCATGACGACATCGCCATGTTGCGCCACGTCGCAGCCGAGCATCATGTGGAGGCGCCCTTGTTCCGGCTCAGCCGCCCTGAACTGGGCGATGAGGGCATGCTCGCAGGTGTGCTCGGCGTTGCTTATCGACCCTTGCCCGGCGGCGGCTTTGAGCACAACGTCGTCGTCGCGCTGCTCGATGAGGATGGCCGGATCGTCGCCACCACGGACGCGTCGGGCGCGCCCGATCCAGTGTTCGTGAAAGCGATCCTCTCACTGCAAGCACATCGATGAGCCATCGCTCGCTCGCCGTGCGGGATGGGGCGGGCGTGTCTCGAGCACGGCGCTGCGGCAGATAATCCCGACGGACTAATCGTACTGGAGGCTCTCCGCACGCCGAATGGGGGCTGACGAACCGTCCACGACCCAATCCATCGGGATATCATGCGGCTGCGGAAATATTGTTGAGACCACCCCGTTTGGATAGCCAACACCGATGGCCAGAGGTCTTGGGCTTAACATAGCGAGCGTCCGATCGAAGAAGCCTCCCCCGTATCCGAGGCGATAGCACTTCGCGTCAAACGCGACCAACGGGGCAATGACCGCGTTCGGTACGACCACAGCGCCATCGGCGGGGTAGGGGATGTTCCAAAGACCGCGCGCGAGTCGCGCGTGAGGGTGCCATTCGCGAAAGACCAGCGGCTGGCCAAGGGCAATCGCGACCGGCAGCGCCACACGTACGCCGCGTTGCGATAGTGTGGCCATCCATGGGCGCAGATCCGGCTCTCCGCGTATCGGCCAGTAGACGCTCAGGGTGAGCGATGAAGCGATCGGGAGAATCTGGTCGAGGGCGCGCGCAGCGGCGAGTGTTTGCTCTGAGCGGTATTCCGCTGTGAGGGCGCAGCGCGCGGCAATCTGGCGCTCACGCTCCACCTTACGCCAACGGGCGACGTCCCGTGCCTGCTCCGGATCCACGCGCGGGCTGCCGTCCGGACCAAGCTCGTGCAGCAAACACGGCGAGGAGGCGAGAACACATGGGCTAGGCTCTGCATCGGGAGTTCTCACCACGCCGCGACCCTCTTGTGTTCTGCGTGCCTGTGCGCTCAGACCCCAAACGCAGCGCTCGACATACCGCCCTTAACTCGGCCCGCTTGAGTATCAGCTCCCACCAGAAAGCTGGTCAAGTCATTCAGCGACTGGCCAGTTCCGTCTGGCGAGACGTCAAATTGTTCGGCAGCCACGTTCTGTCAGTTGTTCTGGAATCCGTGGGTAGTGAGCGGACCTTGATTACACCGGCTCAAGCGACGCGCGGTGCTCGTTGATCAGTGCCTTCAACTCCGGCAGGCAGGAGCCGCAGTTGGTTCCCGCACGAAGTTCCTGTCCGATCTGTTGCGCTGACGTCAACCCGCACTTCCGGATGGCGACGCAGATGCTGTCGCGACCCACGCCGAAGCAGGAGCAGATGACAGCACTCGTGTCGACCCGGACATCGGCCGGTCGGCCAGTAAGCAAGCCCATCCGATCGTCTTTCGTCAGGGTATGCCCGCCGAACAGGCTCGCAAGCCAGGCGCGCGGCGGTAAATCCGGGCGCGGGGAAATGAAGATGCACCCCTCGATGCGATCATCCACGATGTGGGCTGCCCTATAGACACCGGCTCCGCGGTCGCTGTATTCGATCCAGTCGGCCTCCAGGGCCGTGGCGTTGAGCATACGCCGTGCCCAGGGTGACCAGTCACCTGGTACGCGCCGGCCAGCCAGTTCATAGCGCCGACACCCGACGCCCTGAATGCGTGACCACCAGACCACGTCTTTGAGAACCGGAGAATGGCGGCTGAGTATGAAGCCATGCCAGGCGACCACGAAGGGCGCGACCTGAGCGGGGGTATGCTTGAATTCCGGCTCACCGGAGAGTGGATCTACCGCCGGATTGACTAACGCGCCGACACGGGCATCGGAGCTGGTCGTATCGCTCCAGTGGATCGGCACGAAGATCATCCGTCTGGGCATTTCCCCGCTGGTGCGAAGGCGAGCGACCAATGAGCCCCAGCGCGTTGTCACGCGCACCAGCTGGCTTTCGCGGACGCCGGAGATGAGGGCGTCCTCAGGATGCATGTCCACATACGGTTCCGGCAGGTGAATCATCAGGCGCGGTGCCTGACCGCTGCGGGTCATCGTATGCCACTGATCGCGCACTCGGCCGGTGTTGAGGACCAACGGATACTCTTGGTCGATGTCGTGCACCGGCAAGGTAGCTACGGTGGGGACAAAGCGTGCCCGCCCGTCCGCGTGGTAGAAGCGACCATCCGCAAACGGACGCAGGCCCCGGCGGTCCTCGTTCGCCGCCACCGGCCACTGCGTCGGCACCATCTTGTCGTATTGCTCGGCACTGAGGTGGCTCAAACCGCCGATATCAAACCCACGCTCACCGCCGTTGCCAGCCGCCGAGAGCGCAGCGTGTTCGAGGAAGATCTCCTGCGCCGAGCCGAAGGCAAAGCCGTGCGTGAACCCCATGCGTTTGGCGACCTCACAGAAGATCCACCAGTCTGGTTTGGCGGCACCGGGCACAGGCAGAAAGGCGCGCTGGCGCGAAATGCAGCGCTCCGAATTCGTCACCGTACCATCCTTCTCTCCCCACGCAGTGGCCGGCAGCAGCACATGAGCCAGGCGCGTGGTGTCGGTTTCGGCCACGCAGTCGGACACGACGACCAACTCGCAGCGGTTCAGGGCTGCACGCACCCGGTCGGCATTCGGCAGGCTTACGACCGGATTGGTCGCGACGATCCACACGGCCTTGACCTTACCGGCGTGGATGGCGTCAAAAAGGTCCACCGCCTTGAGTCCTGGCCGATTCGCGATGCCGGGGCTCTGCCAAAACTTCTGCACGATTTGCCGATGCTCGGGTCGGTCCAGGTCCATGTGTGCAGCCAGCATATTGGCCATGCCGCCCACCTCCCGGCCGCCCATCGCATTGGGCTGCCCGGTAATCGAAAAGGGTCCCATACCCGGCCGACCGATTCGGCCGGTGAGCAGATGGCAATTGATGATGCTGTTGGCCTTGTCGGTGCCCCTCGATGATTGGTTGACGCCCTGGGAG
>JBAUYT010000245.1:0-19162 GCA_049584935.1 Steroidobacteraceae bacterium
CAAGGACGCGCGCACTATCGTTGCGGTCAACAAGGACGGCGAGGCACCCATCTTCGAAGTAGCTGACATCGGCCTGGTCGGAGACCTCTTCCAGGTGGTGCCGGAACTCGAACGGCTGGTGCGCGCCAACCGCGGCTGACGGTGTTCGCGCTCACGCGTCGTCGCTGGGTCGCCTCGGCGCTGGCGCTGGCGACGACGCCGGTGAGCGCCTGGGCGCGGCACGGCGGCAGCGGGCTGTCCTTTCCCCTGTTCGACGCGCACGCGCACCTCAAGTCCGACGATCGCGTGAACTATCCGCGCGCGCCGGCTGCACCCGCGTTGCCGGGGCCACCACCGCCGCAGCCCAGCGGCGAAACCCCGGAAGTCGTGCGTGTGCTGCGATGGATGGATCAAAACGGGGTCGGCGGCGGCGCGGCCGTGCAGCACCGCGGCACCTATGGCACCGACAATCGCTACCTGCTCGACAGCACCGATCAGTACCGCCATCGCCTGGTGCCGATCGTGGTGCTGGATGCGGAGGATCCGACCACCCCGGGTGCAGTGCACCGCCTGGTCGAGGAGCACGGGATCGCGGGCATCCGCCTGACGGGGCCGCACGCGGCTGATGGCAGCCTGCCCTGGCTCGAATCGACGGCGGCGCAACGAACCTGGACGGCGCTCAACGCTGCCGGATTGGTGGCCGATCTGATGACGCTGCCGCCCGGGTTCTCGGTGGCGGCCATGGCGGCCTATGCGCGGCTCGCGCGCGCGTATCCGCGCGTGCGCCTGGTGCTCGATCACTGCGCATGGCCGGATGCTGCCGGAGCCCCCGAGTTTGGACTCAGGGCAGAACATCGCGCGCTGCTCGCCACTGCCAACGTCTACTTCAAATTTACGACCGTCAATCTTGAGCTATTGCGCAGCGCCAATGCATCGCCCAGGGATGCGCTGCGGCACTTTGCCGCAATGCTCGGCGCCCACCGGCTCATGTGGGGCTCGGACATCGGCAATTCGGCCGGCCTCTATGCCGAAATGGTGAGCCGCATCGTGGCCGCCGCGAGCGGGCTTTCGCGAGGCGACCGCCGGCTGCTGCTGCACGACACCGGGCAGGCGGTCATGGTGGCCGGTGGCATTCACTGAGCGGGCACGCATGCGCGATCCACGGCTCGACAATCCGATGTGGCATGCCTTGCAGGGACCGCATCGGCGCTGGGCGCAGGGACATGGCCCGCTGCAGTGGTTTCCAGCCGATGTGGCACCGTTCTTTGCGCTGGAATCGGCGCACGTCCCGCTCGAGCCCGACCTGCCTGAGCGCCTGCAGCTGAGGGCGAACGCTTACTTCGTGGGCGTAGTGCCCGCAAGCTGGCCTGCCGGATGGACGCCTGCGGAGCGCTCGGAAATCGTGCAGATGAGCTATACGGGGGCGACGCCGCTGTGGGAACCGGCACCCCATGTGCTGCTCGGCCCCGAACACCGCCCGGCCATGCTGGCACTGGCAGCGATTGCGTTTCCCGAATTCTTTCGCGCGCGCAGCGCCGAACTCGGCAGCTTCATTGGCATCTACGAGCAGGGTCGCCTGGTGTCGATGGCGGGGGAGCGAATGGCGCTGCAAGGCATGTGCGAGATCAGCGCCATCTGCACGCACCCGGAATTTACCGGGCGCGGCTATGCCGGCGGGCTCACGCGGGCGCTCATTCGCCGCCACCGCGAGCAGGGACTACAGTCGTTCCTGCACGTGAGCGCTCCCAATACCGGTGCGCGGCGGCTGTACGAGTCGTTGGGCTTCGCGCCCGTAGCGGTCCTGCCCATGATCCGGATCGAGCCGCCGCCGTTGTGATGCAGCGGCGGCGACTGAAGCGGCCTGGCCGCATCAGCCGGGCAAATCGAACACCAGCACTTCGGCCTCGCGGCCGCTGTCGAGCGAGAGCGCTGGCGTCTCGGCCAGCTTGAGAGCATCGCCTGCCGCCAGCGCGACGCCGTTGACGTGAAGCGCACCGCGCGCGACGTGTACGTACACCCGACGGCCGGGTGCAATCGCCAAGGTCGAGCGCTCGGCGCCGTCGAACAGGCCGGCGTAGAGACGCGTGTCCTGGTGCAGCAGTACCGATCCTTCGGCGCGGTCGGGCGAGGCGATCAGCCGCAGTCGGCCACGCTTTTCGGCAGCCTCAAATCGCCGCTCCTCGTAGCTCGGGGGCAGGCCCGGGCTCGCCGGTGTGATCCAGATCTGCAGGAAGTGCACCGGCTCCTGATGGGAGCCGTTGTACTCGCTATGCCGCACGCCGGTGCCCGCGCTCATGCGCTGCACGTCGCCAGGACGGATAGTCGAGCCATTGCCCATGGAGTCCTGATGCGCCAGTGAGCCTTCGAGCACGTAGCTGATGATCTCCATGTCCCGGTGGCCGTGCGTACCGAAGCCGGCGCCCGGCTGCACACGATCCTCGTTGATGACGCGCAGCGGTCCGAATTCGACGTGCTGTGGATCGAAGTAGTCGGCAAACGAAAACGAGTGGAAGGACTTGAGCCAGCCGTGGTCGGCGAAGCCGCGTTCGTTGCCGCGCCGGATCTGTTGCGTTTGCATGTGACCTCCTGTTGGACGAAGACAATAGGGTCGAAATTGTGAATAAAAAAGTGCAATATTCGGTTTCAATAGATTTGAAAAATTGATTGATTGATCATGGCGGTACCTAGCACCTCGCTTGAGCAATGGGCCGTGCTGGCGGCCGTCGTCGACGAGGGCGGATTTGCGCCCGCGGCGGCGGCGCTGCACCGTAGCCAGTCCGCGGTCAGCTATGCGGTCTCGCGGCTCCAGCTGGCACTGGATACGCCGTTGCTGGCCATGGAGGGCCGGCGGGCGGTGCTGACCACGGAGGGCCGGGCGTTGCTTAAGCGCGCGCGGCCGCTGCTGCGTGAGATGGGGTCGCTCGAGCGCCTGGCGCGCAGCCTGAAACAAGGCTGGGAGAGTGAGCTGCGGCTGGTTGTGGATGCCGCCTTTCCACGCCAGCGGTTGCTCGAGATCCTGGCGGAACTGCGCCAGCTCTGCCCCAACACCGAAATCAGCCTGTCGGACGCGGTGCTTTCCGGCGCCGAGCAGGTCATCGCCGAAGGCAGCGCGGACCTGGTCGTCACCAGTCGGGTGCCGGCGCTATTTCTGGGGGAGTTCCTCATGGACGTGACGTTCGTGGCGGTGGCGCGTCCCGATCATGCATTGCTGCAGCTCGAGCGGCCGCTGAGCGCTGATGATCTGGTGCGCCACGTGCAGATCGTCGTGCGAGATTCCGGTAGCCGGGTGCCGCGCGACGAGGGCTGGCTCGGCGCGGAGCGACGCTGCACGGTCAGTAGTCTCGAAGCTTCTCTGGCGATGATCGAAGCCGGTCTCGGCTTCGGCTGGCTGCCAGAGCACCTGCTGGCGACACCGCTGGCAGCGGGCAGCCTGCGCCGGCTGCCGCTGCAGATCGGCGGCAGTCGCAAGCTGTCGCTGCAACTGGTGCTGGTGCATCCGGACCCGGCGGGGCCGGCGCTGCGCGCCGCAGTCGAGTGCTTCGAGCGCCATCGGCTGCCGGTGGGAGCCAGCTCGTGAGCTCGGTGTTCGCCGAGTTGTTCCCAGGTGGCGCGGTGCGGTCGCGAGAGTTCCTGCGCACCGTGGGCGGCAGCAGCATCTCGTACCAGGACGCGCTGGCACAGTCTGCGCGATTCGCACACGCGCTCGGGGCGCTCGGCGTGCGCGCCGGCGATCGAGTGGCGGTGCAGGTCGAGAAAAGCCCCGAGGCGGTGCTGCTGTACCTGGCGACGTTGCGCCTGGGGGCCGTCTACCTGCCGCTCAATACCGCCTACACCGCCGCGGAGCTCGAATACCTTCTCGGCGACGCCGGCCCGACCGTGTTGGTGTGCACACCCGAGCGCCAGAGCGATCTGGAGCCGCTGTCACGCGGGCTGGGGATCGGCGCGGTGGTCTCGCTCGGTGCCGCCGGCCAGGGCACGCTGATCGATGCCGCGCGCGGCCGCTCGACCGGCTTCGTCGAGGTGGCGCGCGACGACGACGATCTGGCTGCGATCCTCTATACCTCGGGTACGACCGGCCGCTCCAAGGGCGCGATGCTGACCCAGCGGAATCTGGTCTCGAACGCGCGCACGCTCGCCGCACTCTGGCGCTTCACCGCTGCGGATGTACTGCTGCACGCGCTCCCGATCTTTCACATCCACGGGCTGTTCGTGGCCATTAACGTCACGCTCGCCGCTGGCAGCAGCCTCAAGTTTCTGCCGCGCTTTGATGTCGAGCAGGTGCTGGCGGCTCTGCCGCAGGCCAGCGTCATGATGGGCGTGCCGACCTTCTACGTGCGCCTGCTCAAGGATCCGCGCCTGAATCGCGAACTGACGGCGCGCTGTCGCGTCTTCATATCCGGATCCGCGCCGTTGCTGATCGAGACCCATCGTGAGTGGTTCGAGCGCACCGGTCACCGACTGCTCGAGCGTTACGGCATGTCGGAAACCGGCATGAATACTTCCAATCCCTATGGGGGTGAGCGCATTCCGGGTTCCGTCGGGCCAGCATTGCCCGGTATCGACATTCGTATCAGCGACGCGGCCAGCGGCGCGCCGCTGCCGGCCGGTGCAATCGGCATGATCGAAGTCAAGGGTCCCAACGTGTTCTCGGGCTATTGGAAGCAACCGGAGAAGACACGCGCCGAATTTCGCGCTGATGGGTTTTTCATGACCGGAGATCTCGGCCAGATGGACGCGCGCGGTTACGTCTACATCGTCGGACGCGCCAAGGATCTCGTGATCAGCGGCGGTTACAACGTCTACCCGAAGGAAATCGAAGTCGAGCTCGATCGTCTGCCGGGAGTGGCCGAGTCGGCGGTGTTCGGCGTGCCACACCCGGATTTCGGCGAGGGCGTTACGGCCGCGGTGGTGCTCGCCACGGACGCGCCGGCTGCGCCGGAAGCTGAGCTGCTGCGAGCGCTGCGGCTGCGGCTGGCGGCCTACAAGCTGCCGAAAAGGCTGATATTCATGGCTGATTTGCCGCGCAACAGCATGGGCAAGGTGGAGAAGAAGCTGCTGCGAGAGCGCTTCGCGCGGCTTTATCAGCCCTGATGGGCGCGCCGAGGCCGGAATGCCGCCTAAACAGCGGCGAGCCGCTTGCATGACGCGCATTGCGGCGCACGGCTATGATCGCGGCCTCGCGCTGAAAAGCCATTCGATCGGGGGAGCGGAATCATGGGTCGATGCGTCGTCGGAGCGATCTGTGCAAGCCTCCTGGCCGGTTGCGGGTCTTCGCATACCCCACCCACTGCGGCCGCGCCCACGTTGCAATCGGGCCTCGAGATGCAGTATTTCGATAACAGCGTGCGGCCGCAGGATGATCTCTACCAGCACGTCAATGGTAAGTGGCTCTCCAGTTTCGAGATTCCGGCGGATAAGCCCAGTTACGACCAATTCTCGCGCATCCAGGACCAGGTCGAGGGGCAGCTGCACGATCTGATGGACAGGCTGCAGCGGGCGGTCGATCCCCAGGACCCGGACCAGCAGAAGATCGCAGACCTGTACGCGGCCTTCACGGATGAGGCGGCGCTCGAGCCGCTCGCAGCCAAGCCGCTGGCGGACGTATTCGCGCGCATCGAGGCACTCAGGAGCTGGCACCAGGTGCCCGCGCTGATCGCATACCTCAACGAGATTGGTGTATCGGCGCCGTATACGCCACAGGTGCATCAGGACGCCAAGGACGTGACGCAGTACGTGTTCGACCTGGGCCAGGACGGTCTCGGCATGCCGGACCGGGACTATTACCTGCTTGACGATGCCCGGCTCAAGGACGCGCGCACCGGCTACCTGGCGCACGTGCAGAAGATGCTGGCACTGCTGGGCGATGCCAACGCGGCAGAGCAAGCGCACGACATCCTGGGGCTCGAAACCTCGTTGGCCAAAGTCCAATGGACCAAGGTGCAGAACCGCGATCCGGTCAAGACCTACAACAAGGTCGCCTTTGCGCAGCTGCCGGCGTTGGCACCCGGCTATGACTGGACCGCCTATCTGGCGGCCGCCGGCGTGCAGGGCAAGGTGGATTCACTCGTCATCAGTCAGCCGAGCTACATCACCGGCTTCAGCAGGCTGCTGCAGCAGACGCCGCTGCCGGTGTGGAAATCGTACTTCCGCTACCATGTGCTGAGCCACTACGCGCCGTACCTGAGCCGGAAGTTTGTCGACGAGAACTTTGCGTTCTATGGCACCGTCCTCAGCGGCACCAAGGAGAATCGGCCACGCTGGAAGCGCGGCCTCAGTCTGGTCGATGGCTCCATCGGCGAGGCAGTCGGCAAGCTCTATGTCGCAAAGTATTTTCCGCCCGAGTACAAGGCCCGTGCCGACCAGCTGATCCAGAATATGCTGGCCGCGTTCAGGTCCGACATCGACAAGCTCGACTGGATGGGGGACGAGACCAAAAAGAAGGCGCAGGACAAGCTCGCCAAATTCACCACCAAGATCGGCTATCCGGACAAGCCCCGCGACTATACCGCGCTGAAGATCACACCTGGCGACCTGGTGGGGGACGTGGCGCGGGCCGAAGCCTTCGAGTATCACCGCAACGTCAACAAGCTCGGCCAGCCGGTCGACCATTTCGAGTGGGGCATGACCGCTCAGACGGTCAATGCCTACTACAACCCCGAGTTCAACGAGATCGTATTTCCCGCCGCCATCCTGCAGCCGCCATTCTTCAATCCGGCCGCCGATGATGCCGTCAATTATGGCGCCATCGGCCAGATCATCGGCCACGAAATCAGCCACGGTTTCGACGACCAGGGCAGTCAGTATGATGGCGACGGCAAGCTGCTGACCGCACCGGGCTGGTTCACGCAGGCGGATCTCGAGCACTTCAAGGCCCGCACGCAGGCGCTGGTGCAGCAGTATGCCGCGTATTCACCGCTGCCGGGCTACCCGATCAATGGCGAACTGACGCTCGGCGAGAACATCGCCGACAACAGCGGACTGGAGACGGCCTACCAGGCTTACCAGCTGTCGCTCAAGGGCAAGCCGGCGCCGGTCATCGACGGGCTCAGCGGCGACCAGCGCTTCTTCATGGGATTCGCGCAGGCCTGGCGCGACAAGACGCGTGACAGCTACGCCATCATGCTGATCAAGATCGATCCGCACTCCCCGGACAAATTCCGCGGGCTGTTGCCGGAGCGAAACATGGATTCTTTCTACACCGCCTTCGATGTCATGGACTCGGACAAGATGTACCTGGCGCCGGAACAGCGCGTGCACATCTGGTAGGTGCGCCGCGTGCGGATGTGGACACTCACCGGGTGACGATGCTCACGCTCTGCGACTCCGGGTCGAACACGATTTGCGCCTCGCCGCGTTGCAGCTGTTGCAGCACGTGTCCGACCTTTTCCGCCAGGGTGAATTCGCGCCGGCCGTAGTCGGTTCCTTCGCGCAGGACGAAGGACTCGACCACCGCGCGCAGCGTCTCAGGCTGCAACTCGTGATGGGGAACGACCACCACCCCCGCGGGGGACCGCTCGGCCGCAGGCATCGCGTCAGTCGGCCACATGCACCACCCGCTTGCCGAAGTTCTCGCCCTGCAGTAGCCCGATCAGTGCTTGCGGCGCGCGCTCGAGACCTTCGACGATGTCTTCGCGGCTACGAATCTGCCCGCCCGCCAGCCAGGCAGCCATGCGGCGCTGGAAATCATCGTACCGGCTCGCATAGTGATCGAAGATGATGAAGCCCTGCATGCGGATCCGCCGCGCCAGGATCAGGCGTGCCACGCGCGGCAGCCGGTCCGGACCGGGCGCCGGCGCCGCATCGTTGTAATGCGCAATGAGCCCGCACACCGGCACGCGCGCGTGCACGTTGAGCAGCGGCGCCACCGCATCGAACACCGCGCCACCGACGTTCTCGAAGTAAACATCGACGCCGCGCGGGCAGGCTGCCGCCAGTCGCTGCGGCAGGTCGGCCTGGCGGTGATCGATGCAGGCATCGAATCCAAGCTCCTCGATCACGTAGCGGCACTTCTGCGGGCCGCCGGCGATGCCCACGGCCCGACAGCCCTGCAGCCTGGCCAGTTGGCCCACCACCGAGCCGACGCCGCCGCTCGCGGCCGCGACCACCACGGTTTCGCCCGGCGCCGGCTGGCCGATGTCCAGCAGACCGACGAAGGCGGTGAAACCAGGCATGCCGAGCACGCCGAGCGCGCGCACCGGCTGCCGCAGGTCCACGGCAAGTTTCCTCAGTCCGCTGCCGTCGGACAGCGAGTAGTCCTGCCAGCCGCTGGCCGCGAGCACCAGGTCGCCGCTGGCGTATTCGGGGTGGCGTGAATGCTCGACGCGCGACACGGTGGCGCCAACCATTACCGCGCCGATGGCGACCGACGGCGCATACGAGGGCGCATCGCTCATACGGCCGCGCATGTACGGATCGATCGACAGGTACAGCGTGCGCAGCAGCACCTGACTGGCCCCAGGTTGCTGCAGCTCGAGTTCCTCGAGCCGGAAATTCTCCAGCGTCGGCTCGCCCGTTGGGCGCGAGTTCAGCACGATGCGGCGATTGCGCATCCCACTCATTCCCCAGCGGCGCGCGAGCGCTCCCAGTCCGTACGCGTGATCTCGTAGATGACGTTGGTGTTGCTCGGCTCACCGTAGTAGGCAATGGCGGCTTCGCCGATCAGGCGGCCACCGAGCTTCTGCATGGCCATCCGCGAGCGCGTATTGGCAGCACCTACGTGGAACAGCACCGTGTCGACGAAGCGGAACGCATGATCGAGCATGAGCGTCTTCAGACGGCGGTTATAGCCGCCTCCCCAGCAGCTGCGAACCATGAAGGTATAGCCGATGGCGACCGTCCCGCGGGATTCGTCCAACTCGTAGTAGCGCGAGCTGCCGAGCGCCTGGCCGCTCTGGCGGTCGAGCACCAGCAACGCGCCGCCGGACTCGACGGCGCCCTGGAAGTAGGTCGCGAACACCTCGCGCTGGTAGCGGTTGCGATTCGGGTGCTGCTCCCAGATCAGTGGATCGGAGGCGGCGGCATACAGGGCCTCGAAATCCTCGGGCCGCAGCGGCCGCAGGCGGAGCCACTGGTTATCGAGGTTCGGTTGAAGTTCGAAGGGCATGCTCTGGTGCGGCTGTGGATTGGCCGAGCACCTTAACACTGTCCAGAATCAGGCAGAACTACCGCTACGGCGGCGGCCAGCCGCGCGCTTTGACGCCCGGCGCAAAAACCCTACAATCACCTTGAGCGGGATGCGCGGCAATGAATAGTCAAGAAGCAGCGGGCCGTGTCGATCCCGCGAGCACCAGGGCACTTTGGAGAAAATCATGACAACCGTCAGTGAGATGGGCGTTTCTCCGACCGGACTGCTGTCGCGTGAGCGAACCATCGCCGGACCTAATTTCAATCGCTGGCTGGTGCCCCCCGCGGCGCTTGCCATCCATCTGTGCATCGGCATGGCCTATGGCTTTTCCGTGTTCTGGTTGCCGATGAGCCACCTACTGGCCGGCACCGACGCCGCGGCCTGCAGTGCGCAGGGTCTGGCCGCGGCGCTGACCTCCGCGAACTGCAACTGGTCCGTGCCGACGGTCACGCACATCTTCGAGATATTCATCGCCGTATTGGGCATTTCCGCGGCAATCTGGGGCGGCTGGCTCGAGCACGCCGGACCGCGCAAGGCCGGTGTCATTGCCGCGGTGTGCTGGGGCGGCGGCCTGGTGCTGCTGGGCGGCGCCGTGTCGATGCATCAGCTGTGGCTGGTGTACCTGGTCGCCGTGTTCTGTGGCATCGGCCAGGGACTGGGCTACATCACCCCGGTATCGACCCTGATCAAGTGGTTTCCGGATCGCCGCGGCATGGCGACCGGCTTTGCGATCATGGGATATGGCGGTGCCGCCATGATCGGCGCGCCGCTTGCGGTCTGGCTTATGAACAAGTTCGGGGCCACTCCCGCGGCCGGCGTCGCCCGCACCCTGGTGGCCCTGGGCATCATCTACCTCATCGTCATGACCGCGGGCGCCTTCGGCTTCCGCACCGCGCCGCCGGGCTGGCGTCCACAGGGATGGTCCCCGGCGGACGCGGAGCGCTCCAAGGCGCTGATCACCCAACGACACGTGCATCTGAATCGCGCTTGGCGAACGCCGCAATTCTGGCTGATCTGGGGCGTGCTGTGTCTGAACGTGACGGCCGGCATCGCGGTCATTTCCATGGCCAGCCCGATGTTCCAGGAAATCTTCGGCGCGAAGCTGGTGGGACTGAGCGCGAGCGATGTGCTCACCGCGGCACAGAAAGCCTCGATCGCCGCCGCCGCCGCCGGGCTGGTTGGTCTGATCAGCCTGTTCAATTCGGTCGGCCGGATCTTCTGGGCGTCGCTGTCGGACAGGATCGGCCGCAAGAACATGTACTACACGATCCTCGTGCTCGGCATTCTGCTGTACTGCCTGCTGCCGACCTGGGGTCACCTCGGCATCGCGGCGCTGTTCGTGGTCTCGATCTGCATCATCCTGACCATGTATGGCGGCGGGTTCTCGACGGTCCCAGCCTACCTCGCCGACATCTTCGGCACTCAGATGGTCGGAGCCATCCATGGCAGGCTGATTACCGCGTGGTCGGTTGCCGGCGTCGTCGGTCCAGCCCTCATTGCCGGGCTGCGCCAGTTTCAGATCGATCACGGCGTCGCGCACGCACTGGTCTACGACATTACGCTCTACATCATGGCGGGACTGCTGTTCATCGGTCTGGTCTGCAATTTCTTCGTAAAGCCGGTCGACAGCAAGTATTGGATGAGTGAGGCGGAGCTGGCGCGCGAGCGCTCGCTGCAGCGCGAGGATCGCGTGGTCGCCAACGCCGAGCTGGCAGCGCGAGGCAGCTTCGGTATCGTCGGCGTGCTGGCGTGGCTCGCCGTCGGCATCCCTTTCCTCATCGGACTCTATATCGCGCTCGCCAAAGCGGCGGCATTGTTTTGAGCGAGGGACGTTTCAGCGGTACCGCACGTTACGTTGCTACCGAGGATCTGAGCCTGGCCGTCAACGCGGCCGTCATCCTGCAACGTCCGCTGCTGATCAAGGGCGAGCCCGGCACCGGCAAAACCCAGCTGGCGCAAGAGGTTGCGCTGGCGCTGGACCGGCCGCTGCTCGAGTGGCACATCAAATCCACCAGCAAGGCCCAGCAGGGACTGTACGAATACGACGCAGTCTCGCGGTTGCGCGATTCGCAGCTCGGCGATGTCCGGGTGCACGACATCCGCAATTACATCGTCAAAGGCAGGCTGTGGGAGGCGTTCGAGCTCGAGCAGCAACCGGTGGTACTGATCGACGAAATCGACAAGGCCGACATCGAGTTTCCGAACGATCTGCTGCGCGAGCTCGACCGCATGGAATTCTACGTCTACGAGACGCAGCAGCTGATCCGCGCGCGGCATCGGCCGATCATCATCATCACCAGCAACAACGAGAAGGAACTGCCGGATGCCTTCCTGCGGCGCTGCTTTTTCCACTACATCCGCTTTCCGGACGAAGCGACCTTGCGGCGCATCGTCGAGGTTCATTTCCCGCGGCTGAAGCAGCAACTGCTTGCCGATGCGCTGGCGGCGTTCTTCCGCATCCGCGAGACACCCGGGCTCAAGAAGAAGCCATCGACCTCGGAGCTGCTCGATTGGATCAAGCTGCTCGTGGCCGAGGACATCCCACCCGAGGCGCTGCGCAGCGACGATCCGAAGCGGACGCTGCCGCTCCTGCACGGCGCGCTGCTCAAGAACGAGCAGGATGTCATGCTGTTCGAGCAGCTCGCATTCCTGCATCGTCGTGCTCGTTGAATTCTTCCTGGCGCTGCGCTCTGCGGGTATTCCGGTCTCGCTGACCGAGTTGCTGGTGCTGCTGCAGGGGCTGCGGCAGCACGTGGCCTTTCTCTCACCCGAGGATCTTTACTACCTGGCGCGCTTGTCGCTGATCAAGGACGAGCGCCATTTCGATCGCTTCGACCGTGTGTTCGCCGAGCACTTCGCCGGGGCCGAGCGCCGCTTCGCGGCGCTCGAGGCGCAGCTACCTGCGCAATGGCTGGCAGCAATGACGCAGCGCCTGCTCAGCGACGAGGAAAAGCGGCGCGTTGAGGCGCTCGGCGGCTGGGAGAAGCTGCTCGAGACGCTGCGCCAGCGGCTGGCGGAACAGCAGGAGCGGCATGAGGGTGGCGGCAAATGGATCGGCACCGCGGGCACCTCGCCGTTCGGGCACGGCGGCTACAACCCCGAGGGCGTCCGCATCGGCGGTCCGGGCCGTGAGCGGCGAGCGGTCAAGGTGTGGGAGCAGCGTGAGTTCCGTAACTTCGACGACACGGTCGAGCTGGGCACCCGCAATCTGAAGCTGGCGCTGCGCAAGCTGCGGCGTTTCGCGCGCGAGGGTGCGCCCGAGGAGCTCGATCTCGACCACACCATCGATGCCACGGCGCGCAACGCCGGCCTGCTCGATCTGAAGCTGCGCCCCGAGCGGCACAACGCCGTCAAGGTGCTGCTGTTTCTCGACGTCGGCGGCTCGATGGACGGCTACGTGCGGCTGTGCGAGCAACTGTTCTCGGCGGCACGCGGCGAGTTCAAGCACCTCGAGCACTTCTATTTTCACAACTGCCCCTATCAGAGCCTGTGGCGCGACAACCGGCGGCGGCACGCGGAACGCATTCCGACCCTGCAGGTGTTGCGGACGTATTCGGCCGACTATCGGGTCATTTTTGTCGGCGATGCCAGCATGAGTCCGTACGAGATCACTCACGCCGGCGGCGCGCTCGAGGAATGGAACGAGGAATCCGGGGCCACCTGGCTCGGACGCCTCGGCCGTGCCTTCCCGCGGCGGGTCTGGCTGAACCCGGAGCCGCGGGCCCGCTGGCAGTACACTGCGTCGATCCGGATCGTGCAGGGTCTCTTGGGAGGCCGGATGTTTCCGCTGACCCTCGAAGGGCTGGACCGGGCGATTGCGCAGCTTCGTCACCGGGACGCCGCCAGGCCAACGGCCGAGGCACTCGCCGAGCTTACCTGATATTTATATGGGCGTATAAGTTTGCACCGATGGCGCCCCCGCAACGGCTCTAACGCTTGTCAAACGGGTCGAATGCATGCACTGTCGCGCTATATGGCCATATAGCGCGGCGTCCGACGGGGAGGGGAGATGAATCCAGACACACACGGCGGCATCGCCGCACGTTTGCTCACCGGCTTGGCATTGACCGCCGCCACGGCGGTGGCCATGGCGCAGACCGCAGCCCCACCAGCGGCCACTGCGTCGGCCGATTCCGGCACCGAAACGCCCGGCCTGCAGGAAATCGTAGTCACGGCCACCCGGCGCGAGGAGTCAGCGAGCAAGATTCCGCTCAGCATCACGGCGGTCTCTCAGGACACCATGGATCAGCTCGGCGTCAAGGACTTCCAGGACCTGGCCCGTTACATCCCCGGCGTCAACATCGATCCCACCGGCACCAATGCCATCTCCATCCGGGGCATTTCCTCTTCGGCCGGCGCGGGCACCACCGGAATCTACATCGACGATACGCCGATTCAGATGCGCTCCGTGGGCTTCAATCCAGACGACACCCTGCCGCGCACCTTCGACTTGCAGCGCGTGGAGGTGCTGCGCGGTCCGCAGGGTACGCTTTTCGGTTCGGGATCCGAGGGCGGAACGGTGCGCTACATCCTGACTCCGCCGAGCCTGGCTGAGGCGAGTACCTATGTGCGCACCGAGGGTTCCTGGACCGATTACGGTGATCCGAGCTACGAGGTCGGCATTGCGCACGGCATGCCGCTCATTCCCGATGTGCTCGGCGTTCGCGCGAGCGTCTGGTACCGTGCGGACGGCGGCTGGATCGACCAGGTCAACGACAGTACCGGCGCGGTCATCGGGCACAATGTCAATCGCGCGTCGACGCTCATGGGGCGGATCGCCACGCTCTGGCGCCCGGTGTCCACGGTCGATGTCACGCTCAGCATGCTTTACCAGCGCAAGCAGCAGCACGATGAGGGCACCTACTGGCCCGCTTACTCGAACCCGAGCGCCGGCGTCTTCAACAACGCCACGCCCGAGCTGATGCCGGTACCCGACAAGTATTACCTTCCGGCGCTCAAGGTCGACTGGGATCTCGGCAAAACGCACCTGATCGCCAACGCCTCGTATTACGGACGGCGTGAGCAAACCGCTTACCAGGGTTCGGTCTACGACCTGGCGTACTTTCAATCCCTGGGCTGGGCCGGCAATCCGAACACCGGCGGCCTCGGCTGCGGTTCGGCCGACAACCCTGGCCTTGCGGCGACAAGCGCGCCGTGTCCGTGGTATCCGCTGATCGACGCCAGCGGCATCCACCTGCCAGCGGGATTCGCCAACTACCAGACGCCGAACGTCATCACCAATAGTCAGGACGAGTACGTCGGAGAGCTGCGCTGGCAGTCGACCGAACCCGCTGCGCGTTTCAACTGGACGGTCGGTGTGTTCTGGGAGCTAGCCAAGGAGCGCAGCATCGAGGAACTCCGGGACACACAGAGCAACTCATTCTTCGAGGCGCTCTACGGGCAAACCTACGAGCAGATCGTCAGTGCGGCCAACGGCTACGACTCGCCGTACTACAGTTGTCCGGGTCAGACACCGGGCTATGTGTACGCAGCCATACCTCAGTGCGACATTTACTACAACAACAACGCCACCTTCGACCGCCAGATCGCGGGCTACGGCGAGCTGAGCTATGCCTTCACCGATCAATGGAAGCTCACGGTAGGCGAGCGAGTCGCATACACCACCTTTGCGCTGGAGCATTACGCGGATGGCCTCGAGAACTACGGGCCGGGCGCGGCGAGCGCTTCGCAGCACGAGACGCCGAACACGCCGAAGGCCAGCCTCGGTTTCCAGATGGATCCGAACAATCTGTTCTATGTCAGCTATGCGAAAGGCTTCCGCGTCGGAGGCGGTAATGCGCCGCTGCCGTCCTACTGTGACAGCGACCTGCAGGCTATCGGCTATGGCAACGGTGCGCCGCTGACCTACCGCTCCGATTCGACGCAGAACTACGAGGTGGGATCCAAGAATCTGGTGGGTGGATTCATGCAGCTGGCGACCAGCGTCTACTGGATCAAATGGAATGGCATCCAGCAGAACGTCTATGTCGGTGGCTCCTGCGGACTGCAGTTCACCGATAATCTCGGTACCGCGATTGCGAAGGGCTTCGATCTGCAGGCGAATTTCGCCTTCCATGCTTGGAAGCTCGACCTGTCGCTCGGCTACTCCGACGCGCGTTTCTCGCAGAACTCTCCGCACGCGGGTCTGGCGCTCGACGGCGACGCGATTTCGGGACAGGAAGCCACCGAGTATTCACCGGGCACCAATCCTCCCTGGACGGTCGCGGTCGGGCCGGAGTACGACTTCAAGCTTGGCGCAATCAGCGCATTCGTCCGCGGCGACTGGACCTTCGAGAGCCGCAATCCGTGGCAGGCCGCCGTGCAGGATCCGCGCTCGCTGCAATGCTTTGGACAGACGGCCACGCCGACGCAGGCTGCGGTCGGTTATGCGTGCAATCCCAGCGCCGTCTATAGCTACACATTGCCGTCGCACAGCGAGCTGCAACTGCGCGGCGGGGTCACCTTGGGTAACTGGCTGGTATCGGTATTCTGCGAGAACTGTCTGAACTCGCACACGGTGCTCGATTACCAGTTCGGGCAGCTCGATCCCTACAACCCGGCGGGCTCGCCGACGCCGCAGCAGAATCAGTACAGCTATCGGCCGCTCACGATCGGCGTCAGTGCGGTTATGCACCTCAACGGAGGAGCCGCGTCGGAGTAGGCGTGAATCAGGCCAGCGGCAGCTGGTGCGGGCGCACCAGCATGTGCCAGTCCTGGTGTTCTTCGAGGATGAGCGCTATCGCCGCCTCGATCGATGCCCTGAGCGCAGCCTGCTCCTGCGGCGCCGCGGTGGCATTCATTTCGGCTTCGACCCGATCGATCGCGCCCTGCAGGTCGACCACGAGCCGCTCCGAGGTGGCGCCCAGGCGATAGGCTTCGGATTGCGCCAGCGCGCCGTGCAGCGAAGCGCCGAGCGCCGGGAAGAACGTGGTCAGCAGCGACAGCCAGATTGTGTGCAGCAGCAGATGGGTCATCGCGCCGACCGCGGTCAGGCCGAACAGCCAGCTATTGAGGCCGTGTACGCGGTGCAGCAGCGCATGCTGACGAATCGCGATGCAGAGATGGTAGTGACGCTGTCCCTCGAGGATATCGGTGGTCCAGCGCGCGTAGTCGCGCGGGAAGGCCGGATCCTGCCAGGCAGCGACGATCAAAGAGTGCGCCAGTGCCGCATGGTCGCGGCATAGCGCCGTCACTTCATCGGCGGCGCGCAGGTGCTGGCCGGGATCGAGCACCTGCAGATACCAGTTGGGCTCGGTATGGGGCTGTTCGAAATCGAGCAGCGGCGCCATCAGCGGCAGGTACCAGGTCAGCTCAGCCGTGGTGCGCGCGCGCAGCCACTGCCCCTGCCAGTCGTAACGGCTGCCGAGCCAGTAGATGGCGCTGACGACCGCGATGACGCCAATCTCACCGACCGCCCACATCCCCGCATACGGGTGCAGCGGATGCCGGCTGCTGTCCCAGCCGAGCGCCAGCGGCAGGATGGCGCACAATACGGCGAAGGCGCTCAACAGGTAGATGGCCCAGAAGCCGCTGCGGTAGCGGTGGCCGTAGTGAATCGCGATGGCGTCGAAGCGCGCATGCGCATTGGCCAGTGATGCAATCAGGGGCTGCAGTGCCGGCGGCGGTCGCGGCGCGGGCGGTCGCGGCGGCAGCCGCAGCCGCTTGCCCAGCAGCAGCAGCTTCTGCATCGCCTGGTGAAACGCCATCATGTCGGCGGATCGACCATCTCGTAAGTGACGCGGAAGATGGCGTCTGTGATTATGCCTAAGCTGCCGTCGCCGTAGTCGACCAGCCAGTCGCCCGGACGTCCGTGCAGGCGCGAGACGCCGTCAGCCAGCAGCACCTCGAAGGGCTCGGACATGCGCAGCGTCATGATGCAATTGGGCAGGCTGGCATAGGTGCCGCCCTGGCCCGCACGCGTCGGCGGCACCGGACGATACTTGTCGCCAAAATGTGAGTGCGACACGCGCCAGTGCTCGCCCGCAATGCCGGTCAGGATGGCATCGCCCGGCTGCGCATGCACCACGCCCTCGGGGGTCTGCACCGTGCACGGTGCGTCGATGAAGCGCACCTGCACCTGGCGTTCGAATTTGCGTGCATGCAGGCGCGCTGGGTGGTTTGCCAGCTCGGCCAGGAAACCGCGCCTGCCACTGGAGCGATACAGGCGTGGCGCTGCGCTCACCGGCTCAGGTCTTGCCGTGCAGAGCGGATTCGATGAACTGGCGCAACAGGCCGACATCGCGAACAGTGCGAATCTCGGCCGGCGCGGAATCGATCAGCGATGCGGCCTCGTGCAGCAGCGCATCTCGCTTGCCGGCATCGGTCAAGGCGAGTGCATAGAGCGATTGCGCCAGCTCCAGGGGCAGCCATCGGTCACCGTGATTACGCTGCATGAGCTGGCTCTGATATTGGACCGCAGGTGTCACTACCTTTGCGGCCTCGGCAAGCTGCCCCTGCCGCGCCAGCGCCATCGCCAGCCAGGCGCTCTTGAGCATGAAGTCGCGCCGGTCGCTGACGGCATCGGTCAGGAACTTCTGTCGTGCTTCGACCGCGATGCGTTCGTACTTTTCTGCAGCGGCGAAGTCGTTTTGCAGGTACGCGACGCGCGCCGTGAGATCGGCAGCGCTGAACAAGCAGAGGTAGCTTTGAACGTCTTCGAACCCCGGCTTCGGATGTAGCGATTGCAGGATATTTACCGCTCGCGCTCCCGTCTCGCGCGCCACGGGCAGCTGGCCGCGCTCAAAGGCGATGCTGGCGGCCGCAGCGTCCTCCATGCTATCGACCATGCCCTTGAGGACTGCACTCGCATCCTGCTCATGACTTGCTATGAACGGTTTTTCAGTGGCGAACACCGCTTCCGCCGCGGGAATATCCCCATGTGTAACCAGTTGCCAGATGCCGTACTGCGCCTGGTAGGCGTATAAGAGTGCCTGGCCACCGCCTCCGGCAGCCGCGAGGCGAAAGTTGTCGATGCCACGCTGATAGTAAGGAATCGAATCTTTCAATCGGCCTTCGGACCAGTAGGTGTCACCGAGCGTCGTTTGTATGACGCCCAGGTTATTGGTGGCGACCGTGCTCTTGGGGTCCAGGCTGACCAGGACCTTGCCCACCTCTTCGTCCTTCAGGCCGGCGCGCAGCGCTTCCCTGGGGTTCAACTCGTTGTTGGCAACGCCCGACAGCACGGTACCTATGACCTGAGCAGCGTGCAGCGCCAGGCGATAGCCCGGCCGCTGCGCCAGCACCTTGTCGGTAAGCGCCAGCGCGTCTTCACCACCCCGGACGGCTTCCTGATTGCGATTCAGGTTCTGATCCGCAGTGATCAACCAGGCAGAAGCCTCCGCATAGTTTGCTGCCGCCTCGAGGTTGGACAGATCGCGCCCGCCCAGATCGGCATAGATCTGCATGGCGCGCCGCTCTTCACTGACGACCTGCTCGTTCTGATTTTCGTTGAGTGACTCATAGCCCACGCGCTGGAGGATGTCGGCGTACGCGCGTCGTACTTCCGCAGAGGCGCCAGGCGAGTTCATCAGCGGCTCGAGCAGCGCCAGGGCACGCTTGCTCAGCTCCGGGCCGCCGGCGTCGTTCTTGACGTCCATGACCATGCTTTGCATGAGCATGCTGCGGACCAGAGCGATCAGCGTAGCCTCGGATTGATCGCCCTTGTCCCGCAGGCCCTGCACCAGCGAGACCGCTTCGCTGGCACTGGCGCCAGCAGAGTCAGTCTCTCCCAGTATTCGCAGGGCGCGGGCGTAATGCACCATGGCCAGTGCCGCGCTGCGAGTGGTCTCGGGTCCGCGCAGCGCCGCCGGCAGAGAGTGGAAGTAGTCGATCTGGCGCTTGGAAAATTCGGCGACCGAATTCACGCGCCCGAAGCTTTCGAGCTCGCGCGCGAAATCATCGCTGAGGTAGCCCAGCAGCTGCTCCGCTCCGGCACGCGCCTGCTCTGCCTCTTGCCGAGTCTGCTGTGCCTGGTGTTCGGCCTTGACGGCACGGCGAGAGCTGGAGACGGCGAACAGAGCCGCGACGATGGCGCCGACCGCCAGGATGCCGCAGACAGAT